>JAJDAH010000149.1 GCA_029261965.1 Polyangiaceae bacterium
CGTCTGGCGGGTCTTACGCATCGATTGCACGACGTGGGACAGCGGAAACAGCTCTTTGCCGACGAGACCGATGACAAAGTCGTTGTCGTTCGTGTCGAGGCCGTGACACGCGAGGCGGACGTCGCTCGCGAGACCCTTCTCGCCGTAGGCGCGGCCGATGGCGCCGTGTTCCCTCAAGATCTTGGCTTGCTCCTGACCGTCGAGCCGCTCGAAGGCGCCGCTTCGGCGGAGCGGGTACCACACCGCCCACTGGTGTCGTTCGTCGAGCACGGTCTCCGGCGACCGTCGCAAAAGCCAGTGCTCCAGGTCCTGCTCGTAGCCGATGCTGTAGGTCCGACCGAGCATGGTCATCTCCGGGCGATGCTCGATGCAGATCTCGGGATCGGCCACGATCGGTCGAACGTTCTCGACGAAGTGCGTTGGGTCTTCGCTCCAAGTCAACAGCCCGATGCCGAGCGGATCGCTGATGTCTTCGTAGACGACCGCCGGGCACTGCTTTTCGTCGAGCGCGTGAGAAAGCAGCTTGATCGAGTCCGCTGGTCTGAGATCGCAACGAAACACCATCAACTGCATGAACAGCCGACGGTCCATGACCTGCGGTTTGCCGTCGCGCTCGGCTCCTCGTTCGCTCGTGTCGATTTCCTTCAATCGCGGCCGTTCCATCGCCAGAGCAGATACACCGGATTCGGCCGAGAGACGACCGCGGGGGCCGCGTAACTGCTTGACCCCACCGAGCCTGGCGGTACAAGCGCCGTGCGCCGATGCCGATTTCGAGCCGACCTCCCTCTTCCGCAGCAGCTCTCGCCGCCAATGCTGAAATGACCGGCGCCACGGCTCTAGAGCACCCGCTGCCGGAGGGGATGCGGGATCTGTTGCCCGGGGAGGCGCGGCGCCAAGCGGCGCTGACGGCGAGGGTCATGGAGGTGTTCGGGCTGCACGGCTACGAACGGGTGGCACTGCCGATGTTCGAATACGCGGATGTGCTCGAACGCGGGCTCGGGGGATTGGGTCTGCAAGCGGCTTTACGTTTCTTCGAGCCCGAGACCGGCGAGGTTTTGGCACTTCGCTCGGACGTGACTCCGCAAATCGCGCGCCTCGTTGCCACTCGGTTGGCTGGCGAACCGGTGCCGGCGCGCTTGGCGTACGAGGGGATCGTACTTCGCAAGCGGCACGAGCGTGCGCGGAGCGACCGCCAAGTCGGCCAGGCGGGCATCGAGCTGGTCGGAACCGGGGGTGCCGACGGTGACGAGGAAGTTCTGACCGTGGCCGTCGACGCCATCAAAGCAGCGGGCCTCCGCGACTTCGTCGTGGATCTCGCTCATGCGCAGATCCCCGCATCACTTCTCGATTCGGTCGATCGGTCCCTCTGGCCGCCGCTCGTCGAGTCGTTGGGTCTCAAGGACGGCGCCGAGCTCGAACGGCGCGCCCGCGCCGCCAAGGTGCCAGCCCGGGAGCTCGGAGCGCTGGTCGCGTTGGTCGAGCTACACGGCGGCGCCGACGTCTGGGTTCGCGCCAACAAAGCGCTCGCAGGTACTGCCGCGATGGAGCCGATGACCGAGCTCCAGGCGCGCTTCGAGCAAGCCAAGCGACAGGACATCGCCCCGGAGGTAGTCGTCGACCTCGGCGAGATGTGGAATTTCGCCTACTACACGGGCATGACGTTCCAGATTTTGGCTGACGGTCCAGGGGAGCCCGTGGGCTCAGGCGGGCGATACGACGGGTTGCTCGAACGTTTCGGCGCTCCTCGTCCGGCTGCGGGTTTTGCGCTCGATCTGGATAATCTCGGCTGGGCGTTGGCTCGGACTCGCCGTGACTCGCGGCCAGAGTCGAAAGTTCTCGTGCGAGTCGGCGATGAGAGCGCCAGTCGCGAGGTGCTCGCGGCCTTGCGGCAGCTCGGGGTGCGATGCGCGCACGCGGGGTCCGGCGATTCGGTCGCCTACGCCCGAGCCTGGTCGTATTCGCACATCCTCGAGGTTTCCCAGGGGCGGGCCAGCTTGATCCGGCTCGTCGACAACGCGACGGCGCAGATCGGCACCGTCGTCGCGGATGACTTGGCGGCGAAAGTCGCCCAACATGCAGCATCGGACGCCGCCAGCGGCGGATAGGAAGGAAGCGCCGAGAATGTCATGCGTCGTGATCGTCGGTGCCCAGTGGGGCGACGAGGGCAAAGGGAAGATCGTCGACATTTACACCGAGTTTGCCGACATGGTCGTGCGGTACGCCGGGGGCCCGAACGCCGGGCACACCTTGGTGGTCGGCGACGAGAAGGTCATCGTCCGCTTGTTGCCGAGCGGCATCTTGCGTGAAGGAACCCGGTGCGTGCTCGGTCAGGGCATGGTCGTGGATACGTCGATCCTCGTCGAAGAGATCGACGGCCTCACTCGACGCGGCAAGACCGGTGTCGAGTCTCGCCTGGCGGTCAGCGAGCGCGCGCACCTGATCACCGGCTATCACATACTCGTCGACAAGTTGCGCGAGGGAGCAGCGAGCAAGGAGCAAGCGCTCGGCACGACCAAGAAGGGCGTTGGGCCCGCCTACGAGGACAAGGTTCGGCGTACGGGTCTTCGCGCGGGCGAGCTGCGCGATCTCGGTCGAGTGAAAAAGAAGATCGAAATAGCGCTCGACGCTTGGCGACCGGTCATCCGCTCGTTCGATGCGGAGGTGCCGAGCGTAGAGTCGATTCTCGCGCCGCTCGAGCAGAGCGCAAAACGCATCGTACCGATGCTGGCGGACACCTCGTTGCTGGTCAACACCGCCATCCGTGAAGGAAAGAGCGTGTTACTCGAAGGTGCGCAGGGCACGTTGCTCGACGTCGACCACGGGACCTATCCGTTCGTGACCTCGAGCTCGCCCGTGTCCGGCGGCGCGAGCACCGGCGTGGGCATCGGGCCGACGCGCATCGACACGGTCGTCGGTTTGGCGAAGGCGTACGCGACCCGCGTTGGCAGCGGTCCGTTTCCGACGGAGCTCACCGACGACGACGGGAAACATCTGCGAGAGGCCGGCGCCGAATTCGGTTCGGTGACGGGGCGACCGCGGCGAACCGGGTGGCTCGATCTTCCGGCGCTTCGCTACGCGGCCCGAGTCAACGGGATAGACGGCCTCGCGCTCACCAAGCTCGACGTGCTGAGTGGCTTGGACAAGATTCGAGTTTGTGTCGCCTACGACACTCCGCGGGGCAGAACGAGCGACTTTCCGATCGACGACCTCGACCGCTCGAGCCCCGTCTACGAAGAGCTCGAGGGATGGGGCGACAGTCTCGAGCAGGTCCGGGTGCTCGACGAGCTACCTCCGGCGGCCCGTGCCTACGTCAGGTATCTGGAAGAAGGCTCCGGGGTGCCTATTTTTGTGCTCAGTGTCGGGCCGCGCCGGCGGGAAACCGTCATGCTGCACAATCCCTTCGTCGGGCGCGCCGCCGCTCCCTGAGGTATAAAATCGACTGGCGGGTCGCCGTGCCGCCGGGAGCCGCGGGTCCAGTGTACGTCCCCTTTGTCGTCATCACGTTTGCGCAGCTCGCCACCGGGTCGACGACGTCCGCCACGCAGGCGCTGACGGCCGCTGCGGCGGCGAGCCCGCGACCGAGCGAGTGTCGGCCGGCGCGCGACGCCGGCCGCCTCAGCACCGAGACGCTCTGGGATCGCGCGCGTGAACCCGCGCTTCGCCGCTATTGTCGTTTCCTCGCCCTCGGCTATTCCCGGCTCGCGCGCTCGCCGAAGAGCTCGATCGAAGGGGCGCGGCGAGCCGAAGAGGCTTTTCCCGGTCGCGCGGCACCCGCTGTGCTCGAAGGGCGGGCAGCGCTCGGCGCTGGGCTCGCGAAGAAGGCCTACGAGGCGTTCAGTCGCGCGCGTCGTCTCGATCGGCGCAGTCTCGAGCAACCCGAGGCGCTACACGACTGGGCGGTGGCCGCCGCCAAAACCGACCACGCGACCGAGGCTCTGGCCGCCTATCGCGCGCTCGTGCCGCGCGCCGGTCTTCTTGATGACCGGAGGCGTCGTCAACGGGTCTACGTCGAAGCCGCCGCGCGGGTGATGGATCTCGGCGCGAGAGTCGACGGGGCCGACCGGGGAGCGCTCCTGGACGAAGCCATGGGATATCTCGACGAGGCTCGTCGAAGCGGCACGACTCCCGGTTTCGAGGACGTCGTGCTTGGCGCGCTCGCGCTCGTTTTGGACCGCCGGGGTCGACGCGAGGAGGCCCGAGGAGTTGCCCGCGAAGCCCAAGGACCGTGGGGCCTGGCGGGTCTCGCGCCGGACGGTGACCGGCTCCCGGCGCGCGTCGAAATGCCCGTGCTACCCGCGGGCACCTTCGACGCGATGGTGGCTGTTTTGGCGGAGGTGGGAGATCGCGACGTCGCCCGGGATCGCTGGCGCGCGTTTCTGCGGCATCACGATGGAGGACCATGGGCGGATCACGCCAAGGAGCGCCTCGCGGCGCTGGGACGAAATCGATGAAACCCGGAGCGGCACGAGCCGCTCTGCTCGCTTTTTCGGGGATGTTGGCTGTCGCTTCTCACGCGGCGGCGCAACCGTCGCTATGGGACGTCGCGAAAGACCCGAACGTCGGCCGCAGCTACGAGGCGCTCGTTCGAGGGGAACAGCTCAATTTCCTGTTGGATCAACCTATCGGAATCGACGTGCGCCTCGGTCTCGACGAACGCATCCACGCCGCGTTCGCCGAAGCTCACGAGCTCGACCCGACCGACAGTCGGACAGCCATCTTGCTGGCACAGCACGCCGCCGGGCTCGACGGACTCGACTACAAGAAGAACCGGGACATCGCGTTCGCGGCCATCGCCCGGGACCCGTCCTCGCCTCGCGCCGCCGAAGCCTGGTTCTCCATCGGCATCCTCTCTGCCAAGCTCGAAGACCGCGACGTGGAGCTCGACGCCTACACTCGCGCGCTCGAGCTCGAGTGGCGTCCGATCTCGCGGGGGCTGAGTTATCTCAATCGCGCCGAGTCACACATGATTGCCGGGCGCTTCGAGCAGGCGATCGCCGACTATCAGCGCTCGCTCGAGGCGTCGTCGCGACCGGATTCGTACTCCTTGGCCCATTGGGGGCTGGCGATCGCCCACGAACGCCACGGGGACTTGCCGTCCGCACTCGAGCACGCCGCCGTCGCTCGCAACGTCCTTCTTCCGCCCATGGGCATCAATCCAATCGATCTGTCGAGTGTGTTTTTCGTGCCCGAGTACGACCGGTACTACTACAAGGCGCTCGGCTCGATGGCGGCTGCCCGGGCGGCGAAGAAGCCGCGAGTCGAGGAGTTCTACGTGCTCGACGCCCTCAGAAACTGGGTCGAGTACATCGCCGCAGCCGAGCCGGACGGTCAGCCGTGGGTAAAAAACGCGGAGCGACATCGTCAGCGATTGGAGCGCCGGCTCGCGATCTTACATCGCAAGCGCGAGGCGAAGCCGGCGGCCGAAAAATCGCCGCCGTCGAGGTTCGCCCAGCCCCCGCGGCGCTGAGCTCTCGTTTCGCTGTCGCGATGTGGGGACGTGCGGAGAACCGCGGCAGTCGGCGACTACGCTGCTCGAGGTAGCTCCGATGGTGGGCCGGCTAGGATGCGACTCACGCTCTCGCTGTCTTCCAGAGCTTCGAGCACGGGCCGGAGGTGCGGTCCACGTTCGCTCTCGCCGAAGGCCCCGCTAGCGGCCAGGGCACGAGCGCGGGGCCCGTCGAGCACGAGGAACACGTCGCTCAACCCGTCTCCTTTCGGGGTGTCGATGACGTCGACGATCTTCGGGCGATCGAGGTGCAGCTCCTCTCGCCCACGTTGGATGAGCACGCGCCGGTTGGTGATGAGGAATCGAGTTTGCCGGACGAGCCAAGCCGACCGGATCCCGCCGTCGTAGAAGAGCCAAGCCCCGACCGCCAAGAGCACGACGAGCGCGAGCCCCTGACCGACGAGCAGCATCCCGAACGCCAGCGAGTCGGTCGCCAGCCCTGCGGCGACCATGTCTCGCATGTTCGGGACTGCCCGGCTGAGCATCGCTCCGAGCACGGCAAACATCGCCAACGAGAGCACCAAAAGCGAGATCTCGCGGCGCCCTTGGGGTACGTAGGCGCGCCACGTCGGTCGCGGTCGGGCCGACCAGATGACGCGCTCGCCGTCGTCGAGCCGTTGTGTGAGCGGCCGCTCCCCGAGGCCGCCGGGCACGCTCGTCGACACCCCGCGCACGATCGCCCAGACGCGGTCGGGAGCCGCGACGCCGTGCAGGCGCAGCATGAGACGCCGGCGGAATACCCCCGTCGGAACCGCGCGCACGAGCTCGATGTCGCCGACCGCGCGGTTCGACTTGCTCCAGAAAATCCGGGCGAAGCTTATCGAGCGACGCTCGATGCTCCGACGGAACGGGCCACTCTGGCAGATGACGTGGTTTTCGGTGACGACGTAGTGCACTCGCGAGAGCAAGAGCCGCGGCACATGGAGACACGCGGCACCGACGGCCAGCGTCCACGCGCTGAAGATCAGGGGACCGGTCGGGCTCATGCCGAGTGTGGTCGCGATGGCAACGGCGAAGGCGACGCCGATGGCCGCCAGCACGAAGCTCACCAGGGCGGCTAGCCGAAACGGGCCAGGGGTCTCCAGCACCTTCGGGCGGCCCGCCCAGATGATTGCTTCACCAAACAGCGAGTCCCGGTTCACGACCATCTCCTACGAACCCGAGACAACTCCACTTTCAATAAGTTGCGGCTCAATGGCCCTTTCGTCCAGTCGGACTGTGACTTTCCTCCCTAGGTGGAATTTTCGGGAGAAACAGCCGCAGAAAGGGGCGAGTGTCCTAGTTCGCGCCGGCGACGAAGACGATTTCGAGGCGATGATTGCGCGCCAAGGCCCCGCGCGATTTTCGTCCGAGAACCGGTTGGGTGCCTCCGGCGTCCTCGATGCGCACCTGGGTTTTGCCGCTCCCGGACAGAGCGTTCGAAATGCGCTCGGTGGCCGCCTTGGGGGTCTGTGCGCCGCGGGGAGTGTGCAAGACGACGAGCAGAGGAAACTTCGGGTTGGCTTGGTGAACACGTGCGAGCGCTTCGAGCGCCTTGTTCGCGGCGGCCGACAGCTTGCCTCGCGAAAGCGGCGCATGCAGCGACACCACGATGCCGCGATCGTCCCGCACCGGCTCGTAGCCGGCGTCGCTGAGTTGGGCGAGCAGCTTGTCCGCCGCTCCGCCTTCCGGCGCACTCTTGGTCGCCGCGCGCCGCGCATGCGTCAAATGGCGGAGGCACTTCGAACGGATGGCGATCGCGCGATCGATCGGCGTGGCTTCCGGCGTCTTCGCGAGTTCGGCATCGAGCTTGCCGAGCTCGAGGAGGGATTGCGCGAGCCCATCAGTTTTCGGGGCGATCATCTGCGTGGCGACACACAAAAGCCGCGCTTCGGTCGACAGTGCTTTCGCCGCTTCGAGTCGCGCCGCTTCGCGTTCGGGCGCAGTCGCGGCGTTCGGCACGAGCGGCAGCGCATCCCGCGCCACCTTGATCTTGAGCTCGAGCGCGTCGGCTTCCGCGGCGACTCGCTTCTGTTGCTCGTCGAGCTGACCGAGCTCGCTCTGTACCTTGGTGAGCTCAGCTTTGGCGGACGCGAGGCGTTTTTCCGATTTGACGATTCGGGCGAGCACAAAAGCACGGGTGTACGCGGCGATCGCCCGTTCGCTCAACGCCTGGGCGCCCTCGGGTTCCTTCTCGCGGTACGCCGCCTCGGCTTTGCTTTTCAGAAGCTCCGCATGCGCGTAGGCCTGCGGAGCGAGTAGTTCCGCTTCCTTCGCCGCAGCACCCACGCGCACGGCGTCGACCTCTTTCATCACCGTCGGCCGCGGGGGCTGGGCGCAGCCGAGCACGCCGAGACCGATCAAGAGGGGGACGACCCGCCGCCAGCTCACTTCTTGCCCTCCGCGGCCGGACCTGCTGGTTGGTCGAGCTCTTCGAGCTTCTTTTTCGATCGCTCCCGCCGTGCGATGGTTTCCTCGAGCAGAGCGCGCGCTCGAATTGCCTTGGTCCTCGCTTCGGCCGCCTGCTTCTCGGTTTTCTGCGCGAGGGCTTCGCCCTCGGCGGCGCGAACGAGGTCCGCGGCGACGTTGCCCCACTCGTGGGCCAGGCCCTCGAGAAGGGCCGCGTGGCTGTGGTTCGCCGACGCCCGCGCGCTGTCCGCACGTTCGAGGGCGTCGCGTGCCTTGCCGAGCGGGTCGCGCGCGAGCGACTTCTTCTTCGCGTCCGCCTCGAGCGCGTCGATAGTAGAGATGGCCGCGTCGCGTTCCGAGGGCGCGCCCGCGGCGCTGTGCACGACCGCGGCGGCGACCGCGACCGCGACCGCAACCGCCATGGCGGCGGGAGGAAGGCGTCTCACCCGCGCGAACAAGCCACGTCGAACGGCTCGGGTCAAGCGGTTGGCGCACCGCCGGATCTGGCGCTCGTAGCGTCGCGCACTTCGCGCTATACGCGGCGAATGACTGGGCGAAAGCGCGCGAGTTGGGATGAATACTTCATGGCCATCGCGACCGAGGTTGCGACCCGCTCCACGTGTGACCGAAAGCACGTCGGGTCCGTCGTCGTGCGGGACCGGTCGATCTTGGCCACGGGGTACAACGGGTCGATCCGTGGTCTCGCTCACTGCGACGACGAAGGCCACATGATGGAAGACGGCCACTGTGTCCGCACGGTGCATGCCGAGGCCAACGCCATCGTTCAGGCCGCTCGCAACGGCACGCGCATCGACGGCGCGGACATCTACGTCACAGCGTCACCGTGTTTCAATTGCTTCAAGATGATCGCCAACGCTGGCATCACCCGCATCGTCTTCGGTGAATTCTACCGGGACGAAAAAATCTTCACCTTGAGCGAGGCGCTCGGCATCAAGTTGGATCACCTAGGCGGGGGCCAGTGAGCGGACTGCGGGTTGCCGTCATCGAAGGGGGACCGTCGAGCGAGGCGGCGGTCAGCCGAGCGTCCGCCGAAGCGGTGGCGCTCGGCCTGGGCGAGGTTGGCCACGACGCCACGCGCATCGAGCTCGACTCGGGGCTCGTCCGCTCGCTCGAGGCTGGGTTCGACGTCGTCTTCCCGCTCGTTCACGGCCCGCTTGGAGAAGACGGATGCCTGCAGGGCCTGCTCGAGGTGCTTGGTGCGCGCTATGTCGGCTCCGGGGTGCGCGCTAGCGCGATTGCGGCAGACAAACCCACCGCGAAGGTCCACTTCCGCGCGGCCGGCTTGCCGGTCGCCGGCGATGCCATCGTTCGCCGCGGCGAGCGTCTCTCGGGGCGAGCGCCTGAATTGCGAGAAGCCTTTGGCGCGGATCTGGTCGTCAAGCCGGCGGGCGGTGGATCCGCCATCGGCGTCACCATTCTCCGCGCTGAAGCGTCCGACGTGGACGTCGAAGCGGCGCTCGAACGCGCGCTCGCCATCGATCCCGTGGCGTTGGTCGAGCCGTTCCGCGTGGGGCAGGAAGCCACCTGCGGTGTGCTCGAAGGGGAGTCCGGGCCGGTGGCCCTGCCGCCGACGCTCATCGTGCCCAAGCGCGCCGGGTTTTACGATTTTGCTTCGAAGTACGCCCCGGGCGGCAGCGCGCACCAATGTCCAGCGCCCTTCCCCGAGGCTCTCGTGAGGGAAATCCAAGATGCGTCAGTAGCGGCCCACGTCGCGGTCGGCGCCCGGGATCTCAGCCGAACGGACTTCATCGTCGACGCAGAGGCCGGGCGATTGACGATGCTCGAGGTGAACACCATGCCTGGCATGACCGCGACGAGCTTGTTTCCCGAAGCCGCCGCAGCGGCGGGCATCCCGTTCTCGCGCCTTTGTGATCGCCTCGTGCGCCGCGCTTTCGACCGACCGGTCAGAGCCGGTAGCGACGAAGTGCCGATGCCTCCCTGACTCCCGGGCTTTCGAGATATGGCGAGCGTTTGAAGATGCGCGGTCGAACGGTACGGCGGTCAGCCGGTCTGCTCGTCCACGAATTCGACTTGGGCCTCGGAGACACGCCGGGCGCGTTCCCGTAGCCGCTCGAGAAGCTCCTCACGATTAGGAGGCGCTTCGATTTCTTTGCGCTCTCGCGTCCTGACGCCGGTGTCGTCCTCTCGGCCGCCCTCCAAGAGGCTGGTGGCGGATGGCGAGGACTCCACGTCGATCACGATGGGCTCTTCGTCGAGCTCGTTGTCGACGAGCGAAACCATGGGGGGGCGGGGTGGCGGCGCTTCGGCTTGGGTGGACTCGTCGACCGCGGGCGGCGGTTGGCTCTCGCTCACCGCTCTCTCGATCAGCGCCTTCGTCCCGGCGTCGAACCGCTTGAAGCGCACCTTGAGGCCCGCTGGGCGATCGTCTCGGGATTCGGAGTACTCCACCACTCTCGCTTCGGCGCGCATGACGCGCTCCCCGGATTCGAGCGCGACTTCGAAGCGAACTACCGAGTCCGGATCCATCGCGTCTTGGCCGATCAGCAGCATGCCTTTCTTGTTGACTGACCACCCCTCGGCAGCGACGAAGTCGTCGAGCGTCTGGTACGGACGGACGATGCGGAGGATGCGGGGGCCGGGCATGACGTGCACGAAAACGCGGAAATTCCGAGCGTTGACGGTATCAGTGAACGGCGGGGGCCCGCAACGGGCAGGTGGCCGGCTCACGGTTACCAAGAAATCGTGCGGCTTCGACCCGGGGCGGGCGGACCGAGCACGCTGCCCGCGCCCCGCCGGTCGTGGTAGCGGCTGGGCGCATGGGCGCAACCCAGAAGGTGATGGTCGTCGGCAGCGGCGGTCGGGAGCATGCACTCTGTCAACGCCTCGCCGAGTCCGACTCGGTGGGTGAGGTCGTCGCGACGCCGGGCAACGCCGGCACCTCGGCGACCCACGGCGTTCGCAACCGAAGCGGCGACCCGCTCGAGGTGGCCAAGAGCGAGACACCCGACCTCGTCGTCGTCGGGCCCGAAGCTCCGCTCTGCGATGGTCTCGTCGATCAGCTGACCGAGGTCGGCATCACCGCCTATGGCCCGAGCGCCGCGGCGGCTCAGCTCGAAGGCTCGAAGGCTTTCATGAAAGCGTTCGCCGAGCGCCACGGGATCCGGAGCGCGGGATTTCGAACCGTGCAGAACTTCGAGGAGGCCAAGAAGTACATCGATGCCCGGGAGTACGCCCCCGTCGTCAAGGCCGATGGGCTCTGTGCCGGCAAAGGGGTGGTGGTCGCCGCCACGCACGAAGAAGCGCTCGACGCCGCGCGTGAAATGCTCGATGAAGGCCGCTTCGGTGACGCCGGGCGAACCGTCGTGCTCGAAGATCGCATCGACGGTTTCGAAGCCAGCGTGCACGCCATCTGCGACGGGACACGCGCTCTGGTGCTGCCGGTCGCCCAGGACCACAAACGAATCGGCGACGGCGATACCGGGCCGAATACCGGCGGCATGGGCGCCTATGGCCCGACCCCGCTCGTGACCTCAGCGCTCCGGGAGCGTATCGAATCCGAGATCGTTCGACCGGTCGTCGCCGGGATGGCGAAGGACGGCATCCCGTATCGCGGCACGCTCTTCGCGGGGCTGATGATCCCGTCGTCGGGGGATCCGTACCTGCTCGAGATCAACGTTCGCTTCGGCGACCCTGAAACCCAGGTCATCATGAGCCTGCTCGAAGGGGATTTTGCCCGAGCGCTGGGTGCAGCGGCGCGCGGCGAGCTCGGTGCGGACTCGTCTGTGAGTCTAGGGGTGCGGGAAGAGTACGCCGTTTGTGTCGTTCAAGCCTCGGCGACTTACCCCGCGAGCTCGCGCAAGGGTGATGTCATCACGGGGATCGCCGAAGCGGAATCGATGCCGGGTGTGCGCGTCTATCACGCGGGGACGAGGCTCGATGGGAAGACTTGGCTCACCGATGGCGGTCGTGTGCTCGGGGTCACGGCGCGCGGCCCGACGCTCGAAGCAGCGCATGCCCGCGCGTATCGGGCCGCTGACGCGATCCGCTTCGATGGCAAGCAGCAACGCACCGACATCGGGTTTCGTGCCTTGCGCGCTTCGGTGGGTTGAGTGAAAGCTCTCGCGGCGCTTCGTTCGGGGCGGGTGGTTGCTGTCGCGACCGAGTCGAGCTTCGGATTGCTCGCGGATGTGCGATCCCCCGACGCGGTACAGCGATTGCTGACCATGAAACCGCGTGATCGAGACAAAGGACTCCCGGTGATCGCCCCGAGCGAGCCAGCCTGGCACACGATCGTTCGGCAAGTGCCCGAACCGGCAGAGCGGTTGGCCAAAGCGTTCTGGCCCGGCCGCCTGTCCATCGCGCTCGCTGCTTCTTTGGAGCTCGACGAACGGGTCAGCCTTCGCGATGCCGCGGGCAGGGCCACCGTTGCCGTCCGGCAGCCTGGTCCTTGCGCTGCTGCCGATCTCGTTCGTGCATTTCTCGGTCCGCTGACTGCCACGAGCGCCAACGTGTCGGGGGAGGCCCCGCTTCTCGATGCCGCGAGTGTGCACGAAACCTTCGCGGACGCCGTCGAAAGCGGTGACCTCGTCGTCGTGGAGGGCGATGCCCCGGGAGGTCCGCCGTCGACGATCGTCGCCTTCGATGGTGACGATTGGCGCATCGTTCGGGAAGGCGCCGTGTCGGGAGCCGAGGTCGAAGCCGTTCTTTCGTGATCCGGTCAGTCGAGGTTGCTCGGCGCCGGCACGCGGTGTAGGAGCGGGGGACCATGGCCCGAGCAATGAACTTCAACGCCGGTCCGGCGGCCCTCCCCGAGGAGGCCCTCGACCGTGCCCAACGTGAGCTCCTGGACATCGAGGGCACGGGACTGAGCATTCTCGAGCACAGTCACCGCGGCAAAACCTACGACGCGATTCACACCCAAGCGCTCGCGCTCGTGCGGGAGCTACTCGCGGTGCCAGACTCGCATGACGTGATGTTCGTGCAAGGCGGCGCTAGCGGTCAGTTCGCCGTCGTGCCGATGAACCTGTTGCCCGCAGGCAAGTCCGCCGACTACGTCGTCACGGGGTCCTGGGCGAAGAAAGCCGCCAAAGAGGCCAAGAACGTCGGCAAGGTGCGCATTGCTTGCAGCACCGAGAAGGACAAGAAGTTCGCCCGGGTGCCGGCCCAGAGCGAGCTCGACCTGGACCCCGGGGCGGCCTACGTCCACATCGCGAGCAACAACACGATCGCCGGGACGCAGTTTGATGAGTTTCCGGACACCGGCAGTGTGCCGCTCGTCGCGGACATGTCTAGCGACATCATGTGGCGCCCCATCGACGTCTCGAAGTTCGGGCTCATCTACGCTGGCGCTCAGAAAAACATCGGGCCGAGCGGCATCGTTCTGGTGATCGCCGACAAGGCGCTGATCGAAAACGGGCGCACCGACATTCCGGAAATCTTTCAATATCGGACGCACGCCGCCGCCGGCTCGCTCTATCACACGCCACCGACCTTCTCGATTTACTTGATGCGCAACATCCTCGAGATCGTGAAGAGCTCGGGCGGCGTCGCGGCGATGGAAAAGCACAACCGCGAAAAGGCAAGAGTTCTCTACGACGCGATCGAAGCTCGGCCGGACTTCTTCACGTCGCCCGTCGAAAAGCCGAGTCGCTCGCTCATGAACGTCGTGTTCAACTTGCCGACCCCGGAGCTCGAAGCGGAGTTCGTCGCCGAGGCAACGAAGAACGGCATGGTCGGACTAAAAGGTCACCGCTCGGTCGGCGGTGTACGCGCGTCGATTTACAACGCGGCGAAGCTCGAATGGGTGCAAGCCCTCGCGGGCTTCATGGCCGAGTTTCACAAGGGATCGTGATGACCAAGGTTCTCGTCAGCGACAAGCTCAGCAAAGAAGGCCTCGCGGTTCTCGAAGAAGCCGAAGGTATCGACGTCGACTACAAACCGGGCCTCAGCGAAGAAGATCTCGCAAAGACGATTGCAGACTACGAAGGGCTCATCATTCGAAGCGGCTCCAGTGTCACCGCGCGGGTGATCGAAGCGGCGGGCAAGCTCAGAGTCGTCGGGCGAGCGGGCATCGGGGTCGACAACGTGGACGTGAAAGCAGCGTCTCGTCGGGGCATCGTCGTGATGAACACACCAACCGGGAACGCGGTGACCACCGCCGAGCACGCGTTGGCACTCCTGTTCTGTCTCGCCCGGAAGGTGCCCAGCGCCAGCGCGTCGATGAAGGACGGCAAGTGGGAGAAGAGCAAGTTTCAAGGTCGCGAGCTCACGGGCAAGACCCTCGGCGTCATCGGGCTCGGCAACATCGGCAGGCTCGTCGTCGAACGAGCGCTCGGGTTGAAGATGCTCGTGGTCGGCTTCGATCCCATCGTGACCGCGGAACGCGCGGCCGAGCTCGGAGTCGAGTTGCTCTCGCTGGAAGAGCTCTTTCAGCGAGCGGATGCGATTACCGTGCATACCCCGCTGAACGAGCACACCAAGGGCATGGTCGACGATGCCGCCGTCGCCAAGATGAAGGCCGGCGTCCTGTTGGTCAACGCGGCCCGCGGTGGAATCTACGAGGATGAGGCTCTGATTCGGGGACTCGACTCGGGCAAGATTGGCGGGGTCGCGCTCGACGTGTTCGCCGAGGAACCGCCGGGTCTCACCGACGTGGTCAAGCATCCTGGTGTGGTGGCAACGCCGCACTTGGGAGCGTCGACCAAGGAAGCTCAGGACCGGGTTGCTGTCGAAGTGGCGCAGCAGGTCGTCGACTATCTTTCGAGCGGAACGATCGCCAACTCCGTCAATGTTCCCGCGGTTTCCCAAGACGTCGCCCCGCTGATCGCGCCGTATCTGATCCTGGCGCAGCGGCTGGGGGAGTTCCTCGCTCAGGTCCACGAGCTCGAGCCGCGTCGCATCGAAGTGGAGTGCGCCGGGGATGCCGCCAACCTGACGCTCGAGCCGATCGTCAACAATGCCCTTGCCGGCGTGCTGACTCACTTTTTCGAGCAGCCGGTCAACCAGGTTTCTGCGCGGTTTGCCGCGGAGGATCGCGGCATCGAGGTGAGCCAGGCCAAGTCGAACAAGACGAGCGAAGTGGCCTCACTTGTGACCATTACCGTCAAAGGCAAGAGCGGGGGGCAGGCGGTCGTCGCCGGCACTCTCGCTTCGGACCGCACGCCGCGGCTGGTCCGGTGGGGCGCTCACGAAGTCGATGCCCACCTCGACGGTCCGATCCTCGCCATGCTCAATGCCGACCGGCCGGGGGTCATCGGGACCATCGGCACGCTGCTCGGCGAGAGCGGCACGAACGTCTCGCGAATGCAGATGGGGCTCGTCAAGGGTCAGGCGGCGTCAGTTTGGGCACTCGACTCGCCGCTCGCCGCCGAGGTGCTCGAGAGCATTCGGAGCGCCGAGGGGGTCGAAGCGGCGTTTTCAGTCAAAACCGCGTAGCGCCTCCAGTTGCGGCATTGCAGCTCGTTGCGCGCTGCGTCGCACGGCGTTCGGTTGCCGTGTGGAGGGGCCAAATCTGGGTTTGACGCCGCATTCGGGGGTTTTTCCTGGCGAACGGCGAAGGCGCCGGCTTTGACGCCACGCGGCCCCTCGCGCTAGCCTCGAACTTGAAGAAGCGTGCCCTAGGCACCGGGGTGAACGTTGGCCCGATACCGACTCCGATTCCTCCTGCAAGAGATCGATCTGCCGGCCGGCGAGACCGTGCTCGGCCGGAGCCCCGCGTGCCACGTCACCATCGACGACCCCTTGGTGTCTCGTCGCCATGCCGCCGTCGTGATCCGTGGAGACGACGCCCACGTTCGGGACATGGGGGCGCGGAACGGGCTCAAGGTGAACAACGTCGCTATCACCGGAGATCACCCGCTCAAAGACGGCGACCGTATCCGTATTGGTACGCAGGAGCTCGTCTTCTGTGTCGCTCCCCAGCGCGGGCGATCCGGGACCCGGCCGACGGGGTTCCTCACGCGATGCAGCTCGTGCAGCGCGCCTTATCCGGCCGAAGCGCCCGAGTGTCCGCAATGTGGCGCCTCCGAGCGCGTGGACGAAGAAACGCTGAGCGGGGTGGTCGGCAAGGGCGACCAGAACTGGACGCTTCAGCTGCTCGTCGAAGTGTTGGGGAAGGCCCTGGAGCTCGAACGGTGGGACGACGTGGAGCGGATCCTCCGCCGGGCGCGGATGAACGTCGAAGAGCGGCTGGCTGCGCAACAGCCCATCGAGCGCGACCATCTCGACACCATCGCCCAGGGTGCGTCCAGCCTCGCGGCTCATCGAAGTAACGTAACTTGGGCAAAGTGGACGCTCGACATCTACAATGCGGCCGGAATGGTTCCTCCGGTCGAAGTTGGAGAGCGCATGTCTACGCTGCCACCGCAGGAGCGGGCGAGCCTAGTCCCGTCCGCGGACAAGCTGGTTCGTTCCGTCGAGCAGCGAGGTGGGCCGTCCACCGAGGACCGCCCGGGTTTCGATCGAGTCGCCTCCTTGGCGCAGCCAGGGGGCTGAAGTGGCGTTTCGGCTGCGATACAAGCAGCACGACTTCGAGCTGACCGAAGGGCAATTCGCCATCGGCCGCAGCGCCGACTGCCAACTGTCGGTCGACGATCCGCTCGTCTCGCGCCGCCACGCGCTCTTGGTGGTGAACGCCGACGGGGTCGCGATCGAGGATCTGGGCAGTCGCAACGGGCTTCAGGTCAACGGCAAGAAGCTCAAGGGCAAGATGCCGCTCGACCACAACGACATCATCACCATTGGGAGCCAAGAGCTCGTGGTGATGAAAATGCGCGAGGTGGCGACCGCGACCGCGGTCAGGGCGCCAGCGCCGACTCAACGCGCGGATGCCTTTGCGTTGCTCGGAAATCTCGCGGAAAAGGCGTTCGCCCTCGGTCGCGGCGAGGAGGCGGAGCGGATCCTGTCGACGAGGCTCAAATCCGTGCTTCGCGACGCGGAAATCGGTCGCGAAATCTCCCAGGAGCAGAGCACCCAGGCGTCCGGTTACGCCGTTCGCCTCGCCGAGTCGACGGGAAAGGGCGAGTGGATCAATTACATCATGCAGCTGTACACGGTCCTGAAGCGACCGTGCCCGGCGGCGCTCGTCGACCAACTGTACGAGG
>JAJDAH010000150.1 GCA_029261965.1 Polyangiaceae bacterium
CGCTCGCGCTCTCCGCCTCATCCTCCACGACTATCGTCAGGCCGTCATCGACCACATCGACGACGACATCCCCTTCTGAGTCTCGACGATCACCCTCGAATCACGTGAGCGTGACCCCATCAAATTGCGTGAGCACGCTCAGATGGCCGAGCACGTCGCCGATGCTCTTGAGAGTCTCGCCGCTGCGCAACAGGTGGACGGCCAGCGAGTGACGCAAGGTGTGGGCGCCACGGCGTGACGTCTCGATGCCCGCCTTGTCGAAGCAGCGCGCCAACCAACGGTTGATCTTGCTATGCAGCGGTCCATGGGGTGGTCGGCTGCATAGGAAGATCTCCCTGTCGATCGGCTTTGCCTAACAAGACGAGCGTGATCCAGAAGTAGGGATCCTGATCCAAAAAACCCTTTCCATCCCTCCCCGTCGCGTTCACGATCCGAGAAATCAGATGCTCCCCGCGTGGCGGTAACCACCGGGGAGCCGGCCGATCCTGCAAGGAGGACCGACGATGGAAGGGAATATCACCAATGGGCTTCACCTCGAAGCCGACCACATTTGCGCCGAGGTCCGACGCGCCTTCGACGCTGCCGCCGTCGAGGCCGAGCGCCTGGAGCACATCGGGGCGGCTGCCGTGGAGGTCGCGCTCGCGGACTCGTTCTCGGACGCACCTCCCGAGGAGCTGCACCGCCGAGCGACGCTGCTCCGGGGACACGCACTGTCCGCGCTGGTGGCGGTCGCCGGGCTCGTGGCCGAGGCCGGGCGGCTGGAGGCGTGGGCCGAGGTTCGGCGGTCGGACGTAGCAGCGGGAGACCCTCCATCCGATTGACGGGCCGAATCGTCTGATATTGCGCCTCTCTTGACTGCGTGATGAAGCTACCTGAGCTGGCTCTTGCAGAGGGGCGCGACATGGAGCGATCAAGCAATCCGTGGCGGGAGATCGTCCCAGACTTCCAGAAATCGCGACTGCTGATGAGATTCATCAGCTTGTTCTGGAAGTGCTTCGGGCAGCTCGGGCCCGGTCTGCTTTGAAGGCCCTCCGTGCAATCGAGAAACTCGACCTCCGTATCCGGCGCCGAAGCCGAAACAGGTTCTTTCGCAATGAGGCCCTCGAAGCCCTGGCCGCACGGCTCGACGTCGCGGACCACTATCTCCGAAAAGACAATGAGAATCTGCTGTCCTGGCATGTTGGTGCAGCGATGGCTGCAGCCTTCGTGGTCAAGTTCTCTTCCACGGAGCCCTCCCTACTGCTTTTGTCGCCGTTCATCGTCTGGACCATCGCTTACGTCACGATCCGACGCCAACGCTTCTCGGACGCACGCGCTAGACTGGCAAAGCTGTCCGACCACGTGCGCGACAGCATCGACCGGAAAGCCCCGGAGACGCATCCATGAAAGGCCCGATCACCGTAGCCATTATCCTCGGCATTGCGAGTGCCGCGCTGTCCGTTTGGAGCCTGTCCCTACCGGACGGCTGGATCGGAACAGCTTTTCTCGGCGTCGCAGCACTCGTCTTCTTTTCCTCGGCCGCTCGATTCGCGGTCAGCGCCAGGAGAGACAAGGATGAAGAGCAGTGGCTTCACCTCAAGAGCGACTTCGGGAGCGCGAGCGTTCCTGGGACTCCACGAATTGTCGAACCCACAACCGAATTGTTCGAGGGGGACCCAGACAAGGAAGCTCCCCGGAAGAGAGCGGGCGGTTAAATGTACCTCACTGCTCATCGCGTTCAGAACCCGAGTACAGGGGCCCAAGGCATTAACACCTATCTGTACCTCCATGGTGTTCTTGCTCGGCTGCCGTTGCCAGAAGAAGACACCGGGATTTTGCGCCGACAACGGACGACCCCCGGCGTTGAACCTCCCGGCAATCGAGTTAGAAGCTACATTGACATCATCGCCCCGGACGGGACGCAGAGCTGGAAAATTGTTCAGGCTTTCACTGCGCTCATCAACTACTTCCGGCCCGACGCTCTCCCGGTGACCACAGAATTTTTCGGTGTCTGGTTTCGCTTCGGCATGGAGCATGAACTTGCGGTAGACTGGATTACTGAACTCCAGTGCCTCTTCACCGCTGCAGACGGCCTGCTTGGAGAGACAGAGAGGGCACACGGTTGAGAAAATCGAACCGTCACACCTCGATCCTGAGCAAGTGCCCCGGCTCCGCCGGGCCGGCCCGATGCCCCAGAAGGGCTTCGAGGGGGAAGCTGGGGTCGTCCGTCGAGTCTTGCGGGAGGGTGCTAAGGACCCTGGTCAGTGGTCAACTGTCGGACTAAGCTGAGGGTGCGCTCGGCGGGACTCGAACCCGCAAATCCCGGCTAGGATGGCCGATTTAAAGTCGGCTGCGTTTGCAATTTCGCCACGAGCGCAGACGTCCTGCTCCGATAGGGGGCAGGGCGTCGCTCCGTCTGGGTGTGCATCGCGTTCGGATGCGGCGCCAGCGGCGGAGATGATCGAGCAGCGGGCACGTGCCCCCGTTCCAGAGTTACCAGGTCATGGTTCCTGCTCCTTTTCTTCCTCGTCGAAGACAAGGGAATCCATCCAGTTCTTGAGCCTCTCGACATCTTTGGTTGTCAGCGAGACCGGGAGCGGAATTTCTACCGTCAGGTTCTTTCGGAGGGGGAACGAGTGCGTGATGAAGTCTTTCGGTACTTCCATCGTTGCAGAGGACGAGACCTCGTCTGGAGCCTCCTGGGACAGTTCTTCGGCCCCCTCTTTCAACTTGACGCCCCCTAGTACGTCGTGGTCGCTCACGAGGCCGGCGAACTTCGCGGATGCGATGAACGCTTCGGCCGCCTGCGAAGAGACCGACTGAAGCAACCTATGTTTTCGCACGAGGAGGTTCGCGAGAAACTCCGGCTGCGGAACTGGGGCGCCTTTGTAGCGCTCAAAAAGGCTGCGGTAGAGCGGCGGTGTTAGGAAGGCGGCAGACCGGGACGTCATCAATTCAGCATTGTCTCCTGGCAGGAGTAGGCGTTTTCCTAGGTCGGTCAGTAGGATCAGGGCCTCGGCCTTCTGACCCTTTTTGTCCACGAGGCCGAACTCGCGCGCCGTCGATAGGCCGTAGATCCAGCTCTTGGTGGTGCTGGAGACCTTTAGGTGTTCCAGCAGGTCCGTCTCCAAGACCTCGTTACCCCCCGACGACTGAACCGCCTTCGCGAAATCCTCCGCTTGTTTCAGGTCATAGTAGGGATATTTCGTGCCGCTTCGCCGATTTGATGTGCCGTTGCCGCTGTTGCTGTCTTCGGCTTCGGCTTCGGCTTCGGCTTCGGCTTCGGCTTCGGCTTCGGTTGATTCTTCTTGCTCGCTCATGGCTATCTCCTGGGCGCAGTGATTCGACCGCCGCGATTAGAGAGCTATAGATCGCCATAAACGATGGCGCAAACGACGAATGGGCATGCCCCGACAATTTTTCTGCAAACAGTTGAAATTAATGATAAATATTTTCTATGTTGCAGAGTCATTCTACCAATCAGGGCGGTTCATTCCTAGATGCCGGCCAACTGTGGACGCGGCTCGACGAGCTTTCTCGGGCTGTGCTTGGGATGGAAGCGTCTGAATTTATAGATAAATTCTCGTCGGGCTCACTCGCGGGTGTACCCATCGCTTCCGATTTGGCGGCTTTGGTGCCGTTTGCTCGGCGCCCCGAGATCGACCATACGAAGCACGGACGATAAAGAAAATCCGTGCCCCGGATCGCTATATGTCGACCGTCAGCAAGTGCCCCGGCTCGACCCCGAGGGCGTTCGCGAACTTGGCGAGCGACCCGATGCTGAGGTTCTGCTTTCCGCCCTCGACGGCCTGGACGTACTGAACGGACGAGCCCAGCTTCTTTGCGAACTCCTTCTGGGTCATCTCCCCCGCCCGACGGAAGCCGGCGATGGCCCGCCCGACCTGCTGGCGCAGCTCCCCGACGTTCGCCGGCTCGGGGATCGGGTTCGGGAGATAGAGGGTTCGCCCCCTCCGGCCGTCCGGCGGACCAGTTGACGGCCCCGCCCGGATGGCACCAAGCGATAGCTTGGTCACCCCCTTCGGCCACGGGAAGATCCTGAGCGCCGAGACCTGGAAGGCGTCGATGATCCGGAGTAGTGTCGCGAAGGTCGGGTTCATGCCGCCCGCCTCGATCCGCTGGAGGTGTCGGAAATCGAGGCCGGTCTTCGCCGCAGCCATTTCCAGCGTCCAGCCCTTCTCCTGACGGACTGAGCGAATCTTCGAGCCCAGCTCCTTCGCCGCCTGCCGGTAGCGCCTGGTGCGCCTGAAGGCTGTGGAATGCCGTTCTGCGGCCATCCCGGGAGCGTCGGCGCAATGGGACTGGACTTACCACGGCATGGATGGCGAAATGAGCCTCAACGAGGAGGAGATCATGAAGAAGACTTGGCAGACGGCATTCTGGGCCGGACTATTTCTCGCGGGTTGCTCGTCGGAGTCTTTTAGTGCTCTTGAAGGAGGAAACGACGCCGGCAATGAGGCGGACATTCCAGGAGTAGCGGTGAATCGCGACTCGGGTTCTGGGGGGAGTGACGGAGCTGGCGGCGAAACTAAAACAGATTCGGGCTTGGGAGGAGGCTCCGGCATGGGGGGCACCGGTACAGCAGGTACAGCGGGTGTTGGTAGGGGTGATGATGATGCTGGCGAGCCCTCGGGAGGCACTTCAGGATCTGGAGCCGGCGCCGGAACGGCCGGAGCCGCGGGTGTTGGAGGAGCTGCTGGAGCCTCCGGTTCAGGTAGCGCTGGAATGCCGCCCGTTGTGACTGACCCGGCGGCGATCGGTCGGCGATGTACGCAGAACTCCGACTGCTCGGGGGATATCATCAACGGCTACTGTCGTGACGGCACCTTCAGTTCTCCGGACTACTGCACGCGCAACTGCTCCAACGACAACCAGTGTGCGGGTCACATCTGCACTCAAGGAGGGGCGTTCAATCCCGGACTTCGCTGCGTCCGCAAGTGCAGCAGTGCCAACGATTGCTCCGCCGGAACCTGCGTCAACAGCAGCGGTCGCGGTCTGGTCTGCATGTAGGGCGAACAGAACACGCCGACCGGATCAGCCTCGCCGCGTAGGCGGCCATCCGGTTCATCGGTCCCGACCCAGCCCGAGCGACCTCGGTCAGCTCTTGCTCGACCAGAGAAAGACGAAGCCTCAACTCCAGGTCAGTCATCGGCTTGCTCCCGTCGAGGTGCCCCGCAGTGCGGGCAGGCGCCCTCCGAGGGGTACTGACCTGCTAACAGCTCGTCGACGCCGACGTGCGCGAACCTTGCCACGCGGAACACCAGGCGCGCGGTCACCGCATCGCGGCCCTGAGCGACTTTGGGGATCGACTTGATGCCGAGCACCTTGCAGAGCGCCGCCCACCCGCCACACCGAACCCGCAAGAACTTGAGTGCCGTCCGCACGTTCTCCTGCTCCTGCTCGGTCAGGTCGAGGTTCACGACGCCTCTTTCGGCAGCCAGAAACTCGGCTCGATCCCCAGCTCGTGGATCGAGTGGACCAGCGTCGAGAGGTTGTGGCAGAGGCACTTGAGCAGCACTTCATTGAGCTGCGCCACCTGCAATTTGCTCCGCACGGAGCCGCCGAACTTCCTCTTCAACGCGGAGAACGTGCTCTCGACGTTCGACCGCTGGTGGTAGTGTTTCAAGAACTCGCGGTTGTGGGCCTCATAAAAGTGATAGAGCCGACGCCACGCCTCGGACTCTCCGGTGGGGCTGCTGTTCGACTTGAACGGGATGTAGGGGACGGCGCCCGCATTCTCGATGGCGATGAGGTTCTCATTGGAGAGGTACGCCTTGTCGGCCGAGACCTCCTTCATGTCGAAGCCGTTGGCCGCCGTCGCCTTCATCAACGGGATGAGCATCGGCGCGTCGTTGACGTGTCCCGGGGTCGCTTCGACGGCCGTGATCACGTTCGTCTGGTCGCCGACCATCGCGTGCGCCTTGACCCAGACCTGGATGCGCTTCTCCTCGCCGTATTTGTGGTCGTACCAACGGGTGTAGGTGTGCGTCGAGAACCCGGTCCCGTCCGGCGAGAACTTCGTTTCGACAGCCCGGAGCGGTGTTGCCGACTCCTCAACCAACCTCTTGAGCAACGGCATGAGGTCCGCCCGCTCGACGTACCTGAAGATCGTGTTGTACGACGGCGCCCGGCGGATGAGCCCCGCCGCCTCGCAGGCTCGAAGGTCGCTCATCGACCGGCGACCGCTCATCGTGCCGTAGACCTTCATGGTCGCGCAGAAGATGGCGTCCCGCAGCGGGATGCGGGGACGCCCCTTGCCGCCGGGTGCGGGCCCCTGGATGCCGTCGCAGAGTCCGGCCAGGAGCACCTGGACGCGCTCCTTCTCCTCGGTTTGGGCCGCGTTGTAGGCTGGCCAGTTCTGGCGATAAGTGGGTCGTTTGATTGGGATTGATTCGGTCACGACGGTCTTTCCGTCGGGCATCTCCAGCTCCCGGCGGAAGTACCGGAGCGCCCATTGATGCTTGCAAGTGTCTCCTCGCGTCTCGAAGTCGGGGCACGAGCAGGTTCCGTCGACGAGGTCGACCACGTAGCCGCTGCTGCCGCCTGCGGCGCTGAGCACGAGGTAGGTCGAGTCCTCGACGATGGTACGAAAACCCTTCGGCCTGGCTTTCGCGAGCGCTAGCCCGCGTTGCCGGCGGGGGTTGGTGGGAAGAGCCTTGTTGAACATAGATCTAATGTAGCCACATTAGCTCTACTGTCAAATGGCTTGTGTCGGAGCCCTAAGGTGGCTACGATAGCCCCGTGGCCGCCAAGAAGCGTCGGAAGCCCAAGGCGGAGCGAAAGGAACAAGTGCTGCGCATCCGGCTCACCAAGGAGCACAAGGCCCGACTGGAGACCGCCGCGAAGCGGGTCGGCACCCCGGTCTCGACCTGGCTCCTGGCCGTTGGGCTGCGAGAAGCGGACGAAGCCAACCAATGACTTGGTGCGGTTAGGAACTGTTCATGATGACTCTCCGGGCACGCAAAAAGGAATGGACGCCGACCAACTGCGTGCTAAGACAGCCACACTTCTCTGGAGAGAAATGCGCGACTGACTTGTTGTCGGACGCGGGACGAGGACCCTGGTTGCTGCCGGGGTCCCGTCGTTTTGTGGGTCGGACTACTCGGCGGCTTCGGCTCCTTCGGAGCTGGTGGCGGAGAGGGCGTAGGCCGCCCCGCGGCCCGTCGTCCCCTGGACCTCGATGATCCCCGCCTTCTTCATCCGCTGGATCTCGGAGGCGACGGAGGGGTACTCCGCCGTCGGGATCACCTTCTTGACTTCGGCGAGGACGCCGGACGTCCCGAGAGGCGTCCCTTGACTTAGGACGCCCACGATGAGGTCGCGAAATGTCGGTCCATCCGTGGGTCGATGTCGTCGCGTTGACGGCGCGTCAGCCGCTTCGACTTGTCGGATCAGTTCGGCAATGAACTCGGCCTTCTCATCACTGGTGAGTGCGGCGGTAGCTGCTCTTGCTGCTTCCAGCCGTTGTCGTTTCTGGTCTTGCTCTTCGAGGATTCGATCTACGGCACGCATGACGAAACGGTCCATAGCTTCCATGAACACGCTTCGCTACATCTTTCTGCTTCAATGCAACAGATCGATGACTCGAAAAGCAGGCGGCTGCCTCGATACAAAGCTATGAGTTGGTACTGTTAGGCAAAGCCCCTGTCGATCGAAGGATGACGTTCCTCCCGAAGATAGTCCAAGATCGCCTCACCCACCGGGCGTGTCAGCGGCAGCTTCCGGCTGCGACCGGTCTTCGAGGAGAAGATCGTGACCTCATCGTCCGACCAGTCGATGTCGTCGAGACGCAGAGCTCGGACCTCGCAGCCCCGTAGGCCGTAGGTCGCGATCAGCAGGAGCATGGCGTAGTTGCGCTGTCCATTGGGCTCACGCCGGTCCACCACGGCAAGCAACCGCTGCACCTGCTCCCACGAAACAGCGGACGGCACTTCGGCCAGGCGGTACCGCCGCCGCAGCGGCACTGCACCGACGAGGTGCTTACTTCGGTGACCGCGCAGATCCAGCCAGCGGTAGAAGCTGGACAGGGACAACGCCAGGTGGTTCCACGCCGTCGCTCTCAGCGCGGCCCCGCGCTGGCGGCCAAACGCGAGCAGGTCATCCGCCGACAGCTGCGCTAGCTCGCTGGGACCGACCGCGGCACCACGGCTGATCAGGAAGTCGCGCACGTAGCGGCGATAATTGGTGATCGTCGTTTCGGCGAGCCCTCGGTCCTGACGCAGGAACCGGCAGTAACCCTCGAGCAACTCGCAGTAGACCGGCTGGTCCGACACGGGGTGCACAATCACGCGTTCCTCGCGCAACATCGCGAGCAGGTGCGCCAGGCCGCGCCGGACATGCTCCGTTCGCCTACCCGACCGTCGGTGATAGCAACAACAGACGGGCATGTGCTGGCCAATGAAGTTCGCGACGACCGTCTCGTCGAGAGCCCCCGCGGCAACCTCTGTCTGCGCCTCGTCCAGGACTCGGCCTAGATGCACTACGGCGTGCGCGTAGGCCCGGTAGGACCGCTCGCTATACCCTCGCTCCCGCAGCCGCAGGACCAGGCGAATGGCCTCCGGGCCTAGCGGCGCTTCTTCCCATCGTGTGTCGAACAGTCCGTTCCAGAATGCTTCGTGCATCTCTACCTCCTTGGTTGGGGTGGAGGCAGAGCATCGCGGCTCCCGAAAAGTTATGTGAAGCGGAGCGGTGCAAGCTCGCAGCACTGCCGCTCGGATCGCTTCAGATCCACATAATCTCCAGCTTCACATTAAGCCGGAAATGTGGAGCTCCACATTTCCGGCTCTGGGGCGCCGAGCGGATCCGCGGCGAGTTGCTGAAGGTCGGCGTTCGAGTCTCGAAGCGAACCATCCAGAAGTACATGCGCGCGGCCCGAGGTCCGCGACCGTGGGGCCAGAGCTGGTCGACGTTCCTCCGCAACCATCTTCACCAGGCGTGGGCCTGCGACTTTCTGCAGGTCTACGACGTCTGGTTCCGACCGATCTTCGCGTTCTTCATCATCGACCTCGGGTCGAGACGAGTCGTCCACGTTGGGGTGACGCGCGAGCCGAACGCGACTTGGGTCGCACAGCAGCTTCGGAACGCGACGCCGTTCGGCGAGGGACCGCGGTTTCTGATCCGCGACAACGACGACAAGTTCGGCGCGGACTTCGATGGGGCGGCAGACGGCGCGGAGATCCGAGTGCTGCGCACCGCTGTTCGTGCTCCGCGGATGAACGCGTACTGCGAGCGCTTCCTCGGCAGCGTTCGGCGCGAGTGCCTCGATCACGTCATTGTGCTCGGAGAACGCCACCTGCTCGAGACGCTCGAGGAGTACGTCCGGTACTTCGAGCAACGCCCGCATCAGGGGATCGGGCAACTCGTGCCGGAAGGTTCTTCGACCGCGGCGGCCGGCACCGGCGACGTGATCGCGCTTCCCGTCCTCG
>JAJDAH010000016.1 GCA_029261965.1 Polyangiaceae bacterium
ACCGACGGACGAGCTCGAGCCCAGCGAACGACGTGAGCTTCTCGTCAGCGAACTCGATGTGAAGATTCCCCTTGATCCGAGCCTGAAATCCGCGCTTTCCTATCCGCACTGGGAGTTGCCTTTCGTTCTTGCCTCGTTGCTCCGCAACTCCGAGACAAACACGGACAAAAGGGCGACTTCCAGTCTTTTTTGCGCCTCAGGACGTGCGCACGAATGTCAGATTGGGGCTAGGTCATCCGGATCGCCCGACGACGTTAGCAGCTTGTGGATGGCCTCCTGTTGCTTGGTGTCAAACAATATGAGGTCCGGTTTCCGTGTGTTGAAGAGGGTAGTTCGCAGCCCGTCCCAAAGCGTGCCTTGTCGAGCGACCGCCACGGTCGACCACTTTGGAGACACGTAAGTGTTGATCAGTGCCCTCAGCTCGCGATGGCACTTGGTCGCGGACGACTTCCCCGCCTCGAGCTGAATGTTCATGATCACATCACCGCGCCCCTTGAAGATGGCGCTCGACCCAAGCTCGTACTTGAACGTCTGCTTGATGCGTTTGTCGAACTGGGCGTAGGCCGTCGCGGCGTCGCGGGTCGCCAGCTTCGATCCCTTGTCCGAGTCCCCGTCGATGGGGGGCGATTCTGAGCGATCCACCACCGGCGCAACCTTCGCGACGATTGGGGCGGTCGCCGGTGCCTCTGATGGCGCCCCGCGGCCACACGCCGACAGAAGAGCGCCAACCAGGATCGTCCAACGGAGAGTCACGGGCGACCCAGCGGCGCGCGGCAGTCCCCGATGACTCACGATCATGGCCCCCCGTCCGCCCCAGCGCTCCCGCCACACGGCAGCGGGGGTGCCCCGCCGGGCCGCGTAGCCCAGTCGCAGTAGCCTGCGAAGCCCTTCATCGGGTTGTTGGCCACGCGACACACAGACCCGGCCCTCCGGCAATCGTCATTGCAGTTGCAGAGCTGGCCGCACGCACCGAGGTCACCTGCTCCGCCGTTTTCGGTACTCTTCCAGATGCAATCACCATCCGGACCGCAGGCGTCGATGCCGTCGAGCACGCAGCTCTGGGAGCAAAAGCCCATGCGGTCACCCGACCGGTTGAGACAATATCCAGTACAGTCCTCGCGTCTCGTACAGGCCGCGCCTAGGGGTGCTCCGGTCGGTTCGGTGCTGGTGCAGAGCCCCGTGATGAGATCGCAGAACCCGCCGGGGCATTGCTCGTGCACCGAGCACGACGGCCGGCAGGTGTGAGGGGGTTCCTGTGAGACGCACGCAAAGTCATCGCGCCCATGACATTTTCCAGTGCCTCCAACGCCCGGGCTGCATCGCTCGACGCAGTAGCTGGAAGCTCGCGAGCCGAACGTGGCGCACAGCAAGTCCCCCGGGCAGTCTCTGATTGCGGCGCACTGGACCGTGCACACGCCGCCCGCAACGCTCTGCCCTTCGACGTCCGTGACGCACTCGAGACCATCGACGCAATCCAAGGCGCCCGTGCACGACCCGCCGAGCTCGGTACGCCCCACGCCTCCCGCACCACCTTGCGAAGGCGAACCACCCGACCCAGGGTTGACGGCAGCACCACCTGAGCTACAGCCAGCGCTGGCGAGCAAGAGCAGACCCAGCTTGAACGCTCTTCCGTGCACCCCGCAAGGACTCTAGCACGCGGCTTGGGCTAATTCATTCGCGGCCTCGCGTACGTGTCGACAGACAATCTCGCGGCGTCGTTTTCGATCGGAGGCTTGCGTCGTGAGGACGACCCGAGCATCACCGCGCAGCCGACATCGCCCCTCGGCGGGGGAGCGCGCGTATTGAGCTTTCTCGAGTGTGAATGCGAGCATCGCGCACGGGTTGCGACCATTCACCGCAGTGACGACGACGAGGTGGCGACCGATAGTAGCCGAAGCGATCGCTCTGAGAGCGGGCCATGAAAGACCCACGTAGACCGCGCTATCGACTCGTCACGAGTCGCGCCCGTGGCGGGGAGAAATGCATCTCGGTGCCAGCGGGCGAGCGGCGCGAGTTGTGCCGGCTTACGGGCGCGGGCCGCATCGTGCGATTTTGGATGACTCTTCCTCTCGTCGGGCAGCGGTGGGCCCTGAAGGACACCGTCGTCCGCATGTTCTGGGATGGCGAAGATCACCCCAGTGTCGAGGCGCCGCTCGGAGACTTCTTCGGGGCCACGTTTGCGAGGCCACGTTTGCGAGGCCACGGCGACTCGTTTCGGCCCGGCTCGTCGTCGAGGGGGGCGCCTATCTCTGCCGCTTCGAGATGCCGTTCGACGCCGGCGCGGTCATCGAGATCGAAAACCAGTCGTCGAAGCAGATTCGCAACATCTTCTTCCAGATCGGGTACTACGCCGAGGACGCGCCCAAGGAACCGCGCTCGAAGCTGCATTGTCAATTTCAGCGATTCGATCCGACGCCCGAGGGCACACCATGCGTGTTGCTCCGTGCTCAGGGGAGCGGGTGGCTTGCCGGCCTCAAAATCGACTTTCAGACGAGAGACTGGTGGCTCAGGCGGCCCCTTCGTCAAATTCCGCTGCCGCGCGGTTTTGGCCTGGGCATCCTGGAAGGTTGGGAGACGATCACGGTCGACGGTGACCGCAACAACGCTCTCAGCGGCACCGGTGCCGAGGACTACTTTTCTGGTGGTTTCTATTTCAAGGGAGCGCCGTTCTGCACTCCCACGCACGGGTGCACGCTGCGTAGCTTTTCTGACTGGCCGCGCGTCTGCGTACCGGTTCCACGTCGACGATCCGATCTACTTTGACGAGACCATCGATGTTGCCCTCGACCATGGTCTCGGCAACACCATGCGCGGGGACTATTCCACGACGGCCTTTTGGTATCAGACCGAACCCCACCGGCCGCTGGAGGTCCTGCCGCGGCCCGACCAACGTCGACCCCGGGCGCCGGTACTCAACATTCTTCAGTGGGGTTTGCTGCTCGTGGCGGGATTGACGGTCATCGCGCTGCTGTGCGTGCTGATCCTCAGCCTACGACCCGCGTAGCGTGCAGGCAGGTGCCCGCGCGCTTGCTCGAGCGACTCGAACGCGTCCAGGCGGTCTTGCGTCAGGGCCGACCGGGGAGAGCTCGCGTTCGTGACGGGTCCAGTAGTCGCGTTGCGTCCGTCCGTCGGCCCGTGCCGGGCGACGACGGTGAGTATGTTTGCGTTGTGTTTGTTTTTCGTTTGTTTTCACATTGGAGCTGGCTCGAGGGTGCGTCGGTGCTAGATCGACAGCGCACGCGCTTCGCGCGGCTCGTTCTTTGACAGCGTCGATTCCTCGTCGGGGGGCTCTCGAGCGCCGCGCCCGCCCGCGCAGGGTCACGGTGCTTGTCGTTCAGCGAGACTGGAAGGGGGCAACTTGGCATGCGAGCCAGGTCGCGTGAGCCCGGACGTGGCGGTCAATGTCCGCGCCTCGGGCCGACGAGGTGGGCGAGCCAAATGTCCGGGGGTCGACTGGACCCGGAGGTGGCGGTCAATGTCTGCGCGTCGGGCTGACGAGGTGGCATGCGAGCCAAATGTCCGGGGGTCTTGTCGTACGACCCTTGTCGCATCGGTTCGTCTGCGGGCGCGGGATAGTCAGCGACGATACGGAGCACGCCTGCCGCGCGCTCTCTGGTTCGCATTCGGCGCGGCGTGTGGACATGCCGGTGAGCGCGCCGGTGTCGCGCGTTTTCGGACGCATTCGCACCGTACTCCGATGACCTTCGATGCGGTCGACTCGTACTCACGGGGCTCGTCGGCGAAGGCTGTCGAGCTACTTTGCCGCCTCCGTGTGCCCTTCGTGCTGCGCTTTCCTCTTGCGGTCGCCGCTTCCCTTCGGCTCCGGCTCGTTTCTGAGCCACGCCTGTAGACGAGCCGTGCTGAACGGCCGCGAATACGCGTAGAGAAGGATGATGCCGAGCGCGAAGAATAGGTACGACTGCGCCGTGTACCTGTCGTCTGCCCAGTAGTAGCTCCCGAGCAGTATCTGGCTCGCGCCGCTGCCCACGAGCAGCACTGGCGCGAGCATCGGTCTCACGCGTACCAGCGCCGACGCGATCACGAACATGGAAAAGTAGTAGCAGGCCACGTTCGCCAGCGACATGCAGAGGGCCAAGCTCAGCGCTTGGCCGACCCACAAGAGCTTCGTTCGACGCAGCGCCCACACCGTCCACGCCATGAGCCCGGCGACCAGCACGAGGTAGACCGGTTTGAGGGCCTCGAAGCGGTCCAGGCGTCCTTTTTTCCAGTCGTCGAAAGGATCGTCGAGATTGTCGTTGCGGCTGAACCGCATTCGCCCGTTCGGTTCGTCGCGCCATGTGCCGTCGGTGAATGAACGGAGGCTTGGCACCCAGTCGTGCGCAAGGATCGTTTCGAGGCCCATGTGGTTGGTCAGCGGCGTCTTGTTCTGGAGTGCGATGTGTGACGCGAACGACTTCCACGGCTCGACGACGGCAGGGGTGGTGGCCCCTTCCTCCTGCACGGTAGGCGCGCACACGATTGAACTCACCGGCACCAGAATGCCCGCCGCGAGGATGGCTCCGCCGAGCATCCTGAGGTGGTCTGGGTGAAACCGACGGTGGCGGACGAAATGGATGGCCATGATGACGAGGCAGCCGGCGCTCAGGATCACGGGAAAGAGTCGGATGAGCGACGACCACGCGAGCGCCGCACCCCCTAGCGCGAACATTCGTTTCCGTAGCAGGCACATCGACGCAGACAGCAGGAAAATCCAGTCCTGACGAAGGAACGCCCCACCGTTCCAGTAGAAGTTGGAGGGTGCATTCACTCCCCAAAACACAGCGGCAACGGTTGCCGCCTTCCAGCCGAAGGCCCACCAGAACATCGCGATGATCCCAGCCTGCAACAGCGGATCGATCCACATGAGTTTGAGAAAAAAGTCGTGATCGGCCGAGCCGAGGCTGGAGAAAATTTTCCCCGTCATGGTCCACACGGGTGGTGGGCTGTAGCCGTGGTCCTTCTGCATGTTCTGCCAATAGGACCCACGGCCTGCTCGTTCGAACCACGCAACATCCGTCTTGAAGCTCTCCCACAGCTCCCTTCCTTCTGTCGTGTCGGTCCGAAAGAAGCGCTTGCACTTCGAGTGGTCCTCGTAGACGTCGGTTTCTATGGTCGGCTTGATCTGGTTAGTCCGGAGATCGCGTTGCTGGCGTCGAGCCACGGCGGCCCCTCGGCCGTTTTCGATCTCGGCGACGGCCGTGCACTCGTAGATGCGCGTATAGCTGAGCTGTTCGAAGTACTTGGAGCCGGTGTAGTGGAGGAAGACCTCCATGCGATGGTAGTAGTCGGCGTAGCGGACGTTCGGGTTGAAGAAGTCGAAGTAGACAAAGTACGACAAGACGATCATGCCCATCGCGATGCGCTTGGCGGTCCGTTCGCGGAAGCCCTTGCCGACTCTGCGGGCGCGCCACCAGAACAGAATCAGCATGCCGCCCCCCAGGGTCAGCACCATCCGAAGCAGGAAGGTCAGACTTTCCCAGGTCTGCCTCTCGAAGAGTTGGGCCTTCCAGAAAAACGGAGCGACGGGCGGGCCGAGCCAATCGGCCCACGCGCTCGAAGCCAGCAGGAGAAGATCCATCTTCGATTCGCGTCCCCGGCCCCGAAGGTACAGCAGATGCTCGCGCTATCGGCAATGCTGGTTGGGGAGTCGTCCCAGAGCAACCTTGGCCGGCTGATCCGAGCACGATGGGCGGTGCGTCGTGGGTTAGGGTGCACCGGTGAGTGTTCTGTGCGACCGCGTCGCCGCCCGGGCTGCCGGGATCTCCCTCTACGGTCTTGCGCCGCCGAAGCTCGCGACCTCCGAGCCGGATCTCGCCGCCGTTGCGGCGCGCCAGCGTGAACGCATCGCAGCGCTCCCGGTCGATGGCGTCGTCGTCTACGATTTGCAGGACGAAGCGGGGCGCAACGCCGAGCCGCGTCCCTTTCCGTTCCTGCCGACGGTCGATCCGACGCAGTGGGCGCACGAATACCTCGACCGCCTCCGCATGCCGCGCGTCGTCTACCGTTGCGTTGCCGCGGACACGAAAATCGGCCTCGCGACTTGGCTCAATCGGCTGCAGGCACGCCCCAGTCCACTTGCGGTTCTCGTCGGCGCGCCCACCGGCGCAGCGCGACCGGAGCTGAGCCTGCACGACGCCTACGCCCTCGCACGCAAACGGGCACCCGACGTCGTGCTCGGCGGCATAGCGATCGCCGAGCGTCACGCCCGACGTCTGGACGAGCACGAGCGCATCCTCGCCAAGACCCGCGCGGGCTGTCGATTCTTCGTCACGCAGGCCGTGTACGACGTGACCGCGACCAAGTCGCTGATCTCCGACTACGCGATCGCGCTAAAGCAACGCGACGAGTCTCCCGTGCCCATCATCCTGACGTTCTCGCCGTGCGGTTCCGAGAAGACACTTGCCTTCATGAAGTGGCTCGGCATCGCGTTCCCCCGGTGGCTCGACAACGACCTCTGCCGCGCCCGCGATCCGTTGGCGATGTCCGTGCACGTGTGCGAGTCGATCTTTGCTGAGCTGTGGCCCTACGCCAACGAGCACGGCATCCCGATCGGCATCAACGTGGAGAGCGTGTCGATACGCCGCGCGGAGATCGACGCTGCGACCGACCTCCTGTCCCGGCTACGCGCAGTGATGACCCGCTGACCCAAAGGGCGCAACGGGGCGTCTGACCCCCAGGGACTAGTCACCCGTCGGCTTGACGGAACTGTTCTCGATCATCAAGACGACCGTTTTCTCCGGTGCTCTCGGGCGGTGCATGACCCCTTTGGAGATGGTCACGCCTTTTTGGGGACCGAGCTCGATGGTTTCGCCCTCGAGCTCGATGAGGAGCTTGCCACTCAGGACGAAGAAGAACTCGTCTTCGTCGTCGTGTTTGTGCCAGTGAAACTGGCCTTCGAGAACGCCGAGTCGAACGACGCTGTCGTTGACCTGAGTCAGGGTTTGGTTGAACCAGGGGTCGTTGCACGCGTCGACGACGGCTGGAACGTCGACAATCTCTCCGTGGGCGTATTTGACGTCGAGGTGGATCTTGTAGTCGGTGGCGTCGCTCATGTTCGCGCATCGTAGAGCAAATCCGAGCGCACCCGGGCGCTTGGCCGTGGCCCAGCGGGACCGCGACCGTCGACTCCGAGTCAGATCCCTTGCAGATGCCCCTCGTCGGCCACGTTGCCGTGCTTGGTCAGCCTGGCGACGCCGCTCCGTTCGTTGGCGGCTCGGGCGAGCTCGCGCTCTTCGGCGGTGGCGTATTCGCGGTCCCAGGCGAGCACTTTCGGGGTCATGAGCTTGTGCCAGAGCGGGGGAATGAGCGCGATGATCATCGTGCCGAGGTAGCCATTGATCATCATCGGCGCGTCGGGGTAGAGCCTGAGATCTTGGTAGGGGACCTCGCCCTGGGCGTGGTGGTGCGAGTGCCGAGTGAGGTTGAACATCGTCCAGGAGCTGATCCGGCGGTTGGTGTTCCACGAATGGCGCGGCTGCACCGGGGTTTCGGGGTTTCTCACCATGCCGTAGTGCTCCATGTAGTTGACGATCCGTCGTAGACCCGTCGCCGATTTGACCGAACCTGTTGTCACCGTTGTCACCCCAACACGCGATTTTGCCCCCCTGCCGGAGCGCGCAGGAGTGAGCAAAGCCCGTGGCGACCTTCACGGCATCGGCGATGCCGACGACAAACACGGGGTTCGAGCTTGGAAGCGTCGAGCCATCGCCGAGCTGTCCGGAATCGTTCTGTCCCCAGCAGAAGCATCCGCATCGCCCCCCCGCGGGCGCCGGGACCCGAAGCCCCGTTTTCGGAACATGCAATCGCTAGCGCGGCAGCCGCCACGCAATTCAGCGACTGTGTACGGATGCAGCGCCCCTTGGAGGATGCGCGCACGATGCAGCCAGTCTACCTCAGGGACCCGCGCGCGCGCGGCAGCGGTTGACACCCCGGTGCCCCATGCGACGCTTCGAGCGTGACTGCACGTCACTTGTGCTGGGTCGGGGCCGGCGCGGCGCTCGCGATGGCTGTCGTGTCCTGCGTGAGCCTCGAGAAGCGCATGATGGACGCGCGCAATAGCGATTGTCGTGTGGTCGTCGACGAGCACGAGGACATCAAAGGCGACCGGGGTTACGCCGATACGACCCGAGCGACTCAGGAGGCGTACGAGCGCGAAGTTGCCTACTGTCTCTTGGAAGCGGGCAGCGCAGATAAAGCTGTCGCGATTTCAAAGGGGTGGCGTGATGGGACCGAGCGTGACCGTTTCCAGGTGGAAGCGCGCGCCTACGCTCGCATGGGCAAACACGTAGAGGCGCGCCGCGCGTTGGAAGAGCTGGCGAAGCTACCCATTCTCGATCCGAGCTACTTCGTCAAAGCACCCGAGTTTGACGAGTACGCGAAGGAAGGTTGGTTCTTGTCGATAGCCATCTACGCGTTTTCGAAGAGTGGAGAGGGCAGTCTCGGCCGCTACGTACGAGATCTGACCGCTCGAAGTGGTATTCGCTTCTTACCGCTCGGCGTTGCTGCCGCGGACAAGGCGCGTCCCGGAGGCGACTTCGTCCTGTGGACCGGTATCGTGCGCAGCGCGCGAATCGACCGTGAGAAGAAGAAAACCGTGTTGTTCGTAGAAGGCGCCAACGTCAAGGAAGAGCTGCGCGCCATCGACCGCCGAGTCGACAAGGTCGAGGGGAAGGTCGACCACTATCAGTTCAACCCCTTTCAAACGAAGTGGGAAACGACACCGAGGTACTCGACCGAGCGCATCTACGCCGAGCATGTCGTTCCGAACGGGCAGCACTTCGTCGTCGAGTACTCGGGGATCAGCGAGCGTATGGCGACGATGAGGCTCGTCGTGGCGTTCGGACGCTACTCGGGTCGAGACTCGAACGGCGGCCGGCCCGTCGTTACCGCCGAGATCGTCGCCGAGCGAAAGGTGCAGCAACGCTCGGAGACGCACGCGGAGTAGCGCATCGCAGTGCGGGTGCGATAGCTGCCCAATCCACACCCGCAAAGTCGCTGGAGCACACAGTCATGCGGGATCTACTAGCTCTCTGTGTGGTGAAAAGGTCTATGGACCTGGCGTCCATGAGTGAAGCGGCTACGGGCGGTCCTCGCAGTGGCGCGCCGAGTAGGTCACTGTCGAATATACGAGCTGCGAGATTCCCCTGTCGACTTCGTCACAGGTTGCCGGACACAAGGCAAAAGCGGTTGGCATTGCGGGATCGCTCGGAAACCAACCTTCCCCGCCATTGTCGCCGCAGCGAGAAGCCTCCAGAACTGGCTCGACGCTGAGCATGTCCGGCTCGACGGCGATTCCGAACGTGAGCGGCCTGTCGACGGTGATGAAGCACCAAGAGCCTAGACCGGGAAGTTGAAACGCGCAGCGTGACAATCGCGTGCCCGGTGGCTCCTCCCGGGGCCCGAGCCAAACAGTCCCGGTTCCCGCGGGCCTGCCCGGATTCTCGCAAGAACAGTCGGTGTACGTGTGGTCGGGGATGGGCCCTCGGGGCTGGGCTCCGGAATCGATGGACGGCGGGCTCGAGTCGGGACCGCCCGAGCCGCCCAACCCGGTGCTTGCGTCGAGCACGTCGTCCCCTCCAGCTCCCCCGTCTGCGCTTTGCCCCCTACTACCGCCGAGATCCACGATTCCGCCGCAACCAGCTCCCCCAAGGGCGACAACCAAGGCCAACCCCGCGTTCTCGTACCTCATCGCCATGTGGATGGCCACGCTACGGCACTTTGATCACATGTGGACGACCGAGGGGTCACGGATTCGTTCGGACGCAATTGGGAGGCCGGACATGAGGGAACGCTTTTCCTCGGTTTTGGCGTTCACACATTGGGCGCGGCTACGGTCCGTCGGAGCTACAATCGCCGTCGTTCAACGCGCCTTGGGTGACCCAAGTCCTCATGACGTCGATCTCTGCGGAGCTCAAGGGTGGCACGATTACGGGGGGCATTCGCCCACCATTGTCACCAAGCTCCAGTGTATCCGAGACTTTCCGAATCAGGAGGCTCATGTCGGGATCGGAGCTCGTCGAATCGATGATGATCTTGTTCGGCGATCCGAACGCGGGTTGATCGACGGTCTCGGCGTAGGAAAGCCCGGCAGAGAGAGTGAGCCCCTGGGCAGGGTTCACGGCCTCGTGGCAACTGGTGATGCAAGATCGGTCGTAGAGCGGCTGTACGTCGAGCGAGTAGCTCACTAGTGTCGTGCTACTGAGTGCCGTCGTGTTGGTGTCTTGGTTGCCGGCTTCGTCGACGGCGCGGACAGCCCAGTAGAACTCGGTGTTCGATTGGATGTTGTCGAGGCGGATCGAAACGACGCCGGGGGCCGTGAACGCGTAGGGCGTCGAGAAGTCGATGGTGGGAGTGAGCGAGCGGAAAATGGCGTAGCGGATGTCTCCGGGCTGGCTCTGATCGTCGCTCGCAGGATCCCACGAAAGATCGGCGGAAATCATGCAGCTCGTGACGGTGGTGATGCCGCCGAAGGTCGGGGGAACGATGTCGCCCGCGCCACCGACGCCCGCGGCTCCTGCATGACCGCTGGAGCCAGCCGCGCCCGCGGAGCCACTCGTGCCCGCGGAGCCACTCATGCCCGCGGAGCCGGCGGACGAGCTGCCAGCACTTCCGGCGGCGCCACTGCCACCGCCCGTGCCACTGCCACCGCCCGTGCCACCGCCGCCGGTTGCGCCAATGCCACCCGCGGCACCGCTACCGCCAGTCGAGTTGCCCCCGCCGACCGCGGCGCCCCCACCCGTCGAGCTGGCTCCGGCCGCGCCGCCAACGCTCCCACCATCCGAGGATGCACCGCCCGCGTTCGTGCCGCCGCTTCCGCCGTTGCTCTGGTCGCCCGTGACGGATCCTCCGCACGCCGCAAGCATCAGGCTCAGTGCTACGAGCGGGCTCCGGTGTGGTGAGGAGTTCTCCCTAAACATTGAGCGACGCTGATGACGTGTGCACGGTAGGCGCATTCGTGTCGGTTCCCCACCGGTAGTCTAACGATTCGCTGGACCATTTGGGAGGCGGAGCATGGAGCGAGGGCGTAAGTGCTTACGGGCCCTGAGTTGCGTTCCGAGATTCGAGGGCCAACGCCTTGAACGAGTCCCAAGCATGTTTCGGGGTGTCGTCGACTCTGAGCAATCCGGCCTTGCTCAAGTAGACGGTCAGACCCTCGTTCGCCGTTCCACACCACCGGCAGTCCGCTTCGCAGGGGTCGCAGGGGTCGGGCGTGTCCAGCGGCTCGCACGGCTCAGGTTCGAAGTGCCAATCGTGCAGTGAGAAGAAGCCAAGGTAGGGGACGCGCGAGTTGGATTCTCGGGCCATCCGAAACGCCCGTTCTAGGAAGGCAACCTGCAACTGCTCGTCGTCCGGCGGCGCGAGGAAACCGAGTTCCTGGAACACGACAGGCCAATCCGCCGGATACCGGCCGAGTATGTCCTCGACCGTGGTCGTGAGCCGCCCCACGCTCTCGCGGTCCTCATAGTAGTTGATCGCCAGCACGTCCGTGTGGTCTCGCAGCTCGATGATCAGCTCTTCGAGCTCGGGGGACGAGACAGCATGCCACGTCAACGTGACCGTGATCTTCGTGTCGGGAAAGCGTGCTCGAGCGTGGCTACCGACTTCGTCGACGTAGCGTACGAACGCCTCCCACGAAAGAACCTCGGACAGCGTCTCTTCAGGAAGCGGAATGACTCGGCTCGTCAAGACGAGCAGCTCGTTGCCGAGCGACAGGTACTTGATCCGGTCACGAGCATCCGGCACTTGCCTCGCCATCTCGTCGACCAGCAGCCGTCCTCGTTCGATCGTGCGGTCGAGCGGGCTCGGCAGGGTCGAGTTGCCAATTCGAGGAGGGACGTGTCGATGCGTCCTTGTGCGTCCAATGGGGCCAAGGTGGGAGGATTGCTGATCAGTTCGCCTTCGCGCGTAGGCGATCTCTCTCTTGCTCGCACCCGCAGCCACACCCGCATTGGCTACTCGCGCCGCAGCCGTGAGAGCTCGACGAAAATCCACACGTGCAGGGCGAACATGAGTGGAACGCCCATCGTGGGAATGACGGCAGCTGCGCCAAAGTTCTCGGCAACCCCGATGCTGACCTCGTCAAGAACGTGGCGAGGGGGGATTCAGATCTTCTTTGCCGTGGCGCGCCACAGCTGATCCTGGCTCGGGAAGTGGTAGGTGACCAACCGCGGCCGCAACGATGCGCTCGCGGGTGGCTTCGCCGCGCGGCGCACGGTTGCGAGTGGCGCGGGTTCTGCCCAGGTCCCAAACAAGTCACTTGACAAGTAAGAGCAATTCCTTCGGATCGTTCAATCGACGAGTATCCACCGGAGGCGAGCGATGTTGTTTCTGCAGACCGGACCGGAACTGGCCCAGCCCGCGTTCCGCGCGATGACCACGGTCTGCCGCGCGGCGCGCAGCGGCCTGGCTCGGCCACAACGCGCCATGCTGGCTGCGGCGCAGAGGCTCGTGCTCGAAACCGATTTGGAGGTCGAGTCGCTAGCGCCGATCTCGCCAGAGGAATTGGCGCAGCATCTCGACGATCCCGCGCAGGCGCTCCAGCTGGTGCGGCTGATGGTCGCGATGAGCCTCGCGGACGGCCCGCCCAGCCTGGAGCAGGTCGCCCTGCTCTCTTCGTTCGCCTCGGCTGCGGGTGTGGAGGAGCCCTCGATCGACGTCGTCCGACACCTCGCAAAGGGGCGGTTGCGGCGGTTCCGGCTGGCCTTCCTGCGCCACTCGCACCTTCGCACCTACCTCCGGAACACCCACCGGATGATGGGCGGAATCCGGCCGATGTTGCGCGGCGCGCTCATCGCGCGCGGCGCCATCGCTGCAGATGCGGAGACGGCGGCACGCTATCGAGCACTGGAACAGCTGCCCCCGGACACGCTCGGCCACCAGTTTTTCGAACACTACACCGCTGAGGGCCTGGCGTTTCCCGGCGAGAAAGGCGGCTTCCCGGTCGGCGCCCTCTACCACGACTTCTCGCATGTGCTCGCCGGCTACGACACGTCGCCCGAGGGCGAGATGAAGAACGCGGCATTCCAAGCCGGTTTCACGCGCGATGCCAACGACTTCTTCGTGGCGCTGTTCGCGATCGTCATCCACACCGCAGGAATCAACCTGGCGCCTTTCCCAATGCCGGTCTTGCCCGGCCGCATCGGACAGGGAAGCCTCGCGCTGGAAGTGCTTCACGGATTGCAGCGCGGTGCGGCGCTGAAGGTGGACCTTTCGGACGGCTGGGACTTCTGGGAATACGTGGAGCTGCCGATCGACATCGCGCGCGAACGGCTCGGCGTACCACCGCCCGACACCGCGCTGCTCCAGGCGCGCTGAGCCCGCGCCGATCCGTCGACCAGCTGTCCATCGACGGCTACTGATCCTGCCTACGCCCTATTTTCCCTGGCTCTTGACAATGACTGACCGGTCAGTCATGAATAGGGGATGCCCCGCATCGCCGCAGCCGATCGTGAAGATCTGGTCGAGACCCGCAAGAGCCAAATCGTCGACGCGACCCTGCGCTTGCTTGCGAGCCAGAGCTTCGACCGCACCTCGGTCGACGCCATCGCGAAAGAAGCCGGCGTATCGAAGGGCTCGGTTTACCTCTACTTCGAAAGCAAGGACGCCATCATCGACGAGCTCGTTCGTCGCTACTCGCTGATTCGTGACGTCGAGAAGATGGTGGACAGTGTCAACGACATTTCTCCGGAAGATGCACTGGGCACGGTCGTTCCAGTGCTCTGGCAGCAACTCGTGGCGCGCAGGGAGCTCATCAAGCTCTTGCTCCGCGAAGGCCCCGCTCGACCCGACGTCTCGAAGGTTCTGTTCGAGAAGATCGTGATCCCCGGCAATACCATGGTGGCGGACTGGCTCGCACGTCACATCGGGCCGGAGCGCGCCAAGGAGATCGACACCTTCGTCGCAGGCCGCCTCATCTTCGGGATGCTGATGGCGTTCATCATCACCCAGGAGCTACTCGGCGGCAAAGACGCGAGGCCGATCGAAGACGAGAAGATTACCTCGACCATCACCGAGGTGTTTCTCTACGGAATCATGGGACGCAACGGAAAGAAGAAGAAGAAGGCATGCTGAGACGAACTTTCCATCTTCCGATGTGGCTCGCGCTCGCCGTGAGCGTGTGGGGCTGCTCCGGACATCGCGCTGAGCGCGGGGAGCTGGGGCAATCGAGGGCGGCGGTGACGATCGGTTCGGAGCTTCCAGGCGACACCGTCGTGCCCACGCTGGCGATGCACAGTGACTTCGCGTCCGGGTCCGCGTTCGATGGGGCGAACCATCTCGTGGTGTGGCTCGAGCGGGCCGACACGATCGCGGGCGCGCGGATTACGTCCACCGGCACGGTCCTCGATCCACTCGGGTTCCCGATTGCTCGCCGCACGAGCAATTTTCGCGCACGCGTCGCCTTCGGGGGCGGGACGTTCCTCGTGGTGTGGGACGACCAGTCGGCGGTGAAGGCGGCGCGCGTCTCGAGCAACGCGACGGTCGTCGACACGACGCCGCTCGATGTGGGAGCCGGGATCGAGACGGATGTCGGGTTCGACGGGAGCAACTTCATCGTGACCTGGATCGACGACTCCACGACGCCGCGCCGCCTGCTCGCCGCCCGGGTCAGCGTCGCTGGGGTGGTGCTCGATCAGCCGGCCACCGAGGTCGCCACGGGAGTCGTCACGCCCGCCGGTAACCAAGCCGCGCCGCGCATCTCGGGTGGCAGCGGCCAGTCACTCGTGTGTTGGGAGGACGAGCGGAGCTCATCGAACGGAGACATCTTCTGCTCGCGCATCTCCGCGGCCGGCGCCGCGCTCGACGCCGGGGGCTTCGAGCTCACCGGCGGATTTCCTTCCGACACGGATCGCGGACCCTCGGTGGCGTACGACGGAGCTCAGTGGCTCGTCGTGTGGACCCGCAGCCCGCTGTTATCCGCTTCGGTCGTGGGAGCGAGGGTCGACGCGACGGGCGCTACGGTCGACGCGAGCCCGCTGTCCATCGCCGCGGCCGCGGGCTCGCAGGTCGGGCCCAGCGTCGCCTTCGACGGCACGAACTGGGTCGTCGCCTGGACCGACACGCGCGGTGGCGACCGTGACGTGATGGCGGCGCGTGTGCAGTCCGACGGGACGGTTCTCGACGGGCCAGCCACGGGGATCGATGTGTCGACCGCGACCGACTTTCAGGTGGGCTCCACGGTTTCGGCGGGTAGTGGCAGCACTCTGGTCGCGTGGACCGACTACCGCAACGACCCCGAAGATCCGAACGAGATGAGCGACGTGTTCGCCGCGCGGCTCGATGGGTCCGGTACCTTGCTCGACGGCCCCGCCACGAGCGGGGGGATCCCGCTGTCGTTCACTGCGAATACCGAGCGACGACCTGCTGCCGCCTGGTCGGGCAGCGCGTGGCTCGTCGTTTGGGAGGACTGGCGTAACGGATCGTTGTTCCAAGACCTCCGCGCAGCGCGGTACGACGCGTCGGGAACGCTGCTCGACACGTCCGCAATCGCGATCGCGCTGGAATCGACGGGGCGTCAGCGATCTCCGAGCGTCGCGTCGGACGGATCGGGCTGGCTGGTGACGTATGTGCACGACGTCACCGGCCAGTTGTCTCAGGTTCACACGACCCGAGTCGACGCGTCGGGAGCGGTGCTCGACGGTGCGAACGGCGTCCCGGTTTCGCCGGCAGCCGACGCGCAGGACACACCGTGTGTCGCATGGGGTGGCAGCAGTTGGCTCGTCACGTACCAGGCCCGCGACAACATGGCCGGCACCACCGTCCGCGGAGTGCGCCTCGACGGTGCGGGGAGCTCGCTCGGTGGGCTCGTCGTGGCGGACGCCATGTCGGGAATCCACTTCGCGCCGGCAGTGAGCTTCGACGGAACCCGCCACCTGGTCACTTGGGTCGATGCCCTGTTCGGAAGGGTGAAGGGGGCTCGCGTCGCCCCCGATGGTACGGTCCTCGATTCCATGCCGTTCGTGATTGGCTCGAGCTGGGGCGTCATCGAGCCGATGACACCGCTCGGACCCCGGGTCGCGTCGTCCGGATCGGGATGGATGGTGGCCTGGGAAGACACGGGCGACATAGTCGCCACGCTCGTAGACTCTGCCGGAACCGTCGGCGGGGCGCCGTTCCCGATTGCGACGGGTCCGAGCATCGAGCGATGGCCCACCGTGGGCCACGACGGTCAGCAGTATCTCGTCGTTTGGGAGGACGACGCGAATGCTGGCACGACTGGGATCGATCTTCGCGGCACCTTCGTCACGGATGCCGGAATGTTGCTGAACACGACGCGGCTCGACGTTTCGTCGTTGGGCAACGATGAAGCGACGCCTTGGGTGGCGGGCGCGAGTGGCGGCAACTCGCTGGTCGCCTATCAGCGCTTCGATGCAATCGGTGCGTTTCGGAGCGACCGCATGAGGGCTCGCATCGTGACGTCCGGAGCCGCGTTGGGTGCGTCGTGCACAAACGACGACGATTGCGTGTCGCACCATTGTGCGTCGAACCTGTGCGCGCTGCCGCTCGCGGTGGACGGTGGCGCGGATGGCGGTGATGGCGCGGCGGGGGCGGCTGGAGACTCCGGGGCGGCCGGCGCGGGCGGGGCGACACTGGACGCGGGCGACGGAGGTGTCGCGGGCGGTGGAATGGGCGGCGTCGATGGTGGCGCGGGCTCGGGCGGCTCGAGCGGCGCGGCCGGCAGCGCAGCAACCGGGGGCAGCGCAGGCGCCGGAGCGTCTGCCAGCACCGGCGGAAGCGCTGGTAGCGGCGGTGCCGGGGGAAGCTCACCCACGGCCGGGACCGGTGGCACGGCCGGCAGTGGTGTGGATGGCGGAGTCGATAGCTCCGGCGACGACTCCGAAAACGAAGGAGGGTGCAGCTGCCGAGTCCCGAGCGGGCGCTCCCCAGGCGCCGGCGCTTGGCTGATCGCGGCGTTGCTAGTGCTGCGTCGGCGACGCGCGTGGCCTCGCTGACGAGGGCGACTGCGAGCTCACCGCCCACCGTTCAGACGCCGATCCGGCCGACCACGCATCCGTCGACGGCTGCTTATCGAGCTCCGGGCGTCCTGGAACCTTCGGTTCCTTGCCGCCGATCAGCGGCGCGAGCACGGCCCGAACTCGCTCGGCGAGCTCGTACTGCAAGGTGATCGAGGCCGCCGACTGTGAGCTAGAGGATATCTCGTTCGCACAGTCGAGCCGGATCGGGCAGGGAAGAGCTTCTAGTCGTCGAATCGAGCGAGCCATGCTCGGCCCTTCGAGGTATCGATGCCTGTCGCGTCGAGCCCTTTGAAGACGACTTGCTGCATGGTGCCGCGGTAGATTTCGACGAGCTCGGCCAAAGGGAGCTCGCCGTAGTCGTACAGGCCTTCCGCCCACGGCGCGGGCATGGTGCCTTCGAGAAAGCCCGGCTCGACGCTCGCTTCCATCATCAGCGGCAGCACGTCGCGCAAAAATTCGCCCCGTCCGTGGGATCGCTCGGCTGCCAGGTGCGCCCAACCGAGCCGGGCGTGGCGCACCTCGTCTCGCAAGAGATCACGAAGCGACACGCGGATCTCTTCGTCCTTGGCGACCTCGAGGCATCGAGTCATGAGAGCCGTGTTCATCGTCTCACTGATGCAGCACACGGCGACCATCTCCCAGAGTAGCCGGTCGCGCTGGTCCATGTCCGATCGCCCCACGCGCTCGCGCGGTGCGACGTGGTTCGTCGGGTCCTTGGCGCCCCACTTCTCCGCGAGGCGAGCGCAAATGTCTCGATGTCGCGCCTCGTCCGCCGCAGCATCGCGCGCCCCCTGCACGACGACGGGCTCGGCGCCGATCTCCGCGAGCTCGTTCGCCATGCGCTCGAAGCGCGCCGTGGCTTCTATCTCGGCGCGTGTGCGAAACGCCCAAGTTCCCGCCACCCGCGAGCGGATGACCTCGGAAGGATCCGTCGAAATCTCGCCGGCTCCGAAGCTAGCGTCCGCGACCGGTGCAGCAGGGCTCCTCGGGGCAAATCGGACTGCCGAGGGGAGACGACTCTCCAACCGGCAACCAGCAGCAGCACCCGTTGCAGTCAGTCCAGTCCGCGTTGGTCGCGCTCGGACCGCAGACGGCCGCGCAGGCGTCACCGCTGCCCGCGGAGCCACCGGTGCCAGCACCAGCCGCGCCGCCCGTTGCCGGTGAGCCACCGGTCGCCGGCGAGCCGCCTGTTGCCGGCGAGCCGCCCGTTGCCGGCGCGCCCCCCACCGACGTCGCGCCGCTCGCGCCAGCCGAACCGCCGTCATCGCTGTCGTCGCCGCCGCATCCGGCGAGGCCGGCAGTCGCCGACGCTCCCGTCACCACCAACACATGGAAGAGTTTGTCTAGGTTCACGGGGGGAGCCTACATCAATGCGGCGAGCCCGACACTCAATTCCCGAGGCACTATTTCAGCTTTCTGAACGTCTCGCGGCTCGTCGCAGGAAACGCCCCCGCTGCCGATCGTCTTGGCGAGCCTTCGCGCGGCCGCCATGTCACTGACCTCGGCTTCGAGTAGGTTCTTTCCCTCCATGCCGCGGTGCCACAGGATTCCCGAGTGCCGCGGATTCAGAACACCGAGAGCCCGAGCACATCGATCGGCGTCGATGATCGCAGGGTCGATCCGTCACCGAGCTGGCCGTTCGAGTTCGAGCCCCAGCATGTTGCGGCTCCCGACTCGAGCACAGCGCAAGTGTGAGCGCCGCCGGCGCTGACGGCGACCGCGGCGGAAAGCCCGGGAACGAGGACCGGAGTCGGGCGGCTCAACGTCCACTTCCACGTTCTCGCCTTGGACGGCGTCTACGCGCAAAAACGCGAACGCCAAAGCGAGAGTGACAACGACGGCGACGACGCCCCGCTCGTCTTCCACCCCTTGCCCACACGAAAGGTTACGCCGAGCGGATGCTTGACGAAGCACTCGGAGGTCAAGTGACTCGGGTTCTCTCGTATCTACCGGTGGTCGCGTCGTTCGCCGTTGCAGCCATTAGCGTGGTGGCCGAACCGGCGTGGTTAGACGAGTCGCCAATTTTCGCCGCTGCCATGATGCTCGGCATCGCCGGCGTCATCGTCGGGGTGACAGTGTGGATTCGCCGGCGGATCACCCGGCAGAGGGCAAGTAGTGAACGCGAGCGCCTGCGCTCGATGCCGTTCGTGATCGACACGACGCAGTACTTCGAAGGCGTCACGTCCTGGTGAATCGGCTTCGAATCGAAGGCTTTCTTCTGTTCGACCACATCGACCGCTTCGGCGAAGCGCGCAGCAAGCTCGCAACCTGGCTCGCCGAAGGAAAGCTCGCGTACCGCGAGGAAATCCTCGACGGCCTCGACGAAGCCCCCGGAGCGATCGCCCGGCTTTACGCCGGCGAGAACCGCGGCAAGCTCCTGATTCGCTTGCCCGGTGCGAGAGAGAGCTAGTCGGAAAATTCCAATCCCGCACGCCAAGCGACAACCCCGAGCGAGGCGCGCGCAAACGTCCCGTTCGTTCCCGCGCGATGGACTTTTAGCCCCACGTCAGTCTGAACCTCGCCGGATTTCTTCAGCTCGGCGGCAGGCGAATTCTTGACCCTTCGAACATGCCGCCTCGTAGTTCTTGCGCGCGTCCTCCAAGTCGCCGGCCGCCTCGGCAACGCCCCCGAGGGCGAGATGCGCGTCGGTCGAGCCCGGGTGCTCTGACTCCAGGTGGCGGGCCGCTTCCCGTGCCTCTTCCGTGTTCCCGCTGCGGAGGAGCACGCTGACCATTCCGCTTCCGCAGTCTTTGCTCTTTGGGTCCCTCTCGAGGCAAGCCTCGAGTAGTGGCTTGGCTTGTTTGAAGCGGCCAGACCTGGTGTAGCTCCAGAGCTGGAAGCTCAGACAAGTCTGATTCGTGGAGCTCACGCCGAGGCAGCGCTCCGCCATCTCCGTCGCGCTCTCGTACTCCTCATCGTCGAGGAACAACCGCGCGCGCAGCTCGAGTGCGTCCTCGTTCTTGGGGTGAAGCCTGAGCGCGTCGTCGATTGTCGCTCGGGCGCCGACGGGATCCTTTTCGAGCATGCCCTTCGCTCGTTGCAACAGCCGATTCGACTCGGCGATCTCACGCAGGCCCGGTACCGCGCTGTCGAGCTTCACGGCGCCGGCGTCGGCGTCGGCCTCCGCTTCGCGTGGACTCAATTGGGCCTCGCGACCAGCGTCCGGTGACGGCGAGCGGACCGCGGCGTCAGCGCCCCGCGTCGGCGCGGCCGCTCCTCGATGATCGAATCGGGGGACGGGCGGTTCGCGGACGAGCCACCAAACTCCAATGGCGAGCGGAAAGGCGAGCAGCGCCGCCGTCAGAGGCCAACTGCGTTTCTTGGTGATCGCGGTGCTCATTCGTCTCGATCATTCCCCTGCCCACGGCGAATGGTCTCTACGGGACTATCGCCACTTCGACTTCGGCGCCGTGCTCAGACCGCCGGTCACCAACCCGTGTGCAAAAGCGCCTCGACTTCGTCGACCATTGGCTTGAAGCCGTGATGCTTCGCCACGTGCTTTTTCGCGGCTCGGCCCATGCGAGTGGCGGCTTTCGGATCTTCGATGACGGAATTGATGGCGGCGGCTAGGGAGACGGGATCCGCGGGCGGCACGAGGTAGCCCGTCTCTCCCTCGGTCACGACCTCTGGGGTGCCCGAAACGGCAGTGGCCACGACGGGCAGCCCCAACGCCATGGCCTCGAGGAGCGCGGTGCTCATGCCCTCGTACAGCGATGGCAAGACGAAGCAGTCGGCGAGGCGCATGAATCGTGCGACGTCCCAACGCTCCCCCAAGAAATGCACCGAGTCGGTGATCTGCTCTTCGACGACGGCGCGCCCGAGCGCTTTCCCGCGCGGTCCGGTGCCGATGACGAGCAGGTGAGCCTCGGGGTGCGCGGCGACGACGCGAGCAAACGCTCTGATGAGGTGAAGCGTGCCCTTGTGACGAGACAGCCGACCGACGCTCAACACGACCGGAGCATCTTCAGGAATGCCGAGATCGGTACGCAGTACCTCCCACCCGCGAGAGGCCCGACGTAGAGCCGCCGGATCGACGCCATTGGCGATGGCGCGGATCCCGTCGAGCGGCATCCACCCGAGCTTCGCGATTTCGTAGCGGGTTCGCTCCGAGGGCGTGAGCACACCGTGGGCCACCGCGGCGTGGCCCCATCTGACGAGCGGGCGGTCGTCGGTGATGGGCAAACCCTTGCGCGCCAACACCAGAGGCACCCCCGCCACCCGCAGCGACGGCCCCAGGCTCAACAGCTCGCGATCCTGGCACAGGATCGCCGCGTCGAAGTCGAACTTGGCCAAGTGCGCCGCGCGACTCTGCACCTCGGCCGGTTCGTAAGTTTCCGGCACGGATCGGGTGAGACACGCGATGCCTCGAAGCGAGGCATCCGCCAACCATCGGTGCCCCGCGATACCCCAACACGTGACGTCGTGCCCGCGCTTGGTGAGCTCGAGCGCGACGCGCAGAGACCAGCGTTCACCGCCGCCGTAGACGGCCTTCTCGATGCCGTTGACGAGCAACACTCGCAAACGGCGTCGACGAAAACGGCGCCGCTCGACCTTGCTCTTGGCGATGGGCCAATGCAGTCGACGGGACGACGTCTGAGCGGTCTCCGCCTGTTTGAGCATGATCCGGTGGCCGAAGGTGCGCTGGCGGTCGCGTCGGACGTGCTTCGGGACGGACTCTTCGGGATCCTCCGCCGCGACGACCAGGCGGTACGCCAGAAGCGTATCGATGAACGGCGACAACTCGGGGTGCTGGTCCGCCACACCCCGGTACGAGCCGTGCTCCTTCACGGCCTCGATCCCGGCGAGCACGGCTTGTCGGCCTCGGACTGCGAACAGCGGTCGGCCGAGCGCCAGATTCACGAGCCCCACGCCGTCTCTACCGAAGTTCTTCACGTAGAGGTTGTCGCTCACGCGAAGCCCGTCCAAATGGTCGAAGCGTTTGCGAAAACCGTTCAGCGCAGCGACTGATTCGATGCCGCCCAGCACGTGGCTCGGGCTGATCGATCGCAGGCAAATCTGGTTGTCCGGGCGAGCGCAAGGTTTGTCCTTCAGCGTCCGGCCGCTGCATTCCGAGCACCCCCGCCACACCTCGTCCGAGACGAGGTGCACGCAGCCAGGACCCGTCGGTCCCCACACGTTCGGCCGCGACGGACCGTACACGGTCACACACGGCAGCCCGACCGCGTCGGCCAGGTGGGTCACTCCGGTGTCGTTGCCCAAGAAGAACGTGCACGACGAGAGGATGGCGGCGAGCTCCGGAAGCGATCGGTTGGCGACCACCGCGACTCGGCGAGGCTCGATGCCCTCGGTCACTTCGTCCACCAACGCCTGCTCGCCGCGACCTTGAACGACGAGGAAGTGCGCGTCGTAACAGTCGGACAACCACCGCAGGACCTCGTTGTAGCGCTTCGGCGACCAGCGCTTGCCGACGTAATAGCTACCCGGATGAACGACTACCCGGATCTTGCGCCCGCCGAGCCCGGTCTCGGAGAGGAACTGTTTGGCCTGGGCCTTCGCGTCCGCAGGGACGACGATCCGCGGCTCGCGGTTCTTCGGTCGAAGCCCGAGCATCTTCAACGCCCGGAGGTAGTGCGAGTGCGCGGGCTTGGGCGGACCGACCAGAAGATCCGTCGACAGCGCGTACCACGGCGGTTTCATTTCGGCCGCGGGCTCGTCGAGCCATTTGCGGAACAAGAGCACCAAGTCGAATTCCTGAACGCAATCGAAGATCACCCACGGCTCGGTCGGCAGCTCGATGGTCGCATCCACGAAGGGTTGGGCTTGCACGAGCTCCAACTGGGGCCGCGACACCATCATGTGAAGCTCGGACGACGGAAAGTGATCGCGCACGGCACGAACCGCCGGCAGGGTGACCAGCATGTCGCCCAAACGGTGAGTCGTGGCGATCACGATCCGCCGCGGATCCCCACCTAGCGACTCCCGAAGGTCGATGGGCTGGTCCAGCCCGAGGACGTTCAGGTACTTCTGTTCTTCGTCGTCGAACACGCGCCAACTACCGGCGCCGCCCTCGAAGCAAGGGCCGCCACCTGGCGATCGAGTTACTGGTGCCCGCTACTCTTTCGGAGCGAGGCCGCGTTCGCCCCCGCCCGGCGAGGGGTATTCGTTGCCGTCGCCCTCGTCGTCGCTGCAACCCGCGGTCAGCGCTCCGCCAGTGCCCACGAGCGCAATCCCACCAACGAGCAAGGTGCCACGACCGGCCGATCCGAAGAACTGCCGCCGCGTCGTCTTCGAGCTCTTGCTCTTGCCGTCCCCATCTTTCGCCATGCCGCTTCGCGTCCTCTCCCCGTCGTCCGGATGCGGGAGACTATATCCCAGCAGGATGTGTCCGCGAAAGGTCGAAATGTGGGCCGATTCCAGCCCTGGATTGAGCGACAGGAACTGGCGGGCGGCCTTCTTGCAGGACGAAATGTAGTCGACGTCGTCGAGGATGATGACTCCCGAAGGCGAGAGATACGGGAGAACCAAGCTCAAGTCGTGCATGGCTCCATGAAACGTGTGGTCGCCGTCGACGTGGATGAGGTCGAACTCCCCTTCCAGCGGCAGCGCTCGGACCGACTGGGTGTCGAGAGTGTGCGCGACCACCTCCGCGGGATGGCCGACGCGCCGGATGTTTTCCACCGCCTCGCCGACTCCGAAACCATACGAGCCGTCGTCCAGCAGGGTGAGCTCGCGGACGCCCGGGTGACCGAGCAGCATCGCTATGGCCGAGTACCCGAGGCGCGCGCCGATCTCCAAGATTCGGGTCGGTTTGATGCGTTCGGCGTACGTGAAGTACCACTCGTAGTAGTTGCCGCTCGTGGCGTAGTCGGCGGCCTCTTCGCCATGCCGAAAGAACGGGCGCATCAGCTCGGCGACGCTGTCGACTGATTTTTTCATCGCTCGCGCGCTCCGCAAGGCCGGAGGAACCGCTGGCCAGCCGCCGGCGAACCGCATCCCCGCCCGGCGGAGGCTAGGGGACGCCTCGAATAGGGTCAACCAGCGCGGCGGCGCGAGAAAGTGAGTCCGCCCGCTCGCTGGCTCCTCTACTCTCGACGACGGATGCTGGTGGTCACGGGAGGCGGCGGCTTCGTCGGGAGCCATTTGACGCGGTCGCTCGTCGATGACGGCCGGGACGTCATGCTCGTCGACGATTGGGACATCGGCGCGAAGCTCCCGAACATCGCGGACGTGGACGTCGCCGACTTCGTCGGCAAGGACGAGTTCGTGAGCGCGTTCGAGGGTCGCTCGGCGAGCGTCGACGACGTCGAAGCCGTGTTTCACGAAGGGGCGATCACCGATACGACGGTGACCGACGGCCCGAGCATGCTCAGCAACAACTTCGGCTACGGCAAACGCCTTCTCGACGAATGCCAACGGCGACGCATTCCGTTCATCTACGCCTCGTCTGCCGCGGTCTACGGCACTTCGCGCGCCACCGAAGAAGACGCCGGCCACGAGAACCCCCTCAACCTGTACGCGTACTCGAAGCTGATGCTCGACCGCTACGTCCGAAAAAAGCTCCCAAACGCTACCGGGCAGATCGTGGGCCTACGTTACTTCAACGTGTACGGCCCCCGAGAAGCGCACAAAGGGAAGATGGCGAGCCTCGTTCACCAGCTGCATGGGCAACTGGTGGAGTCGGGCCGAGTGCGACTGTTCGGTGAATCACACGGTGTTGGTCCGGGGGAGCAGCGCCGTGACTTCGTGCACGTCGACGACGTCGTCGGAGTCAATCGCTTCTTCCTCGAGCATCCGGGGGTCTGCGGCGTTTTCAATGTCGGCACCGGACGGAGCCGGACATTCAACGAGCTCGCGCAGGCGGTGCTCGACTTTCACGGTCGAGGAAAGCTCGAGTACCTGCCGTTTCCTTCGGCGCTCGGGGATCGCTACCAGGCGTTCACCGAGGCGAACATCACGGCGCTCCGCGCGGCCGGCTATCCGTCACCCTTCATCCCGCTCGAAGACGGCGTGAAGCGCACCCTGAAGTGGTTCAGCGAAAACACCGAGCAGCCGTCCCGCTCCGACTCGCCTTCCCGCTCGAAAACGCCTCTCCGTTCGGAGGCGGCGTTTCAGGAGCTCGCCTCGCTGGTCGGCGAGTCCCGCGTCGCCGTGGGCCAATCGCTGGATCTCGCCGCGAGCACCCTCAGCGAACGGGTCGCCGCCGGCGGACGAGTGTTCACCTGCGGCAACGGGGGCAGCGCCGCACACGCGCAACACCTCGCCGCCGAGCTCGTCGGGTGCTTCGAACGCGTGCGCCCCGGCCACGCCGCGGTGGCGTTGACGACCGACGGTGCTCTCCTGACCTCACTGGCGAACGACTTCGGCTACGAAGCCGTGTTTTCTCGACAGCTGCAGTCCCTCGCGACCGCCGCGGACGTGCTGGTGGTGTTCAGCACGAGCGGGCGCAGCAAGAACGTGCTCGCCGCCACAGCCCAAGCAAAAAAAGTCGGTTGCCCGGTCGTCGCCTTCACTGGAGAGGCAGGCAGCGAGCTTGGCGACACGGCGGACATCGTCGTCGCCGTACCGAGCACGCGAGTTGCGCGCATCCAAGAGATCCACCAGCTCTGCGTGCACGTGCTGGCCGAGGTGCTCGACCAACGGGCCGCCGAATGACCACGGAGACGCTGCTTCGGCGCCTCGACACGGCGCGCGTGTGGGTCATCGGCGACTTGATGCTCGACGAATACGTGCAAGGCGACGTCGAACGCATCTCGCCGGAGGCCCCGGTGCCCGTCGTACGCATTCGCGACCGTTCCGAGCGACTCGGCGGAGCGGCGAACGTCGCCCTACAGTGCGCCACCCTCGGCGCAAAGGTACAGCTCGCCGGTGTCGTCGGCACCGACAGCGCGGGCGACAGGCTGGTCGCGGCAGCGCGCAGCGGCGGGCTCGACGTCGGTGCCATCGCCGCCCTCCCCCATCGCCCGACGACCTACAAGGTCCGTGTCCTGTCTCAAGGCCAGCAGATGTTGCGGCTCGAAGAAGAAGAGCGTCGGCAAGTCGCCGAGGCCGATTGGCAACCGCTGCTCGACGAGCTCGATCGCGGAGAAAAGCCGACCGCGATCATCCTCAGCGACTATGCCAAAGGGTTTCTGACCGACGAGCTGCTGCGACGGGTGATCGACGCCGCCAAAAAGCGAGCCATCCCCGTCTTCGTCGACCCGAAAGGGAAGGATTTCGGCCGCTATCGGGGCGCGACGCTGCTCACCCCCAACCTCGCCGAGGTCGAGCGCGCCACGGGCGTCGACTGCTCCAACGAAGATCTCGTGCACGACGCCGGGCGCCGGCTGCTCGAAGAAACTCGCGCCGACGCGCTCGTCATCACCCTCGGGCCACGAGGCCTCGTCCTGCTTCGGCCCGAGCAGGAGCCGCTGCATCTGTCCGCTGCGGCCCGCGAGGTCTACGATCCGACCGGCGCCGGAGACGTCGTCGTCGCCACCCTGGCGACCGCAGTCGCCGCAGGGATAGAGCTTCGAGACGCCGCGATGCTCGCAAACGCCGCCGCGGGCGTCGCCGTCGGCAAGGTCGGAACAGCCCCCGTCTCTTCGGCGGAGATCGCGCGCAGTCTCGGGTCCACGCCCCGCGACGCGGTCGTCAGCCGCGACCGGTTGCTCGACGTGATCGAAGGCTGGCGTCTTCGGGGCAAGACCGTGGTCTTCACGAACGGCTGCTTCGATCTGCTGCACGTCGGGCATCTGGCGCTTCTGCGCGGCGCCGCCGAGCTCGGCGATCGCCTCGTCGTCGGGCTGAACAGCGACGCTTCGGTCGCGCGGCTGAAAGGCGCGACTCGTCCGCTCCTACCCGCCGCCGAGCGCGCCAGGCTGCTCGAGGCGCTCGAGATTGTCGACGCGGTGGTCGTGTTCGACGAGGACACGCCGAAACGACTCATCGAAGCCGTGCGCCCGGACGTGTTGGTCAAAGGAGCCGACTACCGCGTGGAAGAAGTCGAAGGAGGCGAGCTCGTGCAGAGCTACGGGGGTCGGGTCGCCTTGGTGCCACTGGTCGACGACCGCTCGACGAGCTCGATCGTCGAGCGCATTCGAGCTGGGGAGTCGTGACGTTGCGGCGACCGCGTCTCGCGCTGATCGTCGCCGAGCTCGAGCCGACCCAGAGCTTCGTGCACCGCGATCTCTCGGCGTTGTCGAAGCACTGCGACGTCAGCCTGCACACGCTCTGGCCGACTCGGCGAGCCTACGGGCAAAGCGACGCCAAGCGAGCACCGACCTTCCCGCTCTGGTCGCTCGAGCTGTGGCGGCGGAACGCACGGGTCGCGCGGCGAACGCCGGGCCGCTACTCCCGCGCCCTTTGGGAAAGCGTGCGCTGGCACTGGTGGCGACCGCGCGACGCGGCCATCAACCTCGCGCTCTTCCCCATCGCCATGGCGGAGACCGAGAAGCTCCGCGCCGAAGGGGTCGAGCAGGTGCACGCTTTTTGGGCCAATCACTCCGCCACCGCGGCCCGCGCCTGCGCCCACGTGCTCGGCGTGCCCTACTCGATGGGGGTCCACGCGTGGGACTTACTCGAAAACCGGCGCGCTCTCGGCGAAAAGTGCCGGGGAGCGAGTATCGTCGTCGCGTGCAGCGAGTCGGCGCGGCGGCGACTGCACCACCGCGTGCGCGGGCTCGAACCAGGCCGGGTGCGAGTGTGTAGACACGGGCTCGAGCTGTCCGAGCTGCCGGTTCGCGCACCAAAACGGAGCGAGACCAGGCCGCTCGTCTTCTGCGTGGCGCGCCTCGTTCCCAAGA
>JAJDAH010000151.1 GCA_029261965.1 Polyangiaceae bacterium
ACGACCCGGTCGTTTGTCGAAAGCTCGAAGAGATCGGTTGCGCAGCCGTGATGCCGCTGGCCGCGCCGATCGGCTCGGGGCTCGGCATCAGAAACCCGTACAATCTTCGCATCCTCCTCGAACAAGCCAACGTGCCGGTGATTGTGGACGCTGGTGTCGGCACGGCGAGCGACGCGGCCATCGCCATGGAGCTTGGCTGTGACGGCGTGCTGATGAACACGGCGATCGCCGGCGCCAAAAAGCCCGTGCTCATGGCGGAGGCGATGAAGCTGGCGGTCACCGCCGGCCGGATGGCGTTCGCAGCAGGGCGAATGCCGAAGCGACTGCACGCCAACGCATCGAGCCCCGAAGGCGGGCTCATCGAGTGAGTGCTGTCATGCGTGTGGTGATCACCGGTGGCGCCGGTTTCATCGGGAGTCACATCGCCGAACTCGCCCTTGCCGAAGGCCACTCGGTGCTGTGCGTTGACGACCTGAGCACAGGACGACGGGAGAACGTGCCGGAAGGTGCGGAGCTCGCCGAAGTGGACATTCGCGATCGTGGCGCGCTCGATGAAGCGCTTCGGCGATTCGAGCCGGACGTTGTGAGCCACCAGGCCGCGCAGGCGAGCGTCGTGGTCAGTTTGCGGGACCCGCTGCTCGACGCGGCGATCAATCTCACCGGGTCACTCAACGTGATTGAGGCGGCTCTCGCGGTCGGCGCGCGAAAGCTGGTTTTTGCCAGTACTGGCGGGGCCATCTACGGAGAGATCCCCGAACCCGAACGAGCGAAGGTGGGGAGGCCCCCGCTGCCGATCAGCCCCTACGCGTGCAGCAAGCTCGCCGTCGAGCACTATCTCCACGCCTACCGGCTGAACCGCGGGCTCGAGCCCGTCGTGCTGAGATACGCCAACGTTTACGGCCCCCGGCAAGACCCGCACGGAGAGGCGGGTGTCGTCGCGATTTTCGGAGCGCGCTTGCTCGCCGGGGAGGCGGTCAAAGTGTTTGCACGCCGCACACCTGGGGATGGTGGTTGCGTGCGTGACTACGTTTACGTCAGCGACGTGGCGCGAGCGAATCTGCTTGCCGTCACGGGAGCTGTCGAGGCATCGGTTGTCAACGTTTGCACCGGCAGAGCAACGACGACGGCCGAGCTCTTGAGCGGACTCGAAACGCTGCTCGAGCGTAGCGCTCGGGTCGAGCAATGCGGCCAGCGACCCGGGGACGTCGAGCGGTCCGTGCTCGATGCCGACGACGCGGTGGCTGCATTTGGACCGTCGACCAGTCTCGACGAAGGGCTCGCCGCGACCGCGGCTTGGTTTCGCGGGCGCGACGGCGCCGCGTGAATAGCGGGTCAAGTTCGTCGGCACAGTCGGCGAAGTCCAGCGCGCGGTTCACGCCGTACCACTGGAAGCTGTTCATTTTTCTCAGCGTCGCGACCTTCTTCGAGGGTTACGACTTCATGGCGTTGACCCAGCTGCTTCCGAACTTCGGCGCCGAGTGGGAGCTCGGCGAGGCACAAAAGGGCGCCCTCGTCACCGTCATCAATCTCGGCACGGTCGCGGCCTACGTGCTCGTGCGCCGGGCGGACCGTTGGGGACGAAAACGTGTGCTAACGGTCACGATCGTCGGTTACACCGTCTTCACTTTTCTGACTGGGTTCGCGCCCAACGTTTACGTTTTTGGGGCGCTACAGCTGGTTGCTCGGGTGTTTCTCGTTGGCGAGTACGCGATCTCGATGGTGATCGCCGCCGAGGAGTTCCCGGCCGCGAGGCGGGGCAACGTCATCGGAGTCATCCTCGCCTTCAACAGCCTCGGTGCGATCGTTTGCGCCGGCGTCGTGCCGACGCTGCTCGAGACGTCACTCGGGTGGCGAGCGGTCTACTTCGTCGGAGTCATCCCACTCGCCATCATCGCGATGGCGCGCAGAGGGCTCAGAGAAACCGAACGCTTCTCGGCCCAAGTCGGATTGGCGAGGACCTCCTCGCGGGGACTCTTTCACATCTTCAAGACCCCACACCGAACACGGGTTCTTCAGATGGCGGCCATTTGGTTCTTGACCTACATTTGCACGCACAACGCGGTGACGTTCTGGAAAGAGTTCGCGCTCGCCGAGCGCGGGCTCACCGACGCGGAGGCCGGTGGTGCCATCGCGCTTGCCGCGGTGGCAGCCATGCCCCTCGTCTTCTTGTCGGGTCGGTTGATGGATGGAATCGGCCGTCGCCTTGGCGCGGTGGTGATCTTCCTCGTGGGCAGTTTGGGAGTGGTGGCCTGTTACACGGTCGAGGGAAGATGGCCCCTCACTGCGGCGTTGGTGTTTGGAATCTACGGCGCGAGCGCCGTCCCCCAAGTCCTCAATGCCTACACGACGGAGCTCTTTCCGACCGATCTTCGGGGTGACGCTTTCGCGTGGTCCAACAATCTGCTCGGAAGAATCGGCTACGTCTTTTCACCGGCGGCCGTGGGTCTTGCGGCGGGATCCATCGGTTGGGGCCTGGCGGTGAGCGTGACGACGATCTTCCAACTAGCGGCCCTCGTGTTGATCCTACTGCTGCTTCCCGAAACCAAGGGGCGGGAGCTCGAAGAGACGGCGGCGGTGTGAGGAGCGGCGAGTGACCGACAGCGCCGGCAGCCGGAACGCGCTCGGTCAGAAGCAAGCGCTTCGAGCGGTGGGGTTTCGTCTAATTCCGTTTTTTGGCTACCTGGGGTTGATCTTCTACGCTGGCGGAGCGCCTAGCTCCGACGGGCCGAGCTGGCAGCTGCCCGGAGCGGACAAGACACTGCACGCGATTGGGTTCGGCCTTCTCTATTTTCTCGCAGTGCCGGTCGTCACGCTGTTGCGCCCGAACGCGACCATCGCTTTTACTGTCGTTGCGGCAATTCTCGTCAGCTCGACCTCGGGAGCAGCCCTGGAACTCTACCAGGCGACCCTCGTGCACCGATCTGCGGAGCTCTTGGATTGGGTTGCCGATACGGTGGGCGCGATGTTGGCTGCCGTATCGAGCATGGCATTGAGCCGGGCTTGGCGCCGGTGGAGCTGATAGACTTCCGCGAATGCGGGTCGCCGCTGCAGTCGTCGTCTTGAGCGTTCTATTGGGCCACGCGCCGCTTCAGTGTGGAAGTGAGCCCGAGCACTCGCTTCGCCGGTACGAGTCGCCCGCCGAGGCGCTCTACGGCTTGGCGGAGCGGTTCCAGGCGAAGGGGGACGAGGACGGTCGGCGCGAAACGTTGCAATACCTAGTGGCCAAGTACCCGAACAGTCGCTTCGCTCAGATGGCAAAAGACGACTTGAACGGGACATCCGGGGCCAAGGACGAAGTGCCGAACGAGCACGCTGACGCGACCCCACCGAGGTAGCGTGCCTCCGGCCGTTCCCCGCCTCGTCGTGATCACGGATACACGCACGGCGCCGATTGCGACGCTGCTCGACCGTGTCGAGAAGGTCGCGAGCTCGTGTCCCGCGGGCTCGGTGATGGTTCAGCTCCGCGAGCATCAGCTCGGCGTGCGTGAGAGGTTGGCGCTCGGTCGCAGGCTTCGTGAGTTGACTCTGGCGCACGAACAGCTCTTGGCGGTCAACGACCGCCTGGATATCGCAAAGATCGTGGAGGCCGACGCCATTCATCTCGGGGATCGTAGTGTGGCGCCGCAGGACGCGCGCCGCTGGCTCGGCGACGATGTCCTCGTGTCCCGCGCGTGCCACGCCCCGGGCGAGCTCGATTCGGAGTCGGACATGGCGTTACTTTCGCCGGTGTTCGCCGAGCGCAAAGGGCGGCCGCCCCTCGGCATGGAGGGCCTACGGCGCGCACTCCGGGCTCGCTCGACGGGAGGGGCACCGAAGATTTTCGCTCTCGGCGGCGTGTCCCCGAGTGGCGCAAGCCGCGCGCTCGAAGCAGGAGCCGATGGCGTCGCCGTCGTGGGTGCAGTGGTCGGCGTAGACGACGCTGGGGCGTTGCTGCGCGCGGTTGGGCTCGTGCTATAGAGCCGACCCCTCACTCACCAGAGGTGGTGGCTGATGACCGACCCCACGCCCTTCGAACCTGTCTCGACCGAACTCGACTTTCCGAGGTACGAACGGCGGATTCTCGACTTCTGGAAGAGCGCGCGGATCTTCGAGAAGTCGCTCACTGCTCGGGATTCGGACGCCCCACAGTTCGTCTTCTACGAAGGACCGCCGACCGCGAACGGTGTTCCACACAACGGTCACGTCCTGACGAGAGTCATGAAGGACCTGTTTCCTCGCTACCAGGCGATGCGGGGATGTCGCGTGCTTCGCAAGGGCGGCTGGGACACGCACGGGCTTCCGGTCGAGGTGGAGGTCGAAAAGGAGCTCAGGATCCACGGCAAGGCGGCGATCGAGGAGTACGGCGTCGAGCCGTTCGTCAAGCGCTGCATCGAGAGCGTCTTCCGCTACACGAGCGACTGGGAAAGCGTCACCGAGCGCCTCGGGTTTTGGGTCAGTTTGGACGACGCCTACGTCACCTACCATCGCAGCTATGTCGAGAGTGAGTGGTGGGCGCTCCGCGAGCTCTTCAAGAAGGGGCTGCTCTATCAGGGGCACAAGGTCGTGTGGTGGTGGGCGCAAGGGGGCACGGCGCTGAGCGCCGCGGAGGTCGGCCTCGGATACAAGGAAGTCGCCGACCCGAGCGTGTACGTGGCGTTCCCGCTGCTCGACGATCCCGAGACCGCGCTGGTCATCTGGACGACGACACCGTGGACGCTGCCTTCGAACGGTTACGCCGCGGTCAAACCCGGCGTCGACTACGACGTCGTGAGCGTCGGGGATGCGCTGCCGGCGAAAAAGGGAAAAAAGTCGCAGAAGCCGCAAAATCCGAGAGAATTCTCCGCCAAGAAGCTCATCGTCGCCTCTGCGTTACGAGAGGCACTCGGGGCGAAGATTGGGCGCGAGCTCCACGTGTTGGAAACCCGCAAGGGCGCAGCGCTGGTCGGTACTCGCTACCGCCCGCCGTTCGACTACTACGCGCGTCATCGCGATGAGCTGCGCGTCAAGCGTCGAGATGGCAGCGAGGTCGACACTTGGTGGCGCGTCATCGGCGAGGAGTTCGTGACCCTCGACACCGGCACCGGCATCGTGCACATCGCCCCGGCGTTCGGTGAAGACGACCACAGCGCGCACAAGTCCCAACTCGCTCAATACGAAGATCCCGAGGAGGTCGAGCTCATTTGCGCCATCCAGCCGGACGGCACGTTCACCGACATCGCGGGGAGCTACGCGGGTCGCTGGATCAAAGACTGCGACAAGGACCTCTCGAACGAGCTGGATTCGAAGGGGCTGCTACTCGCCTCGGAACTCTACAAACACGAGTATCCCTTTTGCTGGCGAGCGGACGACGATCCGTTGATTCAGATGGCGCGCCCGGCGTGGTTCATTCGCACGACGGCGCTGAAAGACGGCGCCATCGCAAACAACCGCGCGGTCAACTGGCTACCGGAACACATCAAAGAGGGTCGTTTCGGGGACTTTCTGCAGAACAACGTCGACTGGGCGCTCAGCCGTGAGCGGTTCTGGGGCACGCCGCTCAACGTCTGGGTTTGCTCCGCGGACGAGGAGCACAAACACGCGCCGGCGAGTGTGGCCGAAATCGAAGAGCTGAACCCCGAGGCATTTGCTCATTTTCGAGCTGCAAAAGAGAAAGACCCCGAGCTCAGCGACCACCTCATCGTGCACAAGCCATGGATCGACGAGGTGAGCTTTCCGTGCCCGAAGTGCCAAGCAGCCATGCGCCGCGTTACCGAAGTCATCGACTGTTGGTTCGACTCGGGCTGCATGCCGTTTGCCCAATGGGGCTATCCGCATCAAGAGGGCTCAGCAAAGCGCTTCGACGACGCGTTCCCGGCGGATTTCATCAGCGAGGCCATCGACCAGACCCGAGGGTGGTTTTATTCGCTCCTGATGATCTCGACGCTCGTCTTCGACGAAGAGCTGCAAAAGAAGATGCGGCTGACGCGGGTGCGCGAATACCCCCTGCCGTACAAGACCTGCATCGTTCTCGGCCACGTTTGCGACAAGGAGGGCAAGAAGGAGAGCAAGAGCAAGGGCAACTACACGCCTCCTGACATCATTCTCGACCGAGTGCGCATGGAGTTCGGTGTGCTCGACGAGGCGTACGGCGAAACGGCCAAGCCGGGCGAGGTGCTCGTCGGCCGTGAGGACCTCGAAGGAATGGATCTCGTCGAAGGCGTCGCCGTCGCGGCTTACCGCCTCGAGAACTCCGATGCACGACGCGAGCTCCGGCTCCGTATCGTGAAAAAGCTACCGAGACGCGTAGCGATCGTTTCGAAGGAGGACGTGGAGGCGCTAGGCCTCTCCGTCGTCCCTACAGGTCTCGACACGAAGCCGGTCGAGGTGCCGCGCCTGCCTGCCGGTGAGCGGATCGTGCTGGAAGACGAAAAGACCCCGGCGCCGGGCTCGGACGCCTTTCGGTGGTTCTTCTATGCGTCGGGCCCGCCGTGGAACAACACGCGTCACAGCCTGAAGAACGTGCGCATGTTGCAAAAGGACTTCGTGGTCAAGCTGCGCAACGTCTATTCGTTCTTTGTCATCTACGCGAACATCGACGGCTGGCGCCCGAACGGTCCGAACGAAGCTCAGCCGGTCGCTGATCGAGCCCTGCTCGACCGCTGGATGTCGAGCGAGCTGGCAATCGCCACGCGGGACGTGCGTCGGAGTCTCGACGAATTCCTCGTCTACGATGCCGCCAGCCGACTGGTCGACCTCGTCGACGCGCTTTCGAATTGGTACGTGAGGCGGAGCCGCCGTCGTTTCTATTCCGACGGCTTTCCCCAGGATAAGTGTGACGCCTATGCCACGTTGTTCGACTGCCTCGTGACCATTTCGAAGCTCATCGCGCCGTTCGTCCCGTTCTTCAGCGAGGAGATGTACCAAAACCTCGTCGTCCGCCCGAAGCTCGAAGGCGCTCGCGAGAGCGTGCACCTCGACGACTACCCCGACGTGGACGAGGCGGCGATCGATGCTGCCCTCGCGCACCAGATGCGGGCCGCGAGAGAGGTGGTCAGCTTGGGACTCGGCGTCCGAACGGTGAACAAGCTCAAGGTTCGGCAACCTCTGGCGCGAGTGGACGTCGTGTTCAACGATGCGGAGCTCGCTGGCGGCGCCGAGGCGCACGTCGAGTTGATCAAAGACGAGCTCAACGTGCACGAGGCGAGGTTCATGACCGGAGGCCACGACGATGGCGCCGTGGCATTTCGAGTCAAACCGAACTTTCGTGCGCTCGGTCCGCGACTTGGCAAGAGAGTGCAGCAGTGCAAAAAGGCCCTCGAGTCGGCTGACGGCAACGAGCTCTACGCGGAGTTTGTGGCCGATGGCGCGATCCTGGTCGATCTCGGCGACGAAAAAGTATCGCTCAGCGGGGAAGAGGTTCAGGTCGTCGTGGAGGCGAAAGAGGGTTTTGCCGCGGCCACTGGAGCCGTCGGGGTCGTCGTGCTGCACACCACGTTGACCGACGGGCTCGTCGACGAGGGACTTCTGCGAGAGCTCCTCAGTCGAATTCAGGCCCGCCGCAAAGACCTACAGCTCGAGTTTACCGATCGAGTGGAGCTCGAGATTGAGGCCGGCCCGCGGCTCGATGCCATCGCCCAGAAGAGTGTCGACCTCATCAAGAGCGAGGCGTTGGCCACCGAGATTCATTTTCGTACACCGACCTTCGACGGTCACAGGAGCTCTTCTGTCGGAGAAGAGGCTTTCTCGCTTGGTCTTCGTCTCGCGGTTCGCGCGCCCGCGTAGTCCTCGGCTCGCCCTTCGGGTATCGTCGAACCCACGGAGGATCGATGAAACGTCGCCGAATTCCGAGCACCGTCCTTCTCGGCGGCGCGGTGAGTCTCGTAGCAACTCTCGCTCGAGCACAGAGCGTGCCGGCGGATCCTACCGACTATCGGGCGAAGCTCATGGCACTTCAGCCGGGGGAAACGCTCGCTCTGGCCGCGGGCGACTACACCGACGGGCTTCGCATACAAGACATGCACGGCACCTCCGGCGGTCCCATCGTCATCGCGGGGCCTGCGACTGGCGCACCAGCTCGATTCCTCGGCCGAGGATGCTGCAACACGATCGACATCGAGAACGCCAGCTATGTCACGATTCGGAACTTGGAACTCGACGGTCGAGATATCGCGGGCATCGACGCGATCAAGGCCGGAGGGGCCGAATCCAGCTTTGCTCACCACATCGTCATCGAGGACTGCCTCATCACCGGGCACGATGGCGGGCAGACGAGCCAGCAGACGGTGGGCATCAGCACGAAGATTGTGGCCTGGGACTGGGTTGTTCGCGGAAATGTCATCGACGGCGCCGGTACCGGGATCTATTTCGGCAACTCGGACGGCACCCGGGCGTTCATCGGCGGATTGGTGGAGGGGAACCTGTTTCGCAGCACCCTCGGCTACAACATGCAGGTCAAGCACCAGTCGGACCGCGGCCAGGCCGCCGTGGCGAATGTTCCGACCGAAGACCGCGTCACGGTCATCAGAGACAACGTCTTCATCAAGGAGAACAACCCGAGTCCGTCGGGTCCGCGACCAAACCTGTTGGTCGGGGGCTACCCGGATTCTGGCCCGGGCTCGAACGACCACTACGAGATCTACGGGAATTTTTTCTTCCACAACGACGACGACTCCCTCATCCAGGCGACAGGTCGAGTCCGCGTGCACGACAACGTATTCGTCGACTCGATGCATCCCGCGATTCGCTTCACGAATCACCAAGGAAAGACGGTCATTGATGCCGTCGCCTACAACAACACAATCTTCAGCACGGCGATCGGGATTAGCGTCTCGTCACCGGCGTCCGGGACGACCTTTGTCGTGGGCAACGCCGTCTTTTCCCCGCAGCCGTTCAGCGGGTCGAGCAACGAGCTCGATAACGTGACCGATACGGTAGCGAACGCCGGCAACTACGTGGCGAATCCGGCCACGGCGCTTGGGGCGATGGATTTCTTCCCGGTCTCCGGCAGCGCGCTTCGCGGTGGCACGCTCGACCTCTCGTCGGTCAGCACCGACGTCGATTACGATCGGGACTTCAACGGCGCGCAGAAAGATTTTGCCTACCGCGGCGCTTATTCAGGTGAGGGGAGCAATCCCGGGTTTGCGCTCGACGCCGAGCTCAAAGCACCGAGTGGCACGACAATCGGGACGGGAGGCGCCGGCGGGTCCGGGGGCGGCGGCGGCTCGGGGGGCGGCAGCGGCTCAGCCGGCACTTCGTCGACAGGAGGTGCGCCAGCTGCCGGCGGTTCATCGAGCAGCGGAGGCTCACCGTCTAGCGGCGGCGCAGGCGCCATGAGCTCCGCTGGCGGGTCGATTGCGACCGGCGGCGACGGTGGCGCGGCTGAAAGTTCGGGCTCGGACCCCGATGCGTCAGGCGGATGCCATTTTTTGTCCCGGACGTCGCGTCCGGAACCCATGGCCTGGCTGGTCGCCGCCGTTGCCCTGATGCGGTTACGCAGACGCCGACACTAGGAGCTTCCCTTGGCGGCGGGCTTCAGCCCAGCTCTGGGCGGAGCGCTACCGCTCGGCTCAGGGCGCGGGTGCGGCGCCAGGCACCGCACCGCCGACGTTCGGGACGCAGGCCGGGGGCGTGCACTGGAAGCCAGGCTGGCAGTCGTTAGCCGAGGCGCAAGGCCACTGGCAGCGGCCTACCTGCGTATTGCACTTGTGGCCGAGGCAGGTCGCGTCCGCCTGACACGGGAAAGCCATCGAGGCTGGAGCGGCGCCGGTGGCGGTAGCCGGGGGCGGGGCCGTGGCGGGCGGAGGCGCGGCGGTCGCCGTCGGGTACTGGCCGGGCTGCTGGCCGTAACCGGGTTGCTGACCGTAACCGGGTTGCTGACCGTAGCCGGGTTGCTGACCGTAGCCGGGCTGTCCGTACCCTCCCTGATCGGGCGGGGGCTCTTCGTCCTTCTTCTTGCACGCAACCACCAGGGCCGGGATCAAGGTGGCGACGACGAGTGTAAGGGCAGCCTTTCGCATGGTTATCTCCTAGAATCGTAGTTAGACGGTTGGGGGCGACAATTCATCGAACATCGCTCGTGATTCGAGCAACATCGCGCTGATTGACGGGAATTCTTCAGCTCGCCAGTCGATTTCTGTCCACCCGCCCACTGGCATTAACGCCGGAGCCTACCTCGCTTTCGCGGAAAACGCTCGCCCGGATTTCAGCCGAATCGGTGCACGCCTGCCGGGGGAAAACGGTGGTATCTTCGATGTTCTTCGGATGGCGAAAAAGTCGGACCAGGGGGAGGTTCTTGGAGAGGAACCGACTCACCGCCTAGAAACAGACGTCGCGGCCGCGCTTCGCCGAAAACCCGCGCAGGAACCGAGACTGTCTGGAGCGCTTCGGGCGTTGGCGCCGCATTCGGTGCACGTGCGGCGGCTCTTGGGAAAGGCCCTCGAGACGCTCGTGCGCCGAGGTTCGTTCCAGCGCCCGTTGTACGCGTCGAGCGTTCGTGCGCTCTCGGAGTTCGGCGATCGACGAGTCGTCGCGCAACTCAAGAAGGCGCTCAACACCGAGACCGCGGGCGGCTTGGCCACTCTCTCCGCCGCGTGTTTCCTGAACGACGCGAGCCTCGCCGAGCCCCTCGTTCGCGTCGCCACCAGTCGCCACCCCCACCTGGCGTTTGCCGCCGAGGTTGCGCGCGTCGTTCGCGGCGAATCTAACGGTGAGCACATCGCTTCGGTCGCACCGAAAATCAAGGAGAGCCATCGCATTGCGTTGTGCTCGGAAGTCTTCGTACCGCTTCTGCGTCGGAGCGAGCTACCTCTCGCGATCACGCCGGCGCTGGCCGTCTTGCGTGACGCCGAACGTCACCTCGGCCGATGGCTCGTCCTCGGGGAAATCGCGGTTCGAGCCGGTGACACCCGCGCCCTCGAGGAGTCTCGCAGCAAAGCCGAAGACGGGCCGAGTAGCGCCAGGGCGGCCTGGGCGATGGTCGCTTGGGCACTCGCCGGCCCCGACGCTCCTCCGCCACCGGTTCGTCCGACGGTCGAGCTAGTGGCTCGATTGAGCGATCGACCGAGCGCCGACCGTGATACGGCCTTCCTTTACCGTCTCGCCGCAGCTCAAGTCGCCGTCGCCAAGCCCATGCTCGAGACTCTGGCGAAAGGATCGACTCTCGGCGATGAGGTCGCGATTCGGGCGGCCATGTACCTGGCGCGTGAGTACGGGCGTCGTGAGCTCATCGAGCTCCTTCGAAATACCGCCGGGAGTGCCAAGCGTGAGGCCATTCGCGGTGTCGCGGCTTCGGCGCTCTACGACGTCGGAGAGAAGGTCGCTGCCGTCGAAATCGCCGATGAGTTGGTCAAGAGCCGCCAGCTGCAAACGGTCACCTGGGGAGCGCTGATTCGAGCAGCGAAAGCGGGTCGATCCCCCGAAGGCATAGTCAGCGAGGCGACGTTTCGGCGCGTGCAAATGGGCTGGGTCGAGTGAACCTGGCCGGTCGCGCGGCGCTGCTCGCAGCGCTGTTCGCTGCCGGCTCGGCTCAGGCTACTGGGGGCCCTCGAGAGCTCGTGGTGACGCTCGTCGCCGACCTCGACGACGACGATGACGACGGCGTCGCCGACTCGGTGTCCGAAAAGGTCCGTGACAAGACCGCTACCGACGTGCGCTGGTTGGCTGCCGCCCGGCTCATGAAGTTGACTGGATCGACCGGCGTCGCCGTGCGATTGCTCGACGGCGCGCGGCCCCAGATTGACCGCGCGGCGGGCAAACGTTTGACCCGCCCTGGGCTCCAGGGCCTTCGCGCTGGAAAGTCCGTCCTCGAGCTCGCACCCGTTGCTCGAGTTGGGCCCGTGGCGCGCACGCCGCATGCCTCCGCGCAGAACCCCGCGGGCTTGCGAGTGGTCGTCAACGTGCTCGAGGTTCGAGCGTACGACGCGGCTGGGCGCCCGATCGATTTGGCGACTTCTCACGCCTCGATTGCGCGAACCCTACCCGAGGAGCTCGATCCCGACCGTGAGCCGAGCTTGCCCGACGTCGATTCGATTCGTTGGACGGTCGTTGGTCCGACCGGGACGGTGCCGGCCACCATCGGCGTGCGCTCGACCACCCTCGGAGGCAAGCCACTCGACCGTCTAAAGGCGGTCGCCTTGAAACCGACCGCCTGTCCCGAGGGAGTGACTGCCGACCTCGAATGCCGGTCGACGCCGCTGATTCGTGCGACGAGCGACGAAATCGACAGCGGCCACCCTTCGTCCGCGGCGCGGTCGTTGCAGGCGGAGGTCGGCGGAAGAATCGTCGTCGAGGTCTCGCGGCAGAAGGCTGTTGGCATCCGAGTCGGCGGGCCAAGACACTCAGCCATTGGCTCGATCGACCGGTATCGAGCACAGATGCGCGTGTTCATCGTGCGAATGTCGCGTGGTGGCTCCGTTCCGATCGGTGGCGATGAAAAGGGTGCCCTCGCCATCGCCAGGCGTGAGGCCCGGACCGCGAGTGCCCTGTGGGGTCAGTGCGGGATCCACTTCGGTGAAGATTCGGAGGTGAAGGTGGTGGATCCGCCTCCGGCGCACTTGCTGGCGGTGGGTTGCGATCTCGGCCTTCCCGCCAGCGGAGGCCAGCTCGTCTTTCGTGCGGACCAGAAAAAAATCGTGAGCCGACTCGCGCCAGGTGACACACCCGCCCGCGCGGCGCGACGCGTGGCGGGGGCCCTGAGGAAGGCGGGATTCTCGGCAACCGTGAGCCCCAACGCTCGCACACTGTTGAGCGGGCTGCCGACGGTGGACGTGCTCGTGCGTCGTCAGAGCGGCGCGTTGGTGACCTTGTCTCCGCTCGACGGCGCGCCGCTGAGTTCGGATCCGAGCTTGGCCGCGTGCCTCGGCGAAGTCGACCTGGCCGATGGCCTGACGCACTTTACCGACTTCGATGCGCCTGCGGGCACGGTCGAGGAGCGGAGCCTCGTGAAGGCGTTCGATGATGGGGACCCGTCGAGCATCGAAGTATTGATCGTTCCGAGCTTTGCCCGGACTGGACGCATCGGAGAGAGCTTCATTCGGGCCGAGGGGGCGAGCATCCGCAACGCCGTCATTCTCGACCGCACGGGCATCCGAGCGGCGTCACGCTCGTTCGCCCTTGCTCACGAGCTGGGGCACGTGCTCTTGGACATGCCAGGACATCCCGACGACTTCGGGGTCGATTCGCCCAACATGCTGATGGACGCGGATGCCGCGGATCCGACTATCTTCGGGCCCCGCCGTCTCTCGACGGCAGAATGTGTTCGTTCCATTCGGCAGAGCGGTCCGGGTGGGCGGGTCGAAATACTCACGCCTTGGCCGCTCTACCGTACCCCGACCTTCAGCGCGGGACGATCTCGGTGAGCTCCGTTCCCGCGGCGTAGGCATAGCTCACGAACGAATCGAACCCGTCGACGAGCACCCCGACTCTGCGGTCACTGTCGATTCGATGGACGCCATCGTTCTGAACGCCGGGTAGTAGGGGGGCTCCGTCGATCGACGGGTCGATGATCGGGAAGCTGAGCTGGCACCTGTGAACGACGAAGGGCGGTTTCGGCGAGCCGCGGTCCTCCTCGTCCAGGCCGTCAGCGGCAGTTTTCGTGCAGCCATTCACTTCTTCGATCGGTCTGCCGTCGAAAACCACCGTGGCCTCGGGCGGTGCAATGACTCGGATGAAGTCGAAGCTGTACTTGTCCGGAGTCAGAAAGACGTACGAGGCGCGGAACTGCTCGATCGGCGGGATGATGAGAAAACTGGGATCTCCACCGGGCAGGCCCCGAGGAATGCCCGCAGCGTTCTGACTCGGTGAAATGCTGCCGAGCATGACCGGCTGGTCGCTCTCGAGCATGAAGTCGTGGGTCGACTCGATCTCGGCGTGGTCGCCGCGGCCGGCGAGCGTCAGCTTGCTCTTCGAGCCTGGTAGTGTGGTTCTTATCGACGCCCCGGCCTCGGTCACGGCGATTACCCGGAAGAATTCGGGCTCGTCGATGATACCGACGTCGGCTCCGGCGGCGACCACCGCTGCCGTGCGCCGGGGCGAGACTGCGGCGACGAATGTCTTGCCCGCCGTGCGCACCGGATCCAGCTGCTCTTCGAGGTGGTCGGCGCAGCAACGCCGAGCGCCCAAGGTGCTGAAGAATGGAGCGTCGCTGGCCTCGCCTCCGCTGAAGACCACGATGGGCTGGTCTGCGTCGATGAGCGACCCCGTGAAGTCGGCGTTGAAGTCGTCGGTTTCCAGGTTCAGGACGTCGAACGGATCGAGCACCGCCTCGATGG
>JAJDAH010000152.1 GCA_029261965.1 Polyangiaceae bacterium
GCCGACGAGCCCGGCGGGCCCAGCGCTAACGCGTTCGCGGCCAGCTCGGGATAGGCTTTGTTTCGACGGCGAGCGCCGATCGTCGTCGGCGATTGGATCTGCGAAAGGTGACGTTGAAATGCTTCGTCGCCGACGATCAGGATCCCCGGGAGATTCCAACCGTATCGCGTCCAGTACGCGAGGGTGTGCCCCGAGGTCCACTGTCGAATGTCTGGTGGAACGCCGAGCTCGGGGTGCCGCTTCGGAATCAAGCGTTCGAGAAATCCAGCGGGGCGCAGATCTACGGCCCCGATTCGACGGCCTCCGAGCCGTTTTGCGGCTGCCCGGGTGGCTCAGAGAATGGATCAGATCTGTCCGTGAGACATCCCCATAGGGGAGTCATGTATGAGCGCCGATACGTCCACGTATCAGCGCTCATACGTGGAAAGGCACGCTCGAGCTGGCGTCGGAGCTAAAGCGCGTCGGCTACGGCGCACAACGCACTCCGACGCCCACGTTGTCGAAGAACGCATTGTGCTCGGCTGAGCACATGCAGCAGCAGCCTCCCTGGAAGTACGGCCCGGCGTAGCTCAGGGGCTCGTTCACGTAGGTGGCGTCGGACGCCATCCCGGTGAACGAGTACGAGCCCGTCGCCGGATCGGAAAAGCTGCTGCTTCCGTCATCCCGAGCTTCCAGCGTCCATTGGTCGTTCGTCGCGTCGTAGGTGACCCGCGCGCTGAAGTACCTCGACACGCTGCTGAAGTTACCGGACGCCACGAGATCGACGATGGCGCCGTTTCGCAGCCCGCCGGAGAAACGTACGAGCCGGATCTGTCGGCTACCGCCGAGCACGACCGCGTAGCCTTTGCCACTCGCGGAGCTACTGCAAGTACCCGCGCTCGAATTCAAACCGCCGGACGAGTCCGTGGCGATGACGTAAGCGAGCCCGAGGGTCCTGCCGTTCTGGCTGCCCGTGCTCGAGCAGTCGAACCCGCCGTTGGTCGACTCGGGGTTGTTGCGCCTCATGTTGAGCGTCCAGACCACCGACTTGCCGGCGTTGCTCTTCAAGGTCGAGCTGTAGAGCTGGTTGTCGTACGCGGAGCCGGCACCGTCCGTCACGATGTACGCGTATCCGTGTCCGTGTCCCCCGGACGAGCCCGTTTCGTTGGTGATTTCCAGCCTACCGCCGTTGATGCGGACGCCGTGATTCGCCGTCGTATACACGCGCCAGGAGCTGGTAGTGACTGGGGTGTCGCTGCCGGTCGTCCACGAGCTCGAAGACGGAGCCGAAAAATTGTCGCCGAAAGCGCTCGTGAGCGTCGGCGGGCAGGGGGGCTGGCACTGACCGGTCGCCATGTTGCACGTCTCGCCAGCGACGACGCAGTGACCGTCGGTCAGGCATTCCACGCACACCGAGGTTGGACCCGCCGCCTGGCAGTGCGGCGTGCTGCCGCCGCAGGGAGTGCAGCTCGGGCCACACATCGCGTTGGTGTCGCAGTCGATACAGCCCGTGCCGTCGCAGTTGGTGCCGGATCCGCAAGCGACGCATGTCGCGCCGCAGCGCGCGTTCGTCGTGCACGGCAAACACACGTTGCTGCCGCAGTACTGCCCGGGGCTGCACAAGCCGCTGCCGACGCACTCGACGCAAACGCCCGCGTCGCACACGTCACCAGTCGCCGTGCAGTCGGTGCAAGACGGCCCGCAATGGTCGCTCGTATCGCACGGGACGCACGTGCTGTTCTGGCAGAACTCGCCAGCCGGACAATTCGCGTCGACGTTGCACTCCTGGCACACGCCGTTGACGCAACCGAAGGGGCAAGAGATCTCGGTTTCAGGGTACGTGCACAGCCCGCTGACGCACACACCAGTGCTGGGATAGCTGCGCGCGGTGTTCGCGTCCTTGCAGTTGTCCGCCGGAGGCGTCGTGCAGACCTTTCCGGCGCAAGGGTCGTTGGTGCACTGTGTTCCGGAGCAACCGAAGGCGCAGAACACGTCGCGAGTGGTCGGATACGAGCAAAGACCACCGCTCCCGCAGATCCCCGGCGCGTCGAAGACCTTCAGATTGTCGGCGTCTTTGCAGAAGCTCGGCGGCGGCATGTTGCACGAGACACCGACACAGGGGTCGCCGACGCAAACGTCGCTCTGGCAGCCAAACGGGCAGAACGCGAGCACGTTCGAGTAGCTGCACGCGCCGCTGCTGTCACAGGTGCCGGACGGCTGGTAGACGGTCAGATTGTTGGCGTCGGCGCAGGTGTTCGCCGGCGGCGCGTTGCAGGTCACGCCGATGCACGGATCTCCGATGCAGGAGCCATTCGAGCAACCGTTGGGACAGGGCAGCGTCGAGCTCGCGTAGCTACACTCTCCGGTCGGGCCGCAGGTCCCCACGGCTTCGGAGACTTGCACGTCATTGCCGGAGCAAACCGTTGCCGGGGGCATGTTGCAGACCACGCCCGTGCACGGCGTCGTGCCCCCGTCCGACAGACCGGCGTCAGTCGGGGGCGCGCCGCCGGACGACGCGCCGTCCCCACCGCCGCCGTCCATTGGGCCTCCGCCCGCCCCGTTCGTGCCGCCCGTTCCGCCCAGATCGCCGCGACAGCAAAACAAGCAGTCGCTGGTCACGACACCGGTCGCACCGCACTCGTCAGAGCTGCAGATTGACGACGGCCAGCTGTTGAGGATGCCGAGCTGCTCGCAGGTTCGGGTCGACATCGCTCCGCCCGAGCCGAGTGAGGCGTCCGACGCGCCCGCCGCAGAACCTCCGGTGCCGCCAAAGTCCTTATCCCGCGACGGGGTGCCCGAGCATGCGGCGAATGCCGCCGCCACACCGACGAGCAGGAGCGCTCGGCGCACGAGAATCGAGAGGGATCGCATGACGGGCTACCATCATATCACGCACCCCCACCGCGGCCGGCCACCCTGCCGCCGGTGCAGCGATCTAACCGAGGACGATCCGAACGTCACTCGACGGTCAGCGCTGGCAGCTCCAACGCCGCACCCGAACGCGGATGCCCTCCCTCCCCAATCAACTGAGTCGTTCGCCGCAGGCACGGGCGACTGGTACGTCGTGTCCAAACTGTGACCGTTTTCGAAGGAACCTCGACGTTAGGCTTCGCCAGCGGAGGGTCTGGGATGCGAGCTGAAATCGATGACGGGCGGGGGCCCGAGCGGGATGTGCAGCAGGTGACTCGTCATCGCGAGGTGATGAGCTTTCGCGCGCTCTGCGAGCAAGTCCTGCGACCCGAGACGCGGTACTTACTTCTGGATCTGGATCGCACCGTTCACCTGGGCATCAACATGGGGGAGATGCTGGGGTGGGAGCTTTGCGCGTGGAACAGCTACGACTTCGAGGATCTGCAGCGCCTCGAGCCTGACCGGGGCACGGGCAGAGTCGTGCTGGATTGGTCACGCCCGACCGGCGCGGCGCGTTTCATCTACTTCGGCCTGCGGGACTGGGGTGGCCCGGGACTGCACTACTGGCTCTGGGGCAAGATGGCGTCGCGCATCCCGTGGCTCCATCGGATCGCGAGCGCGCGCTTCGGCCCTCGCCCAGTGCAACACGCGCAACGCACGACGCAGTTGACGCTGATGAATCTCCTCCGAGAAGTGGATCCGGCGTTGGTGCGGAAGCTTGCCCAACGGGTCTGGGACCGGCACACGGGTCGACAGGTGATCACGCGTGCGGATCTCGATTGGGTACGGACACGGTGTCCCGACGTGGAAATCATCCTGACGAGCGCGTCGCCGAAGCCGACCGTGGAGCTTGCAGCGCAAATGCTCGGCATCGACCTTTGTGCGTTCTCGACCCTCGACCGGATCAACAGCGGCGAAGAAAAGGTGCTCCGGCTGCGCGAACTCCGCCCGGACATTCTCGACGGCGACGTGGTGACCGCGGGCATCACCGACACCCAGTACGGCGAAGATCACTGCTGGGCGAAGTACTTCGACACCGTCGTGGACATCAACAGCTCATGGCCATTTCCGGGGAGCGTGCCCGCGGATTCGGCGGTGCGCGAAGTACATTCGGCGCAGGTGCTGACGCAGCACGAAAGCGAGCGGCGAGCGGCGGGGGAGAGTGAATATCTCGACGCCCTGCGCCCGCGAGAGCCCATGCCGCGCGGAACTCGCCGGTCGCATCGTCCGCCAAAGGTCTCGACGGCAGCGGGCTAAAGCTCGGTCGCGGAAGCCCAAACAGGGGCGGCTCCGCACGAACGTCATCCGTGCAAACGCGGAGTCGACTGGCTTCAGCGCCCCGCAGGCGGCGTCGAAGTAAACTTTTCATAGCTCCGTAGCGTCGGCGCGACACTTCTTCGCCTCGTATTGAAGCGTGAAGGCCCATGTAGCCCATTCTCCCTGCGCGTGGCCACGGCACGGAACCTGCACTTTCTTCACACCGACGTGTCACCGGTGAAGTTAGTCAGGCTTCTACGATTCCGTTCCTATCTTGGAGCGGCGCTGCTCTTCGGTGCTGCGGCAACCGGAGCTGCGACCGGCTGCTCCGGAGACGCGCGATTGCCGTCGACCGATCTCGAGAGCGGTGCGCGGGCGCGCGGTGGCGATGGCCTCGGGGGATCGTCCGCGCCGTGCGAGGACGGTGCGCAGCGCGAGTGCGGTCGAACCATTTCCTCGACCGCCGGAATTTTGACGTGTTTCAGAGGAACCGCCACGTGCCATGGCGGTGCTTGGGGCGAATGCGAGGACGGCAAAGTGACGATGCAAAAACGCATCGCCCCGCCCGTAGGTGCAACGAACAGGACCACGGCCCTCGGCCCATCGTCGCCGTGCGCCAACAACCCCTGCGATCCCTACTGCCATGACTTCGACGAGTTCCCAGACGGCGGCCCGATTGGCGCAGACGTCGAACCACCAGCAATCCCGTGGCAAACGGGCAGCGTCTCGGGTCTGCCACCGGGCCTCGCCAACAAGGGCCTGCAAGAACCCTGTCAAACTGGCGACGACTGCCAATTCAATCACCGATGCACGGCCGTCGACACCGACAGTGCCTGCGGTGCCAGCAAGTGCAAACCCGGCGGTCTATTCGACGCGTCCTGCGATCCGTGCGTCAGCGAAGTTTGCGCGGCGGACCCGTCGTGTTGCGTGCCCGGCGGCGCTTGTGCTCACGACCCCTGCCAGGTCGGCACCAAGCTCGCGAAGAATTGCGACAGCTGCGTCAATGCCGTCTGCACGGGGGCTTTCAACTACTGCTGCACGAGCGGGTCATGGGACGCGGCGTGCGTGAACCAGGCGATCGCCGTGTGCGGGCTCGAGTGTCCGTGCCAGCCCGACGAAGTAACGTCGCCCGACCGCCAGAGTTGCTACCAAGTCGAAACGAGCACGCTCGGGTGGGCCGCGGCTCGAACCGCCTGCGTCAACAAAGGCAACGGGTACGACCTCGCTACGGTCGACGGTCTCCAGGAGAACGCTTTCTTGATGTCCATCCTGCCGTCGTCCTGGACGTGGATCGGTTACAACGACATCGCCACCGAGGGAGACTACTCGTGGTCGAGCGGCTCGAGCTCCACCTTCACGAGTTGGCTCGATGGCCAGCCGGACGACTGCTGCAACACCAACCCCGATTGCGCGCAGTACTACAACGGCACGGCGACGAGCTTCAAAGGCGTCTGGGACGACTGGTCCTGCGACGACGCGTCGTACAACTCGGTCTGCGAGAGGCCGGCAAACCCGAACGCGCCGGTGTGGGAGCAACGCTGCGTCGACCAAGTGGCGACCGTGTGCGACGCGGAGTGCAGCACCGACACGCCGCTCGACGAGAGCGGTCAATGCGTGCCCTGGCAACCCGGCGAAACGGATGCAGACTGCACCGGCGTCGACCTCGGTGCAGGAGTCCCCTGCGACGACCCGACGGACGGACCGATCATTCCCGTCTGCAACCACGGTCAAACGACGGCGCCGGCCGGCATCCGCATCATTCACTATCCAGCGAACTCGAACCAGTACCCCGCGTGCGCGCCCGCCCAAACGCACCCGCAAATGTTCGAATGCTTCACGAGCGAAAGCATCCCACCGGGCGAGTGCATCAGCGTGACCGGCTGCCCGCAGTTGGTGGGCAACCGCGAAATCATGGTCAACCCGCCAGGCGCCGGAGCGGTGGCCGAGTGCAGCTGCAAGGACAATTGGACGCTCTACAACGCCGGGGCTTGCGGTCCGCCCGCCTGCGTCGGCGTGACGAGTCGAGGCAATCTTCGACCGCTCAACATGATCGTCGTGATGGACCGCTCCGGCTCGATGGCGTCCGGGAACCGATGGAGCGGCGCGTCGACGGCCATGGCGGCGTTCTTCGAAGACTCGGCATCGGCCGGCATCGACGTGGCGCTCGAGTTCTTCCCGCTGGCTGTCACCGGTAGCACCGGCGACGGTTGTGCGCCGTCGAGCACGACTTGCGGCGCGGCGGCGTGCTCCAATCCCATGGTCCCACTCGGCACCCTGCAGTCCGCATCCGCGCCCACCGACGCACACGAAGCGGCGCTCGTCGCGGCGCTCAGCGATCCCGCCGTCGACCCGCCCAACGGCGGCACACCGAGCTACCCCGCGGCCGACGGCGCGCTCCAATGGGCCAAGACGCAACAAGTGGCCGAGCCGGATGAAGCCTACGCCTTCGTATTCGTCACCGACGGCGACCCGACCGAGTGTCTGCAAACCAGCACGCCGAACACCAACAACGAGATCCGAATCTTGGCTGAGGACGCCTTCGACGACAACGGCATCCGCACGTACACGATCGGCATGACGGGAGCGAACATTCCGGCTCTCGACGACATCGCCGCGTCCGGCGGAACATCGAGCGCGTTCGTCATCGGCAATGGCACGGCGACGCAGATCGCGTCGGACTTGCTCGCCGCGCTGCAGGCCATCGCCGGGCAAGCGGCCGCCTGTTCGTTCCCTCTGTCCAACCCCGGCGGTTTCGATCCCGACAGCGCGGTCGTCACCCACTCGTCCTCCTCGGGGATGTCCACGTCACTCGTGCGGCGCGACGACGCCACCACGTGCGGTGGCGGCTGGTACTACGACGACAACGTCAATCCGACTCAGGTCAATCTCTGCCCGAGCACGTGCGCCGCGGTTCAAGGCGACCCTGGAGCAAGCGTGGACGTCACGCTCGGCTGCAGCGGGCAGTTTGCGACGAGCACGTTCACCGAGGTCTACGAGTCGGCCTGTGAGCAAGACGAGCAGGCCGTCTGGACTTTCTTCTCCTACGACACGAGCACCGGGAGCGACTCGAGTGTGCAGTTCCGAGCGCGCTCCGCCCACACGAGGTCCGAGCTGACGACGGCGCCCTACGTCGACGTGGCCACGGCTCAGGCGTCACCCGATACGCAAATCTGCGCGATGACGGGACCCGCCCCCTGTCCGATCGACCTCACCTCGATGGCGCTTCTCGGATCCCAGAGTCCGGGCCCCGCCGCTGACCTACTCGAGCTCGAGATCACGCTGAACCCGTCATCCAACCTTCAGGTCAGTCCGGACTTGAACGATTGGCGAATCACGTACTCATGCCAGCCCGCGGAGTAATCGTTCGAGAGCTTTTTCGACTCGTGTGCGTCGCGGCACCCTTGGTCGCTTGCGGCGGTGGCGATCGCCTGCCTCCGGCAGGCAGCGGCGGCAACGACGGTACCGGCGGACGGAGCGACCTGGACTCCAGCCTTGGCGGCTCGAGTGGCTCGGATGACTCGGGACCAGGGGGCAGCGCGAGCGGCGGCGGCCAAGGTGGCGCCGCACCCGACGCGGGGGTCGGCGACAACGACGTCGACGCAGCTGGCTCGGGCGGCAGCGCGACGGAAACGGATGGTGGGAGAGGGCCGGTATGCGGCAACGGCTTTCGCGACGCTCTCGAAGAGTGCGACGGAAGCGATTTCGGTCTGCTGAGCTGCGAGTTCTTCGGCTTCGACCGGGGGACCCTTCAGTGCAACGACTGCATCGTCGACAACTCCGGCTGCATCGGCGCCGAGAGCTGCTTCGACGGCAGCGACAACGACGGAGACCGGCAAGCCGATTGTGCGGACACGGACTGCGACGCGACCTGCAGCGATTCGTGCGCCAACATCCAGGTAGCACCCGTTCCCGGAACCATTTCCGGATCGACGCCGGGACACGCAGCGATGCTCCGGCCGACGTGTCTCCGCAATGAAACATCGAGTGGCGCCGAGGTCGTGTACGAAGTCACGGCGGCAATGACGGGGGTCCTGGAGCTCGACCTCGTTTCTGCGACAGCAAACCTGAGCCTGTCCGTTCGCTCCTTGTGTAGCGAGGCCGCGGGCGAGTTGGGCTGCGCGGACCGATCCGCGGGACGAGGCGGTCACGAACGTTTGGTGGTCCCGGTGGTAGCGGGAGAAGTGCTCTTCGTCGTCGTGGACGGTTCGGGTGCGCTCGAGGCCGGCAGCTTTTCGCTGAGCGCCGCCTCTCGAGCGATCGAATGTGGAGATGGATTTCGCGACGAAACCGAGCAATGCGACGACGGGCGAAACGACGACGGCGATGGTTGCAGCGCTGCTTGCGTGCTCGAGGCCGACGAAACCGAGCCCAACGACGAAGTGACGCTGGCCAACGAGCTGTCGGCGGGCTCGCTCGTCGCATCGGTGGCGCCGGTGGGAGACGTCGACGTGTTCAGCGTGCAGGTAGCGGACCCTTTGTCCACCCTTTCAGTCGCTACGACGGATCTAGGCGATTCGGCGTGCGCCAACCTCACGCTCGACAACTTCATCGAAATCCTCGACTCGAACGGGACGACGGTGCTGGCCCTGGATGACGACGCGGGCACCGGGTTCTGTGCGCGCGCAGTCGCGACGCGCCTCGGCGCCGGCACCTATTTTGTCCGAGTCACGGCGTCCGGCTCAGCCACGACCTTCCCGTATCGCTTGCACGTCGCCGTCACGCCCTGAGCCCGCCGTTTTTCGACTTCAGTTGCGCCAGACGTCGCCGTTCACACGGTCATGCAGTCTTTCTCGCGGCTCGCCGCGCTCGTGTTTACCGGATGCCTCCTTTTGAGCACGGCTCGCTCCGCCGAGGCCGCGGGGCTGCCGCCTGGCGTAGAAATCGAAAGCGGCGCGGTCGACGACAAGACGGCCGAAATCGTCGCCCTCGAGTCCGGCGCCGTGTTCAACCTCCCCGGCGGAACGCGGATGACCCTCAGCGCCGGCGCTCGGATCGCGTTCTATTCGCGGCTCAGCCTGAAACTGTCGCCGCCGCCGGCGCCCCCGACGCCGACACAATCGCTTCGCCTGAAGACCGGCCGCGTGGAGGTCGTCGTCCCGAAAAGCGGCGGTACGGCGGTGCTCGTCATCGGCACTCTGGGCGCGAGCGGCGTCACCAAGCCCGGACGCTCCACCGTCACCGTCGACGGTCGCACGACCGCCTTCGCCGCACACGACGGTGAGATGCTGGTCGGCGTCAACAGCAAGCTCACTCCGCTCGGGCCCGGCACGGCCCGAAGCTACAGCGCGGCGCACCCTCGCGGTGCAACGCACAAAAAACCCGACGTGCCCAAGCCCCGGACGACCTCGGCGCTGCTCGTGACGGTGGACGGCTCGCCGATGCCGCTCGCTTTCGACTGGCCCGAGGTACCCGGGGCCGTCGAATACGAAGCCACGGTCCGCCGCGGCAAGGATCCCCCGTCCGTGCACCGAACGAGCGCCCCGCGAGTGAAGATTCGTGTGACCGAGGCGGGGCGGTACCGCTTCGTCGTGCGCGCGGTCGACCGGTTGGGTTTGCGAAGCGACGCCTCGCGGGTCACCACGAGCCGAGTGCTCTCGGCGAAGCTCCCCCCAGACGCCTACGTGGCGGCGACCGGAGCCATTCGAATGCGGCCGGGGCAGAGAGTCGCGCTCAGTGGCATCGAAGGTTTGGAGGTCACCTACGGCAGCTCGACCTACTTCGTGCCGGCGCCGAAAAACGTGGGACTACGGGGCAGCAAGGCGGTGGTGATCCGACTGCGAGACAAGGCGTCGAAGCGAGAAGCGATGTTTCGTCTCGAACCTGAATCGATCAGCGTGAACGTCGCCGTCGGTCCGAAGCGCGCCAAGTGGCCGCGCGATCAAGTCACCGTGACGATCGAGCTGCGCGATGGTCGCGGCAATCTCGTCCCCAAGTCGTTGGAGCTCGTGGCGCGTGTCAAAGTCGGCATCAGCCCGGCTCGAGTGACCTGGCAGCATCGAAACGGCAAGCTCGAAGGGAAAGTCAGCCGGCCTCACGGGGATGGACCGTGGATGGTACGCGCGGAGGTGACCGACAAGAAGGGGCGCCGTCTAGCCTACGATTCACTCCAAGTCGCGCGCGGCAAGAAAGCCCGCGCGCCGGCCTTCACTCGCATGCGGGAAGCGCGACGTCGGTAGCAACGAACGCGTACGAATGCGGCGCTAGCTGAACGAGCACCCTCCCATCGGCGGTGGCGAGCTGCTCGGACGCCGCGGGGGGTTGCCACGAACCATCCTCGGCAGCGGTCGCCGCCTCGCCTTCGACGAGAACGGTGCGCGAGTCGAGACTGGTGGCGGTCCCACGGAGCATCCGCACGCGGTCGGCGGAGAATCCGTCCACCGCCAGCTCGACGGTTTCGCCCGTGAGATTGAGCGCCACGAGGCCCGCACCAGCTCCGTCGGCAAGGGCGGCGGTGTCGGGGACGGCGGCGGCGGCGGCGGGAAGACAGTGGGCGTACACCCGCACGTCCGGCGCACTTTCGTCCGTACGCACGTCGAGCACTCGCGACCCCATGAAGCGCTTCCAGAGAACGCTGGCGTAGTAGTCGGGGTTCGGCTCGAGCGTGACGTCGTCGATCAACCCGTAGTTCGACCCCGAAAGGGTTTGCCGCACCATGACACGATGGCCGCGGCGAGCCAGCAGCCCGAGTTGATCGAGCCACCAAAGCGTGGCTTCGAACGATTCCGACAAACCCGGTTCGCCGCCGTGTTGCGCGTGCCCTCCCTCACCGAGCCAAACTTCCGCCTGAGGTGCGAGGTCGAGCCTCGCCGACTCGACCACCTCGGCCATGTTTGCCGTCTCGTCGAGCTGCTCGCCACTCAAGAGCACGCCGGAAACGGCTTCCCTCGTCGCGATGGGACAGCGCTGAGACTGCAGTGGGTAGTAGTGCCAGGGAATGATGTCGACGACGTCACCGGCCTCGCGCAGAAAATCATCGAGAATCGGCGTCAGTATTTCTCCAGTCAGGGGCCACAGTGCGACGGTCGGCCCGGAGATCCGCGCCGACGGCTGCAACTGCCGAACGGCGTCCCGAAACGCGCGATAGTCCTGAGCGAGCCGCTGCCCGGACATTTCTTCGCCCATCAGCAGGCCGAACACGTTGGGCTCGTTGCTGAGCTCCCAAACCCCCACCGGGGAGCCGTGATCGGCGGCGTAACCGACGAGGCTCCGAGCCTGGTCCGCCTGCCAGACCCCCGCGGCGTCGCGCGGACCGCTGCCGCCGTTGACCGTGAAAATCACACCGAGACCGAGATCGGTCGCAAAGCGGCTCATTCCGTCGAACATGTCGCGGGTCATGACCCAGTCGTATCCCTCGGGCGGCGTGTCGACTGGATCGTCGCCGAAGTCGTAGAAAGTGAAGTCGGCGTCAGAGCCACCGATCCGCAAGTACGCCGGCGTGAGCGCGGCAGCCAAGCCGCGGAGCTTCGGGCGATCGAAATCGTAGGGGGGTACGAGCTCCTCTCCGCGGCCGACCTCGACGCCGCCGTCCGCGGACCAGAACGTGCCTCCGACGAGCTGAGCGGTATCGACGGAAAACGAAAGGAAACGGTCGTCGACCTCGGAAGCCACCTGGCCGCCGTCGACGGTGACGGCGACGGCGCCGGGCGGAACCGTCGGTCTGGCGGGCGCGCTTTCGCCGGCGTCGCCGCAACCCGCGACGAGGAAAAACACCAAAGCGCGGCTGGCTTCGTCCAAGACCGTCCGATACCGCTCGCGCATCTTTTCGCCCCTCCCGGGTTCTAGAGGATTCGCCAATCGGTGAAGACACCCATCGAGCACATCCTCACGTAGAAATCGGTGAAGGCCACCCAGACCAAGCTGACCCACGCGTAGCTTTGGTGATTGCAATTCAGCTTGCTCGAGGCGGCGTAGATCCTCTTTCGGACGGGCGCGCGAGACAACCGGTCCTTGAATCCACCGATGGCGTGGCGCCACGAATGGCAGCTGAACAGGTACAAGCTGAGAAACGTCGTGTTGAGCGCGAGCACGATCGTGCCGACCGCGAGTCCGAGCTGCTCGCCCCCGGTGGCCGGGTTCTCGAACCAAAGCGCCCGCCACACGTCCCACGACAAGATCGGCACGTAGGCCACCGCGATGTACATGAAGTACCGATGGATGTTCTGGATGACGAGCGGGAAGGCCCGCTCCCCGGAGTACGTCTTGTGTGGTTTGCCGACGGCACAGTTGGGCGGCGAGGCCCAGAACGCCTTGTAGTACGAGCCGCGGTAGTAGTAGCAGGTCAGCCGGAACCCACCGGGTCCCACGAGCGCCAGCATGGCCGGCGTGTAGTAGAGCCACGAGGGCCAAAACGGTGGTTTGCCGCTTCCGAACCAAGCGTGCGGCGAGTCACCCCAGAGCACCGGCGAGTAGACCGGGGACAGGTAGTTGCCGAACTCGAAGTGCTCTCCCTGCAGCACGGCCCAGTTGACGTAAACGAGGAACGCGCCGAGGCCGGTGAACACCAGCAGAGGCTGAACCCACCACAGATCGCGGCGAGAGGTCTCGCCGAACCCACGCTGAGGAGCGAGCGGTAGATGAACTCGGGCCATGGGGACTTGTGACGCTATACCGGCTAAGCTCTTCGCGGAAGGGTCCACGTCCATGAGCGAAGAAAAGTACCGACTCGTCACACGGAGTGATTTCGACGGCCTCGTGTGTGCCGTGCTGTTGAAGGAACTCGACATGGTGGACGAAATCAAGTTCGTCCACCCCAAAGACATGCAAGACGGCAAGGTCGAGATCACCGATCGCGACATCACCACCAACCTTCCGTACGTCGAGGGGGTGCACCTCGCGTTCGACCACCACAAGAGCGAGACGCTCCGGGTCGGCGAAGGAAAGGACAATCACATCATCGACGCCGACGCGCCGTCGGCCGCGCGGGTCGTCTACAAACACTACGGTGGCAAAGAGAAGTTCCCGCGAGTCTCCGACGACATCATGGAAGCGGTCGACCAGGCGGACGCCGCAGAGTTCAGTCAGGACGAGGTCTTGAACCCCCAGGGCTGGGTGCTGCTCAACTTCCTGATGGACGCCCGAACCGGGCTCGGGCGGTTTCGGGATTTCAGGATCTCGAACTACGACCTGATGATGAAGCTCATCGACTTCTGTCGCGATCACACCATCGACGCGATCCTCGAACTGCCCGACGTCAACGAGCGGGTCGACCTCTATTACGAGCACGAAAAAAAAGCGAAAGAGCAGATCAAGCGGTGCTCGACGGTGCATCAGAATCTCGTGGTGCTCGACCTCAAGAACGAGGAGACCATCTGGGCCACGAACCGCTTCATCATTTACGCCCTCTTTCCCGAGACCAACATCTCCATGCACGTGATGTGGGGCAAACAGAAACAGAACATCGTGTTCGCCATCGGAAAGTCGATCCTCAACCTGGGGTCCAAGACCGACGTCGGTGAGCTCTGTCTGGAGTACGGCGGCGGCGGGCACATCGCCGCCGGCACCTGTCAGGTGGACGTCGACAAGGCCGACGCCGTGATGAAAGACCTCATCTCGAGCATGGTCGCCGACGGTTAGTTAGTTAGTCCCCCGGATCCGTGATCCCCCCCCGGGGAAGGACCGCCAGCGCGCAGGTCTTGCACAGCGGTGTGCAAGTCGTGCACACAGAACGGTAGGGCGAGCCCGACTTCAGTGACCCGCGGGGCGATCGGAGCCGTCGTCACCCGAGTTGGACGGCAGCAGCGCCATGAGCGGGACGCAGATCTACCGATGGATGCGACAGCTCGGCCTCGGGGCTCGGGACCTCCGATAGAGCTGCCGGTCATCAGCTCGCCGCCGGCTCTCGGCGTTGGCACGCGGAATGCTTTAGAGCGCGTCGACCACGCACGTTCAGCACCGCCGTCGCGTGGACCGGAGCCGCAGAAATACGATGCCCACGATCGAATGGAACCGCAGATGGGGGGAAGTATTTGCTGGCCTGAGCTCTGAGGCAAAACGCCGGTACGGGCTCCAATGGGGCGACCCCGATCGTCGGGTCGGCTACTGGATGGACCGGCTGCTGCCGTTCCGCCGCCCTCGCGCCCCAGGACCCCTCTACAAGGTGGTCGACCAGTACATCACTCCGTACCTGCGACCGGACGCGACGGTGCTCGAAATCGGCTGCGGGGGCGGCCGCTGGACGAAGTACCTCGTGGGTGCCCGGAAGCTCATCTGCGTCGACATCAACGACGAGTTCTTCGAGGGCATCCAGCTGCGCTTTCCCAAGGCAAACATACAGTTTCACAAGTCAGCTGGGAGCGACCTTCGGACGATTGAAGACAGCTCGGTAGATTTCGTTTTTTCGTTCGGCACCTTCGTGCACATCGAGCCGGAGCGCATTCGTGGCTACCTGAGCGAGGTCCAACGCGTACTCGTGGGTGGCGGAGTTGCGGTCGTGCACTACGCCGAAAAGTCGAAGCCCGAGGGGCGCAAAAACGCTCACTTTTCGGACATGACCGCGAGGAAGATGGAAGACATGGTGACGCTCGGCATCGTGCAGCACGACGTCCGGCTGCTCAACCACAGCAACATCATCGTGATGGAAAAGCCCCGCGTTGTCGCCGTGGATAGGACAGCCCCGCCCTGACTCGCGGCGCCGTCCGCATCGCGCTCGGCTCCGGCGGCGCCGCCCGCCGGGTCACCCGAGTCTGCGGTCGCGGAGTATCCGTCGAAGTCGGCGCCACTCACTCTGGCGCACCCCACTCCGGACGTGAGGGAAGCCTCGAGCACGATCACGAAAAATGATCCTTGCCAGTGGGTGAGACGATTCTGCAGACCGATCCCTCTCGGCGAGTCGCCTCCTGCGCGGGTAGCTAGGCCATTCGTTGGCGTATGCAGAATGCTACTGACCCGCTCGGATTGCGGCAGCGCGTTCCTCGGCCCGCTCCCACATGCGGATGTAACCCTCCGCCGAACGGAAGAGCGGGTCGTAGTCCGCGTCAGAGGTCGCGTCGCCTCGGGCGTCTTGAAGGAGCTCCGGCAGCATGCCGATGTGCACGAAGCCCTCTTGGTTGAAGTCGATCTCGCGGTTGCCGACTCGGGGCTGGGTGAACTCGACGTCGCCGGCGATCGACCGGAACGGATAGGTGATGGGGTCGTCTTGCGGATCCGAGCAGGCGCCAGCGGCGAGGCGCGGGCCCGGCGCGCCAGCAAAACCGTTCAGGTCGAAACCGAAACCTTCGGCCGGGTATCCACCCTCCGCTTCGATCGCGGCGACGCGCTCGCGGATCCGCGCGAACATCTCGCCGGGTTGCGCCGGGTTGCGGCAGCGGCCAAGCCCGGTCTTCGAAACGCCGCCCAGCGCGTAGAGGCGACCGTCCCAATGTTGCCCGTGGGTGCCGGCGGCCGGATAGTTCGACGCCTCGAGCAGCTCGAATGCCCGCTCGTAGGCCCGCTTCGGCAGGTGGTCGACTTCGATGATCATCCCGCGCTGCATCATCTCCGCGATCAGAGTTTCGCCGATCGGGGTCAGGCCGGTTTTCTGGCAGTAGTCGCCGACGAGCGGCGGAGCGCTGATTTCCGCGAGGAACGGCACCATGGTGCCCAGCGGATCCATGAAAATGTTGCTGAAGTCGTTCGGGGGCGACGACATCATGAATTCGTCGCGCGGCTGGTTCAGACCGCCGAAAAAGACGTCACCTTTGTCGAACACCGAGGGCACGCCCACCGGGCAGTCGAGGGTGAAGTTGCCCCAGTAGCCGCTGTTGACGAAGTTGCCGAGCTCGATGAACGCTCGGTCGCCGTCGCCGGCACTGAACGCGTTGTCGTACTTGTGGACGGGGAAAATCGCTCGGACGCCCCGCGCGAAGTACGCGTCGAGCTGACTTCGCACGTAGTCCGCGTCGCACACCGGGCCGGTGGCGTTGGGCGAAAGCCGACAATCGAACAAATCCGAGGTTTCGATGCCGAGGATGACCGCCATCTTGCCCCCACCAATGACCTCGCGGGCCTCCGCCGGGCTCTGCACGACACGGAAGAAACCTTCGCCGGGACCGCCGGCCTGGGCGTCGATGTAGCGCTCCATATTGTAGGTCTCGTCGATGATGCGATCGACGCCCACCATGTCGTCGCAGGCGTAGCGCACGGATTGGATCCCCGTACCCGCGGTGAAGGTGCAAATCGCCGAGTTCGTGGTTGCGTGCTGAACGACCAAACGCAACCCAGCGAGGTGCGCGCGCTCGAGCCATCGATAATACTGCTGTTGATGAGTCGAACGACGTCGCGCATCCGGCCACTCGGTGAACTCCGGATATCCGTCGGTCACGTGATTGTCGACGGACAGCTCACCCATGAGCAGGTCGCCAATCAAACCGCTGAGATCCGTCGCGTTGGGTCCCGACGTGTCGAACGCGAAACCGAAGAAGTCCTTCTTCCCCATGACCCCGTGATTCGCCTCGCAACTGCCGAGGGCGTGCTCGACTCCCAAGCGGTGAAACGCGCCACCGTGGAAGATGCCGCCGCCACCGAACCCGAAGTTCGAGAGGATGTGCGAGTGCGTATCGACGATGCCGTAGAGGTCGCCGTCGTCAAAGGTGGTCTTTTGCACGTCACCGGTGGCGTCGAGGGTCAACTCCGGATGCGGAGTGCAGCCGCTTGCTTCGACGAAGGACACCCGGAGCGCGTCGCTCTCGTCCGTGACGAGCCCGCCTGCCCCGAGCAGTCTCCGAGTCTTGCGGTTTCGCAACCGTACACGCGAAGGATCGCCTGGCGACGGCTCGATCTCCCATTCGGCGCCCGAGATGAACGTGTCATCCAGCCGCGTGAAATCCGATTCGAGCTCTGTTCTGCGCAGCAAGGGGCCATCGTCGGACACCAAGTAGCCCGCCCCCTCGTCGTACAAGAGGTAGGTGCCGAGGTCCGAGGCCTTCAAGAAGAAGCTCGCCGCGTCCGCCTGGTTCATCGTGAAGGCGTAGCCGGACCCGCTTTCGCCGAGCCATTGACCGTCCGCTTCGACCAAGTAGCAGCCGTTCGCCAAAGCGAAGACGTCGACCTCGGGGCCGAGCACGTCAGGCGTGCTCGATCCATCCACGTCGGCCGCGTCCGGCGTACCATCGGTCGCCGCGCCAGAGCCCGACGAATCGCAAGCCGAGGTGGCCACCGCCACGGTCATCAAGAGCAAGCTGGAAGTCGTTCGTAAGCCGCGCATGTTCACATTCTATAGCAGATCGGTTCTGGAATCGGCCTCGTCCGCGTCGCGGCCACGAGGCACGTGCTAGCGTTCTTCGTCCGTTGCTTCGAACCAGGATGGGACGCTGATGTCTCGTGGTGACCGGCACGCAAAGCGACCGAGAAGCGCTACGCGAGGTAACATCGCCCCATGACGACCGCCAAGCGCCAACGGGCAAAGTCGGGCTCGCCATACGAAGGCCGGTACGGATTCAGTCGCGCCGTGCGGGTCGGGGATCGCATTCTCGTCGCGGGGACCGCGCCCATCGAGGCTGACGGGGGGTGTGCGGACAGCCCCGAAGGCCAGGCGCGGCGCTGCTTCACCATCATTTCGGAAGCCATCGAGGAGCTGGGCGGGTCGATGCGCGACTTGGTCCGCACGCGCATGTACATCACGATGCCCAACATCGCCGAGCCAGTGGGGGCCGTGCACCGGGAGATGTGCGGCGAAGCGGCGCCGCCGGCGACGATGGTCGTGGTCGAGGGTCTGCTCGATTCGCGTTGGCTGGTGGAGATCGAAGCCGAGGCGATCCTGGAAACGAATCCGTAGCGTCCCAGAGGGGGCGCGCGAGTTGTCGCCCCGACGGCGCGCGGCTACGAGTCGACGCGGTGAAGAGACGGTGGCCCTCGGGGGTGTTGTTGTTGCTGGCGCTTCTCGCTTGCAAGAAGTCGACGCCTTCGAAAGGAGCGACGGACGACTCCGCCAACCTGGCCACCCAGGCGACCCAGCCGGCGGAGACTCGTCAGGACGGCTCGGTCGTGTTGTCCAAGCCTGGGCACAAGGTTCACCACCTCACTTCCGACCGCACGCACCTCTACTTCGCGGTGGGTCATCGAGACCGCACGGTTCTGCTGCGGGTCCCAAAAGCCGGGGGAGCGACCGAACGAGTGGCCCACATCGGAGCCAACATCATCGAGATCGCGGCCGACGACACGCAGGTTTGGGTAGCGAGCTGGGCTGGGCTCGACGCCTATCCCAAAACCGGTGGCGCGCCCCGCAATCTCTTCAAAGGGCGTGTTCACGCCTTCGCCGTTGGAGAAACGGACCTGGTCTATTCGACGAAAGACACGGTTCGCGTCGCGCTGAAGAGCGGTGGCGATAGCAAGAGCATCGCGACCGCACAGCAAAACTATCTCTCGAGCGTCGGTATCGACGACACGCACGTCTACTGGATGAACAATCGCTCGAGGACACTCTTCCGAGCGCCAAAAACCGGCGGCGAACGAAAAGCCGTGGCGCAGAAGGTCTTTCCCGCCGAGGCACACCCCATCGTCGTCGATGGTGAATTCGCCTACTACTATCAAGGCATTCCTCGTTCGTTCCGACGAGTCCAGAAGACCGGCGGCGAGCCGACGGTGCTCGGCACCGCGGGGTTTCACTTTCGGGGCATGGCGTTGGACGCCGAGCACATCTACTGGGGTCGTGGATGGGCGATCATCGGCGCCAGCTCCGACGACGACGAGGGCTGGACGACTGGGGGGCGACGAGAAGGAAAGGGCGGCGTGATGCGACTGGCCAAGACCGGCGGCGAGTCGACGAATCTCTGTGAGCTCACCGGGAAGGTCGTTGCATTGGCGGTCGACGACGCCGCCGTCTATTGGATCGACGCCGACCCCGGCATCGTCGCCAAGAAGCCACTCACGCGCTGAGCACGTCTCGACGACGGCGCCGTCGTCGGCGCCCGGTCAGAGGA
>JAJDAH010000153.1 GCA_029261965.1 Polyangiaceae bacterium
GGCGCGCCTCGTTCCCAAGAAGGGCCTCGTCACGCTGCTCGAAGCCCTCCACGAGCTCGCTTCCGGTGGGCAGGACTTCTCCGCCGTCATCGCCGGACCCGATCCCGACGCACGACACGCGCAAATGCTGCATCGTGCGGCTCGCGGCGGTGCGGCCCACGAAAAAATCCACTTCGCGGGTTGGATGGATGCGTCAGAAGTCCAACGGCACCTCGAAGAGTGTGCGGTGTACGTTCAACCGAGCCGACCGCACGCGGAAAGCGGGGACACGGACGGCATCCCCAATGCGCTTCTCGAAGCCATGGCGGCCGGAGCGCCAATCGTGGCGACCGCGTGCGGAGGGATCCCCGAAGTCGTCAGCGACGGCGTCACGGGCCTGCTCGTCGACGCCGGCAACGCAAGCAGCCTCGCGCAAGCCATCCAGCAAACCCTTCGAAACCCGAGCAGTGCCCGACGGCGGGCGGCAGCGGCGCGACGAATCGTCGAGCAACGCCACAGCCTCCGGCACACCGGCGAACGGCTGGCGGCGGCCCTTTTTGCCCCGGAGCACGCGGGGTCGAGCCCTGCAAGACCATGAGGATCCTCTACCTCGCGCAGTGGCTGGCGACTCGGGACCAGCCCGGGCTGAGCCGCGCTTCCGAATTCGCGCGCGTGTGGTCCCGGGCAGGCCACGAGGTTCGAGTCATCGCCGGGTGCGTCGACCACCTGACGTTGCGTTCACAGAACCCGCGCCCCGCACCGTTCGCACGAAGCGTCGAGCACGTGGATGGATTTCGAGTCGAAAGAGTGTGGTCGACCGTGGCCCGCGGCCGCGACAAGTGGCAGCGCGCGGGGTTGTTCGGCTCGTACGGCTTGACCGCGGGGGTGGCCGGCGCCTTGGGCCCGGTGCCCGACGTCATCTATGCATCGTCTCCGCCAACGTCGGTCGGGCTGGTCGGCGCCGCGCTCGCCCGGCGCTTCGGCGTGCCGTTGTTCTACGAAATGCGCGATCTCTGGCCAGACATGCTCTTGGCCTACGGCATGCTCCGCCCGGGGCTCGGCGAGCGCATGGTCCGTCGGCTGGAACGCGGCTGTCGCCAACGAGCCAGCGGTCTGGTCACCGTGACGGCGGGAGACGCCGAGAGCCTGAAACGCTGTGGGCTGCCTGCCTCCCGGATTCGCGTCGTTCCCCACGGCAAAGACGACTGGATGACGCCTCCGACCGAGCGCACGCGCCCGGAAGGGCCCTTCCGTTGTGTGTACGTCGGAAGCCATTCGCCGATGCACGCGCTCGGCGATCTGGTGAGCGCCGCAGCGCAACTGCCCGCCGACCAGTTCTCGTTCCGTTTGATCGGTGATGGCGACGAGCACGACGCGCTTCGCGCGCGCGCCACCAAGCTCGGGCTGCGGCACGTGCGATTCGAGCCGACCCTCGGCCGCCGCGACGCCTTTCGGGCGATGGTCGATGCGGACGCGTGCCTCGTGTGCAGCCATCCCCATCCCCACGCCACGCACTGGCTCCCGAACAAGGTCTTCGAATACCTCGCCGCGGGAACCCCGATCGTCGCCGCCGCCACGGGAGAGCTCGCCGCCTTGTTGCGCCGTTCACAAGCCGCGGTCGTCGTGCCGCCAGGCAAGCCGAGCCAGCTCGCCGCAGCCCTTCGTCGTCTCGCCGGTCGCAACTTCGCCTTTCGGGCCGACCTCGGCGCGAAAGGATCTCGGTTCGTGCGACAACACTACGACCGCACGGCCCAAGCCGCCGCGCTACTCGAATGGATGGAGGATCGAGCCCAGCCATGCGCCGACCGAGCTTGAACCGCCCACTCAGACTCGCCCTCGTGGTGGGGCAGCTGCGGGAAGGCGGCACCGAGCGCCAAGTGCACGGCCTCGCGGAGCACTTCGACCGGGCTCGTGTGCTGCCTCACGTCGTGTGCACTGGCGGCGAGCACGCCCCGTATGCCGAACGGATCCGGTCACTCGGCGTCGGCGTGTCAGCAGCGCGTGGTGGCCGCTCACTCATCCGGCGGGCGCGTTGGCTCGAAGCCGAGCTCGAGCGGCTCGATATCGACGTCATCCACAGCCTCGGGGATCCGGCAGGGGCCTGGGCGGCCTTGGCCAACCTCCGGCGCCGGCTCCCTCACGTGCATTCGATCCGCAGCCACGGGCGCGGAGCTGCCCGCGCCGCGATCCGCCGAATCGCCCGAGCACGCGCGGACGTGCTTACCGTCAACGCGCGCGCGCTCGCGTCGCGACTCGGGCTGAACGACGCCGCGCTCACGCCCAACGGCGTGGACATCAAGCGATTCGATCCGTGCCCGCCGCTCGACGACGGTCGGTTCAAGATCCTGTACGCAGGGCGATCGTGCCCGGACAAGGACTTGCCCACGTTGGTGTCGGCGATGCGCTGTCTCTCGCGCGCACCCGCTCGCAACCCCTCAACACTGACCCTCGTCGGGCCCGGCCTCGCTCAGGTCGCCTTGTCTCTCGCCGGCCTGCCTCATCTCCGCGTGCAGCACGTCGGCCCGGATCCCGGCGTCGAGCGCTGGCTCGCTCGAAGCGACGTCTTGGTGCTCTCGTCTCGACGCGAAGGCATGCCCAACGTCGTCCTCGAGGCCATGGCCGCTGCCCGACCCGTCGTCGCGACCGACGCCGGCGGCTCGGCCGAAGCGATCATCGACGACGTCACCGGCCGCGTGGTTCCCACCGGACAGCCTCCCGCCCTCGCCGCTGCGCTCGGGGACCTCGGGAACCGACCCGACGAGCGCCGAGAAATGGGCAAGCGCGGTCGAGCACGCGCCACGCAAGCATTCAGCTTCGACCGGGCGTGCCGAGCCATGCTCCGAAGTTACCTCGACTCACTCGACAGAAATCGGTTCCGGAGACTCGCCGACCGCCATGTCGACTTCGACCCACGCTCCATCCCTCACTCGTCGAGCACTTAGGTCGCGCTCACCCAGGCTGAGCCGCACCGGGGCGCCTTTCGGCCAACGAAACCTCACGGTCGCCTGGCGCGTCGTCGCCGCCGAGAGCTCGAAGCGTCGGAGCGCCCCGTCTTCGATCCGAAACCGCATCTCCGCGACGTGGTCGATGTGCTCGAGCACGACCTCGAACGAGCTCGCCACGAGGTAGCCCGCAACGGTGAACGTTCCCTCGTCCGGAAGCGCCGGCGGGCGCTGGTATTTTTCGTACCAGTCGGCGATCTCGAGCCGCAGTTGCTCCTGTTGCTCCGGCGTCATGTGCGTCCAATGCCGCCGGTCGCCGACGCCGGGCCATTCGATGTAGCCGACCGTGCGCCCGTCGCTGCGCGCCGCCGAAACGTAGCGCCGGGCGTGCACGACCGGCACGCGCACGTCGGTCTCTCCGTGGTTGATGTGGATGGGGGTCAGGAGGTTGCCCACGGTCGTCATGCCGCCGCGGCTTCGGTACCCCTCGGGGTTCGATTGCGCATCGCCGCCGATCCAGCCCGCTCCTTCCATCTCGTCGCGGAACTCGCCGGTTTCGTCGTGCTCGTACTGCAGCGTGTAGTCGCTCATGCCCGAATGAACGACCGCGGCGGAGAAGAAGTCAGGAAACTTTCCGACGATCGCGTAGACGTTGCCGCCCGCGCCGCTGCCGCCCTCGGCGTAGACGCAATCTGGGTCGCTGATGTGCTCGGCGTACTCGCGCCGCACGAACTCGACCGCATCCACCCAGTCGTGCAGCTCCCACCCGCTGAGATCCGGCGAGCCGCTCGAATACGCGCGGCCGCGCATGTCCACGTCGACGACGAGTCGTTCCCGACGCACGTCGTCCGACTTCGGGTGCTCGAGCGCGCCGTGCCACCCGTGAGAAGTCACCAAAATGCAGGAAGGCTCGGTCGGCAGGTGCACCAGCGCCCAGAGCTCGAGTGAGGGATCGATCGTCGATGGGTACTTTCGCAGGTGAACCGCCGAATGGAAGATCTCCTGCGCCACGCGTTTGGGCGCTACCGCCCGGGGCCTCATCTCGATGCCGGTGGCCACGACGAGCAACAACGCCGCCGCACCCGCGTCGCCCGCCAGCGCCAGAGCTCGGCGACGACCGCCGGTGAGAATCATGGATCGTTCCAGGGCGGGGCCGCGTGGATCGCCTTGGCGATGATCTCCGCCTTTCTCTTCGCGCCGCTCGCGGTCAGGTGCACGCCGTCGAACCAGAGCTCGCGCTCCCGCGGCAGCTCCGCGGCGACGTCGATGAGCATCGCGCCTTCTTCCTCGGCGACCTGTCGGACGACGGCGTTCATCTCCTCGAACCCCGAGACATAAAATGGCTGGCTGGCGTAGTGATCGGCGAAGTCGGGATTGCTGGCGAAGGTGCAGAGCGCCGTCGGCACGCCCGACGACTGAGCGAGTCGTACCAAGTATCTGAGGTTCCGCCGATACGGCTCGGGCGGATGCTCCTTCAGCAACGCGGCGGGTGGATTCTCCCGTAGCTCGTCCTGATGACGAGTGTAGTGCTCGAAGGCGAGCGCCTTGAAACCGAAGCGCAGCGCCAGCCACCGACAGTGGTAGCAATGGCGCATCGCCGTAAACACCGGTCGCGACTCCAACCCCCACGACTTGCGGTATCCGGTGTTGTCGCCCACGTAGCGCGCTACCCGCCGGGCATGGAGATCGTTGGCGCCGTGATAGACGACAATCAAGGCTGGTCGGCGGTCCAACACCTTGTAGGCGAGATTCGCCACCGACTCGTACGTCGTGTACCCGGGCACACCGGCGTTGAGCACGTCTATCCGCTCGTCCTTCGACCGATCGCGAAGGGCCAGCTCCAGCTGAGCGGGATAGGTGAGCGCGTCTTCCTCTACTTTCACGGTGTAGGTGGTCGAGCCACCCAGCGCAGCGATCAGCCGCCGATCGTCGCCCTCTTTTGGCGAAGGCTTGCGAAAACCGTCGGCGCCGTGATGCATCTTCCCGGACGCACCGACGAAGTCCGGGTTCAAGGCGTAGGCGGAATAAGGATGCGGCCTGTAGCGCGACGGCACATCGAGCTCGCCGTGAAACGTCGCAAAACCCCGACGACTCTCGGCCGACGCCACGAGTCCGAAGTAGAGCCGCAGCGAAACCTCGAGCAGCAAGAACGGCCCGAGCGCGATCGTCAGCCCGAACGCCAGTCGACGCCGAAAGCTCGGCTTCGGTCTCGGCGCGCCCGCTTGTACCGCCTCTCGGCTCACTCGCGCTGACGCTAGTGGTCCGTCTCGGAAGCCACAACTGCGAGCCCCGTCCGGCCCCGCGGTGGCGTGACGGTCGCCATGGTCGCCGCGTCGTCGACCGGCACGCGGCTTCGACCGACGGGTCGTTGAGCGCGACCGTTCGCGCGTGATAGCGTGCGCGACGGGCCACATGGGGCGATCGTCATTCGAACGCGCGGCGGGCGTTTGGCTCGCGCTCGCGACGGCGCTCTCGGCAGGTTGCGGAACCGCCGATAAGCCCGAGCGATTCACCAACTCCGTGGGGATGGTGATGGTGCGGATTCACGCTCCCGCCGCCCCACGCCCGGGCGAGCCGGCACTCGACTACTACCTGTCGACAACCGAGGTCACGAACGAGCAGTACGAGCGCTTCAAGGGGAAGCACCGCGAGCAACGCGCGCCGTCGAGCGCCGGCGACACGCACCCGGCCACGATGGTTTCACACAACGAGGCGCGTGACTTCGTGACGTGGCTGTCGGCGCGGGAGGGTCGCCCCTATCAGCTCCCCAGCGAGCGAGAATGGCAATGGGCAGCCCAGGCGGGCGCACGACGGTTGCAGCACGCGACCAGCGACGGCTCGATCGCGCACGACCTGGCCAACTACGCCGGCACCGGCGGTCGCGATCGGTACGAAGACGCCGCTCCCGTGGGCTCTTTCCCTCCGAACCCCCTCGGCCTGTTCGACATGAGCGGCAATGTTTGGGAGTGGTGCGACGACTGGTACTACGAAGAGGCCGTGCCGCAGCGCGTCTGGATGCGCTCGGAGTTGCTGCCCTCGCTGGACATTCCGTTCTTCTGGTACGGGCTGCGCCGAAAATGGCGCGTCCTGCGGGGTGGTAGCTTCCGTCATGCCGAGCCGTTGCAGCGAGTCGACGTGCGCAATGCCTACACGCCGGGAAGGCAATCGCCGAGCTGGGGCTTTCGGGTCGCGGTCCGCGTGAGCGACCGTGCCGACTGATCCCCTGCCCAAGGCGTCACAGAGGTGGCCGCTCAGGGTGGCGGTGCTCGCCTACTACGTCACTTTTGCGTTCTTCCACGCCGGGTTCCTCTTTCATCGGAGCTCGGATCCCGTCGTCTACGAGTGGTCCGCTGGTCAGCTCGCTCTCGTCGCGTGGCTGTCGCTCGGCTACTTGGTCCCGCCGCTCTTGATGCGCATGTGGCGCCGGCTCGGCCGACGCCGCTTCCTCCTCGCGTTCACTCCGCTCGTATTGTTGTTGGCGAGCGGCTACGGCGTCCTGTTCGTCCGCCACTACTTTTTCAAGGTTCATCAGTTCGACCCGTACCTCCAAGTGCCCCCCGAGGACTTTCCGGATGAAGCTCGGGCGGACGGCGAGGCACTGCGCATCTTGACCCTCGGGGGATCCACCACCGAGTGCGGCGAGCTCCCAGCACAGGCGCGGTACCCGCGCGTGCTCGAAGCCAAGTTGCGCGAGCACTACCCAGCGCTCCCCCTCGAGGTGCTCAACGCTGGCAAACCCGGTTACACGAGCAAGCACTCGCTCAGCATCTACACGACGTACTACCACGAGTGGCAACCGGACGTGATCGTGGTCATGCACGCGGCCAACGACATCTACCGATCGTTCTCGCCCGAGCGATACTCGCTCGGACGCCGCTACAACCGGCACTACTCGCACTACTACGGCTCGTCGGCGAACGGCGCGAACCCGCCGACCCTCATGAGGTCGCTCATTCGACGCATGCCCGGCCAGATCAACAAGACTTGGTACTCGACGCTGCGCACCAAGCTCGTCGACTACGATCTGGACCGCTACAACTCGCTCCGCGAGTTCGACAAACACCTGCGCAAGCTCGTCGAAGTCGCCACGAACGACGGCGCCGCCATGGTCTTCGTCACCCAACCGTACCTCTACCACGGCGCCATGAGCCGCCGCGAAGAGGAGCGACTGTTTCTCGGCTACGAGCTCTGCCGCGACCACGGCAATCTGTGGAAAATCCGACATCCGTCACCTCGCTCGCTCCGTACGGCGATGGATGGGTTCAACCGAACGACGCGTGAGATCGCTCGCGAAACGGGGTCAGTCTTGGCCGACCTCGAGCCGGCGCTCGAAAAGACTCTCGAAAGTTTCGTGGACGACGTGCACTACACCGAGAAGGGTTCTCGAGCGGTCGCGGGTTTCGTCGCGAGCACCATGATTGCCGCGGACCTGCTGCCCCGGGTGGCTCGCCGGCGAGCCGGGGCGAAATGACGGCAATTCTGGGCATTTCGGCGCTGTATCACGACGCGGCAGCGGCGCTTCTCGTCGACGGGAAGATCGCCGCCGCCGCACAGCAAGAGCGCTTCAGCCGAAAGAAGCACGACAGCGAGATGCCGACGGACGCGATCGCGTACTGCCTGAAGGAGGCGGACATCGCCGTCGGCGATCTCGACTTCGTCGGGTTCTACGACAAGCCGCTACTCAAGCTCGAACGGTTGCTCGAAACCTACCAGGCGTTTGCCCCGTCCGGGTTCGAGCAATTCCAAAGCGCCGTTCCGAGTTGGCTCCACCAAAAGCTGCACATTCCTCGGGAGCTCGACCGGGCACTCGGCGACGACTACCAGAAGCGCTACGTCTTCCCCGAGCACCACGAATCGCACGCCGCCAGCGCCTTCTTTCCTTCCGGCTTCGAGGAGGCCGCGATTCTGACCATCGACGGCGTCGGAGAATGGGCCACGGCGAGCATCGGCCGGGGCCGAGGCAACCGCATCGAGCTCACTCACGAGCTCCGCTTTCCTCACTCTCTCGGGCTGCTCTACTCCGCGTTCACCTACTACGCCGGGTTCGCGGTGAACGACGGCGAGTACAAGCTGATGGGGTTGGCACCCTATGGCGAGCCGAAATACGAGCAGCTGATTCTCGACCACCTGGTCGATCTCAAACCCGACGGCTCGTTGAAGCTCGACCTTTCGTACTTCAACTACTGCCAGGGCTTGACGATGACCTCGGAGAAGTTTCACCGCCTCTTCGGCGGCGCGCCGCGTGCCCCGGACGCCGAGCTCACCCAGCGGGACATGGACGTGGCCGCGTCCGTCCAACGCGTGACCGAGGAGGTCATGCTCCGCATGGCGCGACATGCCCACGAGCTCACCGACTCGCCCAACCTCTGTCTCGCCGGCGGCGTGGCGCTCAATTGTGTGGGCAACGGCCGCGTGCTGCGGGAGACACCGTTTCGGGAGCTTTGGATCCAGCCTGCGGCGGGCGACGCCGGCGGGGCGCTCGGAGCTGCCCTCTTCATCCACCACCAGCTACTCGAGCAACCGCGAACAACGTCGAGTCCGGACGCCCAAGCGCGCTCCACCCTCGGCGAGAGCTTCGACGACGACCAGGTGGAGTCGTTTCTGCAATCGACCCGGGTCGTCTACGGGCGCGCCGACGGCAACGACGAGCTCTGCGAAGAAGTCGTTCGAGCCCTGGTGGCCGGCGAAGTGGTGGGCTGGTTTCAGGGGCGAATGGAGTTCGGGCCCCGTGCGCTCGGCTCGCGCAGCATTCTGGCGGATCCCCGGCGCGCCGACACGCAGTCGACCCTGAACCTCAAGATCAAATTCCGAGAGGGGTTCCGACCGTTCGGTCCCGTCGTGCTGGCGGAGCGCGCCAGTGAGCTGTTCGAGCTCGAACCCGGTCAGCGCTCGCCGTACATGCTGCTCGTGGCTCCCCTGCGCGCCGAGCACCGGGTCGCCCCCGACGATTCCGAACCCGGTGTAGCCCGCATCCATCAAAAGAGATCCCACATCCCCGCCGTCACTCATGTCGATTACTCGGCCCGCGTTCAGACCGTCGAGCCCGGCGACGGCCTGCTCCGCGACCTGCTCGAAAAGTTCGACGAAGAAACCGGCTGTCCGGTGCTCGTCAACACGAGCTTGAACCTCGGCTGGACACCCATCGCACGCACCCCCGAAGACGCTTACGAGGTCTTCATGCGATCCGAGATGGACATGCTCGTGCTGGGCTCGTTCATCCTGAAAAAGAGTGAGCAGCCGGCCTTCGTCTCGCTTGCCGACGACGAGCCCGGGGCGCGAGCCCTGGGCGCCGAGCCGCGGTGTCCCGTCTCGGGCGACGCGCTTCAGGCTCGAGGCTCCGAGCTACATTGCGAAGGGTGCAACGAAGGCTTCCGCGTCGACGACGGCATCCCGCAGCTCTACGTGCCGGCCGACACCGACAGCAGCACCTCGAAAGTCACGACCCGCGTCAAAGAGTTCTACGAAGAGACCCCCTTCCCCAACTACGACGAGCACGAGTCGGTCCGCTCGCTCGTCGACAAGGCACGCAAGGGTCGCTACGCGCGCGAGCTCGACGCGGCGATCCCCCACAACAGTCGGGTGCTCGACGTGGGGTGCGGCACGGGGCAGCTCTGTAATTTCCTCGGCCTGTCGAACCGGAGGGTCGTCGGCACCGACATGTCGCTCGGCTCGCTCCGCCTCGCCGAGACGTTCAGGCGCGAACATGGCCTCGCCCGGGTGAGCTTCCTCCAGATGAACCTCTTCCGTCCCGCCCTCGCTCCGGGTCGGTTCGACGTCGTGCTGTGCAACGGGGTGCTGCACCACACGGCGGATCCCCAGGGTGGGCTCAGGCGCCTCGTCGAGCTGACCAAGCCCGGAGGACACGTCGTGCTCGGGCTCTACAACCTGTACGGACGCCTCACGACCGACGCTCTGCGGCTCCTTTCTCGAGTGACGGGCAAGGGCGCGCTCGGACTCGATCGCATGAGCCGGCAACTGCCGAGAGCGCAGCGCCCCGCGTGGATCGCCGACCAGTATCGGCACCCGCACGAAAGCAGTCACACGTTCGGGCAAGTGCTCCGTTGGTTCGACGACGTTGGATTGTCGTTCGTCCGCGGTGTGCCGTCGCTCAGCCTCGACGACGACGAGCTCGAACCCGGCACGCTCTTCGAGCCCAGCGACCCTCGGGGGAGCCTGGACCGCGCCGTCGCCCAGCTCGCCATGGTCGTTTCGGCGAGCAAAGAGGGGGGCTACTTCTCCATGATCGGAAAGAAGATCTGATGGCCCTGCTCGAGCTCGACCGTCGCCCCTCCCATCGGGACCTCCTGCGCTTCGGCGCCGCTCTGCCGTTGGCCCTCTCGGCGCTCGGCGGCGTGCTCTTTTGGCGGGCGTCGACGCCCACCTACGCCTTCGTGCTCTGGGGCGCAGCAGCCGTGTTGGCGCTCGCGTTCTTCTCGGTGCGCCCCTTCCGACGCCCGATCTACCTCGTGTGGACCACCATCGTTTTCCCCGTTGGTTGGGTGCTCTCCCACGCCGTTCTCTTCTTCGCCTACTACGCGGTGATCACGCCCATTGGACTCGCCCGACGCGCGCTCGGAAGCGACCCGCTGTCTCGCCGCTTCGAGCGCGACCGACCGAGCTACTGGGTGAGGCGCACGGAAGAGAAAGACCCGAGCACCTACTTCCGCCAGTTCTGATCGCGGGCGCGAGCTTCGCTCCGCGGCTCGCCATGGTATCCATCGACCTCTTCTATCCGCCGCCCACGACCAGGTTCTTCGTGAATCGTTCCAAGCCGCCCGCCAACCGCGACACCTTCGCCCAACAGGCGGAAGAGTCGGCTCCGGGCCTCGTGCGCGAGCTGTGGGATTTTCTGCGAACCGGCAAGAAGTGGTGGCTCCTGCCCATCGTGGTCACCCTGCTCTTCGCGACGGGTTTCGTGCTGCTGACCAGCAGCACCGCCGCGCCGGTCATCTACATGCTCTTCTGAGCCGACCGCCCCCGAGACCAACGCCGACGATGTCCGACCCCTCCCCCGATCCCGCGCGTGAGCCGCAACGCGAGCTCGAAACGCTCGCCCACTCCCGTGCTCCCGGTCTAGTCAGCGAGCTGTTCGACTTCTTGAAGCACAGCAAGAGGTGGTACCTCGTGCCGATCCTCCTCATCCTGCTGCTGCTGGGTGTGCTGGTCGCGATCGGCGCGTCCGCCGTTGGTCCGTTCATCTACACCGTGTTCTGATCGGAGCCGTGCCTCCGGTGATCGCGTACCTCGCCGACCATCCAGACGCCGTACCCGACGTCGCCCGATGGTGGTTCGAGCAGTGGGGACCAACGAGCCCGGGCGGGTCGCTCGAGGAAATGACCGACAAGCTCCGATCCACGCTCGATGATGACGAGCTCCCCGTGACCATCATCGCCATGATCGACGGCGAGGTCGTCGGATCCGCGTCGCTGAAGCTTCACGCGATGAAGACACTACGGTGTTCTCGGACGTGAACTACCTGCTGGTCCCGGACACGACGAGCGACAGGAGATTTCTCGCCCTCGCTCTACGCCGCTCGCCGCTCGTAGCGATGGGCGAGTTCTGATCCGCTTGAGGTGCATTCACCGCGGCTGTGACGCCAGACATTCGAGAGCTGATCCGTACCTCGTCCGCGCCCATCTCGAGCCGATGGCAAGCACGTTCTTCGAAGTCATCGGCCAGCACCAGGCCCCAAAGGACGACCAACTCGCCAACTTCAAGGACCAGCTCGAGGCGGTGCTCTTTCGCCACCGACTTCCGGAGCTCCGCAGCTGGCGCGAGGCACTATCGCTACTCGGTGACGGAGTCATCGAAGCCGCCCGACGCGCCCGGGGCCGTCCGGTCGTCGTGTTTTTCGACGAGCTGCCGTGGATGGCGACTGGAGGACAGCTCAGCGACGAGTTCGGTCGGTTGTTCTCGTCGCTGTTCGACGATTCGGGGGAACACGAAAAGCTGGTTCGGGCCTGCGCGAGCAAGCGAAGTGGCATGCGCCGTGACGAGCTCATCTCCGCCGCTGGTCTCAAGAGCGGCGGTCGAGCCACTCGTCGGCTGGAGGAGCTCGAGGCGGCTGGCTTCCTCGCGCGGTTCGTTCCCTGGGGCAGGAAGGCACGCGACGCCAGCTATCGACTGATCGACGAGTTCTCGCTCTTCCACTTGACCTGGATCGAGCCGGCGCCGCCGAGCGGTTTCGGATCACGGGGCGACAAGTACTGGCTCTCGAAGGCGAGCACGCCTTCGTACAGGGCGTGGGCTGGCTACGCCTTCGAGGGCATGTGCCTCAAGCACGTCTCCGAGATCGAAGCGGCGCTGGGCATCGACGGAATGGCGAGCGAGGCAGGGACGTGGAGGTACGCACCGCCGAGGGGAGTGGACGCCGACGCCGGCGCGCAAGTGGACCTCTCGATCGACCGGTCTGACGGGATCATTCACCTCTGCGAGCTGAAGTACGCGGCGGACGAGTTCGTCCTCACCAAGGCGTACGCAAAGCAGCTGGTCACCAAGGCGGAGATCTTCAAGACGCGGACGAAGACCCGGAAGGACATCGTCCTAACACTCGTCACGACGCACGGGCTGAAGCCCGGGTTGTGGAACGACGAGGTCGTACACAGCGTCGTCACGGCGGATCAGCTGATGGGTTGAGCTTCGGAGGATCCGTCGGCGCTCGCCGCTGGGCAAGAGAACCGACCGGCTCGCCGCCTCATCTCGAGTGCCTGATCGCCCCGAGATTTGAACAGAGATCGCATCGCCGTCAGAACGGAGACCAACAGGTCGAGCATCGCGGGCACGCGTCGCTGCCCGGCACGAATCGTCAAGCATTTCCGACCAGATGACGTTTTGGCGAAGGACAGCGCGGCTAATAGGCAGCTGTTCGGCATTGAGCCATAATCTGCTCAATGCCGCCTGAGCAAACAGTTGCTCACCAGACGATCTTTCGGCACGTAAGCCCCCGAAATCGCTTGCCGACTTCGACGGCACGAGTCGTGCTCAATGTCTCGCCGTGTCGTCGACGTGGTCCATCGTGAAAGCTCGACCGGAGGGTGACGAGCCGCCGCGCCGTCCGGGCTTGGATCCGCGCGTGGGTACGACGGTGCCGAGGTCGCAAAGCGAGGCGCGGCTGCCCGACGGGCACGTGACGCTTCTGATGTATCAGTCCGATCGCGTCGAGGCGGTCAAGCTCGCGCCGGGTGGCACGCTCGTGGTCGGGCGCGGCGAGGAAACCGACGTCACCATTCCCGACGGCAGCTTGTCGCGCCAGCACGCGCGGTTCCGGTTCGAGAACGACGGCATCTGGGTCGACGACATGCGTTCGACGAACGGCACCCGCGTCGATGGTGAAAAGGTGCGCTCGTCCCGCCTCTCCGAAGACAACGAAGTCGTGCTCGGAGACATCGCTGTCACGCTGCACATGAACGCGCCCCCCGAGTCCGGGCTTCGAGCGCTGGCATCGGAGCGTCGGTTCACCGAAATGGTAGCGGCGGAAATGGTCCGCGCACAAGTGTTCGGTCGTGAAGCTGCGGCACTTCGTGTCGCACTCGCCCCCAACGACGACACGCCGCTTTCACGATGGTATCCAACCCTTCGCGGTTGTCTGCGCCCAGTCCACCAACTCGGCATTTGGGGAACTCGGGGCCTGCAGGTCCTGCTTCCTGAGAGCAATGTCGCGGACGCTCATCGCCTGGCTCGCTCCATCGTCGAACAGGTCGGGCTGGACGTCCGAATCGGCGGCGTTTGCATGCCGAGCGTCCTGACCTCGGCCCGCGACGTTCTCGAGGAGGCGGGGCGAGCACAAATGCGAGCGAGCTACCGGTCGCCGGTGGAGCTCACCCAGCCGGGCGCCGATGTTCACGAAGCGGATCCCGGTCCCCCGTCGAGGGACGAGTGCATGCGCGCACTCATGCGCGACGTCGACCGAGTGGCTGCGGTGGACGTCAGCGTGCTCGTGCAGGGAGAAACGGGCGTGGGCAAGGAGATCCTGGCCCGGGCAATCCACTTTCGGAGCCGGCGTCACGAGCGCCCTCTTCGGTGCGTCAACTGTGGCGCCATTCCGATTCAGCTGATCGAGAGCGCGTTCTTTGGGCACGAGCGCGGCGCTTTCACCGGGGCGGAACGCCGAACCAAGGGAATTTTCGAGGAAGCCGACGGTGGCACGGTACTACTCGACGAAATCGGTGAGCTGCCACCGACCGCGCAGGCGTCACTCTTGCGGGTTCTCGAAACCAAACGAGTGACTCGAGTCGGTGCGACTGAGGAGGTTGCGGTCGATGTTCGAGTAATCGCGACTACGCATCGGGATCTCGAGCGCATGAGCGCGACTGGCGAGTTTCGCGAAGACCTGTGGTTTCGGCTCAACACCGTGACGCTGGTGGTTCCGCCCCTTCGGAAGAGACCGGGCGACATCCTACCGCTGGCCGAACGATTCTCGCGCCAAGCTGCCGAGGTGAGCGGCGCGCGCCTGCTCACCATCAGCCCGGAAGTAACCCGCATGCTTCGCGAGTACAGCTGGCCGGGCAACGTGCGCGAGCTGCGCAACGAAATGGAACGAGCGGCAGTGCTCGCGAGCGGTGACGTGCTCAAACCCGAAGATCTTTCCGAGCGCCTTCGCGCTGGCCTCGCCACCCCTCCGCCCAGCTCGGTTGCCGCGGACGCTCTCTCCGAGCCGGTTGGGGACTTGAAGCTCCAGGTGAAACGCTACGAGGCCGAGCTCATCCGGAGAGCATTGAGCGAATGTGACTGGAACCAAACCGTCGCCGCAGAACGGCTCAACATGCCGCGCCGAACGCTGGTCCACAAGATCCGACAGCTCGGCATTCGAAAGCCAGGTGGGTCGTGAGCGCCTTCACGAGGCGGCAAACGCCACTGCACTTGTGCTTCCTCGCTTCGGCGCTCGCCGCGACGTCAGGTCTGGCACAAACGCCCGCGCCCGAAAGCGCGAGTCCCGGTCCGAAGTCGGCAAACGGCGAGGACACAGCAGAAGAAGAGCCCGTGTCCGATGCCGACCTCGAATCCGCAAAACAACTGTTTCGACAGGGGGTAGCGATGCGCAAGGCCCGCGACTACCAACGCGCCCTCGATTACTTCCGAAAATCGCGCGCGATCGTGCCATCGGTACCGAACACGATCAACGTGGCGTTCTGCCTCGAACAGCTTGGTCGCGCCGCGCAGGCTCTCGAGCTGTACGAGGAGCTGCTGACTCAATTCAGTGACTCGTTGACCGATCAGGAACGCGAGGACATCGCGGGATCGATGTCCGAGCTCCGACCGAAAGTCGGCAGCTTGATGGTGTCTTCGAACGTGCCGGCGTTGCTCGTGGTCGACGGTCGAATGCGGGGCCAGCTGCCGCGTACCGCGCCCTTTCGACTGATGCCGGGCACACACGTCGTTCGGGTGATGCAAGACGGCTACGAGCCATTCGAAAAGGAGGTATCGATCCAAGCCGGCAAGTCGGCGAGCTTGGACGCTCTTTTGAAGGCGCTTCGTGAATCCGGTCGCCTTCGCGTCGAGATGACGGGGGAAGAGGGCGCCGAGCTCTACGTCGACGGTGCACGCCTCGGCAACGTGCCGTGGGAAGGCACGCTCTCGGCGGGCCGTCACTACTTTTTCGTAAAAACGAGCGATGCTCGGGGCTCTGCGCCAGCGGCCATCGAGGTCGTTGCGGGGCAGACCATCCTCGCTCGCCCCGAGGCGAAGCCGCTGAGCGGCGAGGTTCGAATCGTGGTCAACCCTCCATCGGCAGAGCTGAGCATCGACGGGTTGAGCCTGGGTCGCGGACCGTGGCAAGGGCAACTGCCCGTGGGTGACCACTCCCTGGAGGCGCGAGAAGAGGGCTATCGGCGCACGACCGTCAGCCGCAAATTCGAGGCGTCGACGACGGGTGACGTCGCGCTCGACCTTTCGGTCGATCCCGACCACCCCCGCTGGCAAGGCGAGGGCGGCGAGCTGTTTGTCGAGGGTTTTGGCGGTCTCGCGATCTCGCCGGAGCTGGCGAGTGAAGCCGAGAGCTCCTGCAACGACCCCAACGTGACGTGTCCGAGCAACGGAATCGCCCTCGGTGCCATCGCGGGCGCGCGGGCGGGCTACGAGTTTCCGTTCCACATGGCGCTCGAGGTCGGCGCCGGCTACTTGAGCTTGAGAAAGTCACTCGACCGCGAGCTCGATTCCTCTTTCACTGATCCGGCATCGGGGCCGGTGGGAGTCAGTTACACCTACTCGGAGACGTTGCACCTCGCCGGGCCATTCGTGTCCGCGGGGCTCGCCTACCGCCACGGATTCAGCGAGACCTTCGCCCTTGACGGTCGAGCTCACTTCGGCGGCATGTTCGCTTCCTCGAGGCGTCCCGCCCAAGCGCAAGCAACGACGGCCCGGGACGCGCGGTCCGCGATCATCACAGGCGCCGGAGAGACGAGGCGGTCGGTGGCCGCTTTTGCGATGCCTTCCGTGCAGGCGCGTTGGGACATCGGCCCACTTCACGTGCTCGCCGGAGTGACAGGCACCATCGTGCTCGTCGGCGGTCCCAGCAGCGCCAATGGAGGAACGTTCCCCGAGGGCTCCGGGGACTGCCCGCGCGTCGGCCAAACGGGATTCACGGACTCAGTGGCGTGCGCGCCGGGCAATTCGGCTTTCAGCGGTGAGCAATCTTACGGACGTTTCTTCGTGGTCGCACCTCATGTTGGCATCGGATACACGCTCTAGCGCGACGGCAGCGGACTCCCGAGTCGGCCATACCGTCGGCGGGAAATTCACGCTCGAGGCACGTCTGGGCGACGGAGAGCTCGGAACGATGTACTCGGCCAGAACGCGCGACGGTGCTCGAGTTGCTCTTCGCGCCGTTCCGCGTCGTGATCTCGGAGCCTCCGAGGCCCGCCAGCTCGTCGAGCAAATGCGCGCGGAGGCGACGATCGCCGATCCGCACGTCGTTCCAGTACTCGCGCTCGGCGAGGACGAAGAGCTCGACATCGTGTACGTCGCGACACCGCAGCTCGGCAACCGCACGCTCGAACGTTTGATTCGCGACGAGGCTCCCTTCGAGCCTTCCACGGCGATACGCATCGCCCTACAAATTTGCGAAGGGCTCGATGCGGCGCACCGGCAGGGAGTTTTCCATCTCGATTTGCGTCCCGCGAACGTGTTCATCGAGTCGAGCGATCCTCCGATCGTCAAGCTCGCTGACTTCGGTTTCTCTCGACATTTGTCTCGTTCGGCGCAGGCGCGGCTGACCGTGACGGGCACCTGCATCGGCGCTCCCGAATTCATGTCGCCGGAACAGCTCCGCAGACCCCAGGACGCGGACGCGCGATCCGACGTGTGGTCCGCTGGGGTGATTCTCTATCAGATGCTCACCGGGCGAGCGCCACACGCCACGACTCACTCCGAGGCCGAGCTGTTGGTCGCGGTCTGCACGACAGACGCGCCGCACGTTCAGGACGCCGCGCCTTGGGTCGACCCCGATGTCGCGCTCGTCGTGCATTGGGCGCTTTGTCGCGACCCCGACGACCGGCTGCCATCGACCGCCATTTTTGCCCGTGCGTTGGGCGAGCAGCTCGAGCGCAAAGAGCTCGCCGAGGCAACCCTCCGCTCGGCTTCCGAGCGAACTCGGAGCACGAAGGCCGACCGGACGCAGCTCGATCGAATCACGGTCCTGCGCGAAACGCTGCTGAGCGAGCAGGACGAGGCCCCAGAAGAGAAGGACGAGCTGCTCGGACACGTCATCGACGGCCGGTTTCGGGTGCTGCGAATGCTCGGGCGCGGCGGAATGGGGGCGGTCTACGAGGTCGAAGCCCGAGACGGATCTCGCGCCGCCGCCAAAGTGATGACCAGCGAGGCCGAGGGTGACTCGCAACTCACGAAGCGATTCCTTCGCGAAGCCCGGGCAGCGCTCTCGATCGACAGTCCGCATGTCTGTCGAGTGATAGAGGCGGGTGCGGACAAGGCTCGCGAGCAGCCGTTCATCATCATGGAGCTGATGCGTGGCATCGACGTTTCCACGCTCGTGCAACGGCAAGGTCCGCTCGCCCCAGCCGCCGCTCTGAGAGTGTGGATCGATGCCGCGCGGGGCGTTGGCGCGGCTCACGACAAGGGGATCATCCATCGGGACATCAAGCCCGCGAACATCTTCCTCGAGGTGGACACCAGATCCGGCGCCGTCACGCCGAAAGTGTGCGACTTCGGCATCGCCAAACGAACGCTCACGGACTCCGACGAGCACACGCACGAGCTGACCCAGACCGGCGGCCTGATGGGATCGCCGATGTACATGTCTCCGGAACAGGCCCGAAGCGCCCGGTCGGTCGATGCTCGGAGCGATGTCTGGAGCTTGGCGGCCACGCTCTACGAGATGCTCACCGGACGCGTGCTCTGGGAAGGCAACAGCTCCCTCGGCGACATCCTGGTGGCGATCATCACCGAGCCCGTACGGCCGTTGCACCGAGTTGCGCCGTGGATCGACGGCAAGCTGGCGGACCTCATCGAGAAGGGTCTCGAGAAAGATCCGGAGAAGCGCTGGCAGTCGGTCGCAGAAATGGTGGACGCTGCGAGCCCGCTTTTGCCGCCTGTCGACGAGTCGCCCGACGGCGCTCCGCGCAGCGTCACCCTCACGGATCTGGTCGGCATCGATCCAGAGCTCCGTCTTCTGACGCGCACCATCGGGGCTTCGGATCCCCCACCGCCAGGCTCGGAGACGACCCAGCTGCCGCCGACGATGGTCGACGGTGGTGACCCGAGGAGCGCCGAAGCGTCCACCCTGCTCGAAGCGACCAGTGACCGCACGGTGCTCGAACCCGGCAGGCGTCGCTTTGGCCTCGTGGGTTTCATCGCCGCCGTGCTCGCGATCGGTGCGATAGCGGTCGTCACCGCCGTGAACCGACCGACACCCGTTGACCCCAGCGCCGCGGCGATGCCGGCAGATCAACCGACGGTGGCCCGCCTCGACATCTCGCCGGCCACAGCGGACGTCACCGTGGGAGGAAAAGCAGCACGGGTCGTCGATGGCCAAGTCGAAATCTCCGGCATGCCTGGGGAGGTATTCGAGGTTCTTGTGTCACATGCCGGCGCGAAGAGGAGCGCGAGAATCGTGATCGTTCAGGACGGAACGCTGAGCCCGGCCAGCATCGAGCTCGAAACGAGCATGGCGGTAGTCCCGAGCATTGCACCACCGGTCGAGTCTGCGCAGCACGAGCCGCCGTCACAGAAGCCCCCGACGCGCGCCAAGCGATCCCCGTCGTCGGGACCGGTGAAGCGAAAGCCCGCGCCAGCGCCCAGAGCCGCCGCGACGACACCCAAGCCGGATCCGAAGCCCGCGCCAACGCCGAAACCAGCCGAGGAAAAACCGCGCGTCAACCCGAGGGACCGTTGGGAATGAGCGCGGTGCGTCTCTCCCTCCGCGGGCGCGCGGCCGTGCTTTTCGGTCTCGCGCTGGCGCTTGGTGTGCAGTTGGGCTGTTCGTCCGACGCGGCCGAGCCCCAGTCAAAACCAACGCAGAGTGCCGTCAGCCCCAATTCGTCCGAATACGACGTCGACGAGCGACGGGATGGGCACCTTCAGGCAGTCAATCGTGGCCAGCGATTTCGAGCACTGTTCGACGCGACGGGACTGACGGTCACGATGCGCGGGCACCAGAGTGTCGAGCTCTCCACCACCGACTACGGCTGCGATCTGACGTCGGGCCCGCAGGACCGAATCGAACCCGCTGATCCGCAACCGAACGGCAACACCGTGAGCTACGACCGTGGCGGCGTGCATGAGTGGTTCCGCAACGAACCCGAGGGCATCAAGCACGGCTTTCATCTCAGCCGCGCTCCGGCGTGTCTGAACGACGCCGGAGGCAAGGTCGTATCGCTGCGGGTTCGAGTCGAAGGCATGAGTCCTCGGAGCGTCGGAACCGACCGAATCGATCTCGTCGACGATTCCGGCTGGCGACTGAGCTATCGCGATCTCGTCGTGTTCGACGCGGAGGGTGACCTCGTTCCGGCGGAAATGACGGTTCAAGACGAGCACATCGTGATCGCCATGGACGTGCGGGCCGCGACGTTCCCGCTTCTGGTCGATCCGCTCTTGGTCAACCAATCCGCCAAGCTCACCGTCGGCAATGCCAACGCGGGTGACAGCGCTGGGACCGCGGTAGCCGTTTCGGGCTCGACGCTCGCCGTTGGCGCCCGGTTCGCGGCGCAATCGCGCGGCGGCGTGCACGTTTTCGAGGACGACGGGACCGACTGGCGCTACTCGACGACCCTCGTCGCGAGCGGGAGCATCCCGAACGATCTCATCGGCCTCACCGTCGACATCGACGGCGATACGATCATCGCTGGTGGGTTGGCGGCAACGTTTGTCTTCGAACGCGTCGGCGGCGTTTGGGACGCCGGCCAGGCACTTCCGAGCAGCTCAACGAGCTCCGTCGCGGTATCCGTCGAGGGTGATCGCGCCGTGCTCGGTATCTTTAGTCCTTCGGGGGGCTGTGGAAGTCCTCCAGCTTCGTGCGGAGTTTTGGAACGGTTCGAGCGCACTGGCGGGACCTGGACGCGAGAACAAATCGTGTTTCTCACGAGCGGCGGCGTACCCATCGCCGAGGGCCTCGGTCGCGCAATATCTCTGAGCGGGGACACCTTGGCCGTTGGAGCCGCGTTCACCAACAACTCCACCGGTTCTGCCTACGTCATGATTTCGCAGTCCGCGATCTTCGACGGCTTCATCACACTCGACGCCTCCAACCTCAATCCGGACGATTTTTACGGCGAAGCCATCGCGATGACCGCAAGCCGCGTCGCCGTTGGCGCGAATCAGGATGACTTCGGGCAGCCGCGCGGGCCCGGCAAGGCCTACGTCTTCGAACAAGACACCCCGGGTTCGTGGTTTCAGAAAACCGAGCATCAGCTCGTCGCGAGCGATGGCGTGCTCGGAGACAGGTTCGGCGAGTCCATCGACATCGACGGCGACCGAGTGGTCGTGGGTGCGCCGGGCGCCAACGGTACCGGGGCCGTGTACGTCTTCGATCGTATCGCCGGCGTTTGGACCGAAACCGCGAAGCTAGTGGGGACTGGAATTTTGGTGGCGGAAGACTTCGGCGTCGCGGTCGCGCTCGGAGGTGACAGAGCCGTCGCCGGAGCGCCGCTCGTCGACGTGGACGGTCAGAATGCGGGGGCGGCCTATGCGTTCCGCCACGATGGCGTCGCGTGGGGCGACGAAGAGCAGCTGCGGCTGAATTCACCGGCGCGACTCGGCACGTCGATCGCACTCGAAGGCGATCAAGCGATTCTCGGCGCGCGCCTAGAGGTCGTCGATCTGAGCCCCACCGGGGCGGCGTATTGGTTCGAGCGTTCGGCGGGCGTTTGGGTCGAGCGGCAACGCATCACCCCGCCGCCGCTCCCTGGTGGGGGGTCCGTGCCCGCCGATGCGGAATTCGGGTATTCGGCTGCGCTCGAGGGCGACTGGGCGATCGTGGGAATGCCCTCCGCGACCGTCTCGGGTAATGGCGGGGCCGCTCACGTGTTTCGAAAGATCGGCGGACAGTGGGTGTCCCAAGAGTGGTTGTTTGCCAGCGATGGCGGGGTCACGACCCTCTTTGGTGGCCACGTTGTCATGGAAGGGTCGACAGCGATCATCGGTCGAAAGAATTCGTTTGGCCTCCCGGGTGCTGCCTACTTCTTCGAGCTCGTGGGCAGCCAATGGCTCGAGAGGCAGAAGTTGCAGCCTGCGGACTCGGTGGGTGGCAACTACTACGGGTTCACGATGGCCATCGATGGCGACACGTTGTTCGTCGGTGCGCACTCCGATGACGACAACGGTGCCCGTTCGGGATCGGTCTACGTCTACGAGCGCATTGGCGGCGTCTGGACGTTTCAGGAGAAGCTCATTGCTCCGGCGGGAATTCCCGCAGGCCACTATGGCGCGGGCATCGGTGTCTCGGGAACCACCGCATTCATCAGCGAGTACCACGAGGGAACCAACGGCACGTGGGCTGGCGCCGCGCACCGGTACGAACGGATCGGCGGCTCGTGGCAGCACCAGGAAATTCTCTTCCCGAGCGACGCGGCGCCGCGGGATGAATTCGGCTGGTCGTTGGACTTCAACGGGAGAACGCTACTCGTCGGAGCCGTCGGCGATGACGACCAGGGCTCGGGGTCAGGCTCGGCGTATCTCTTCGAGCAGCAAGCGGGAGCGTGGACCGAACTTCGCAAGCTCGTTCCGGCAAGTGCATCGCCTAGCGCGAGCTTCGGTCAGATGGTCAGACTGGAACGACAGTCCGCGATGGTCGGGGCACCGGGTGACGCCGTTCGCGGGCAAAATTCGGGCGCGGTGTATGCCTACGACCTGCGTCGAACCGTCGCTGAGCCGTGTGCCATCGGCGCCGAGTGCGTCAGCGGCAGCTGTGTCGAGGGTGTGTGCTGCGACGCGCCCTGCGTCGGGGCGTGCGAAAGCTGTCTTGCCTCTCGCGGCGCTCCTCAGGACGGTGCGTGCGGGCCGGTGGCAACCGGCGAGGTCGGCATCCCTTCCTGCACGGCGCCCTTCCAGTGCAACGGCACCGCACCCGATTGTCCCACGACGTGCTCGACCCACGCCGACTGCGTGCTGACACACTACTGCGACTCGGGCACCGGAAACTGCGTGCCCCGCAAAGCACAAGCGTCGCAATGCTCGGAGCTCCGCGAGTGCGTGTCGGGTGCGTGCGAGGATGGCCTCTGTTGCGACGCGGCGTGTGGTGAGTGCCAGGCGTGCACCGCGATCAAGAAGGGCTCGGGCGTCGATGGCGAGTGCGGGCCGGTCGTTGCAGACACCGATCCGGATGACGAATGCGAGCCCGACAGCGGCTTTCCCGACACCTGTGGTGCCGACGGCCTTTGCGACGGCGCTGGCACCTGTCGCGCCTTCGCCAAGACGAGTCAAGAATGCTTGGCTCCTGTCTGCTCGGGTGACGAGATCCGGCGACAGAAGTGCAACGGCGCGGGTCGCTGCATCGAGGAGCTAGTCGGCACGTCATGCGCACCGTTTTCGTGCATCGATGGCGCATGTGCGGGCACTTGCAGCGTCGACGGTGACTGTACCCTCAATGCGTTCTGCGACGGCGGCTTGTGCGCACCGAAACGTGACAACGGTGACGGTTGTGGTGACGGCGTGCAATGCCGCTCGGGCTTTTGTACCGACGGCGTTTGCTGCAACACGGGCTGCGACGGTCAGTGCACGTTCTGTGCACTCCCGGGAAGTGAGGGTGCGTGCGCCATCGTCTTCGGCGACGTCCGCGGCGACCGTGCTCCCTGCGCCGCCGGGCCTACGGACGACCCGTGCCAGTCGCGACAATGCGACGGTGTCGTCGGAAACGTGTGCAACGGCTACGTGCTGAACACCCCGTGCGCTCCAGCCGTGTGCGTCGACGGTGAGGCGTTCCGGGCGAGGACGTGTGATGGAGAAGGTCGCTGCAGTGAGGAAGATCCCATCACCTGCGCTCCCTACCTCTGCGGCGAGACCTCTTGCAATTCGGGATGCACTACCGACGACGATTGCGTCGACGGGGTTATCTGTGTCAGTGGCGTCTGCGTGACGACGACCGAGTGCACGCCCGACGGGCTGAGCGCCATTCTTCCCGATGGGACGGAGGAGAGTTGCGCTCCGTATGTTTGCACGCGAAGCGGCTGCGCAGGCAGCTGCACGTCGACCTCTCTCTGCGCGCCCGGCAAGATCTGCGACGACCGCGGCGATTGCGTCGATGCGCCGCCCCCGCTGGATCCGAACGTCGTGGGCTGCGCGTGCGCGACCCCCAGGCGAGGAGGATCGCCGCTGTCCCTCGTGTTGCTTTTTTCCGTGCTCGGTGTCGCTGCCGCGCGTCGAAGAACTACCCGACGCGGTTGGCCGCACGTCGACCTCGTCCGTCGCGGTTGTTTGTTGGTGCTCGCGGTGGGGTTGGGCGGCTGCGGCTCGAACGATCGGAACCGGCCATCGGTACTGCCAGCTAGCGACTCGGGTGCGGGTCGCACGCCGGGCGACGGCGGGGCGGCAGGCGACGCGCAAACGAGTGCTGCGGGGGGAGGAGGATCTGGCGGCACGAGCGGCGCAATGGGCATGGCAGGCAGGGGCGGCAATGGCGGATCGAGTGCCGGCGGTAGCAGCGGCGCGGGTGGTAGCAGCGGCGCCGGCGGCAATAGCAGTGGCGGTAGCAGTGGTATGGCCGGCGCGAGTGGCGCGGGCGCCAAGGGCGGTACCGCAGGCGGCAGCGGTGTGGGCGGCATGGGCGGAATTGCTGGCATGGGTGGAATGGCGGGTATGGCTGGCATGGCCGGCACGCCCGGGCCGACGTTCCCAGGCTACGTGCTACCTCCCGATCCAGATCCCCTTCTTCCCGTAGATGGAGACCTCGACGTCCTCATCGTCGGAGGGCCGAGCCTCGGCGTGAACACCATTGCCTCTGACCTGCGCGACGCGTTGCTCGCACGGCCCGAGTACACAGCAGTCAGAGTCGACAGCGCCACCACGACTGGCGATGGGCTCATGCACTTCTATTTCGCCTGGACGGATCGGGACACGCGACTTGCGGTCTTGAACGGTGGCTACGACTACATCGTGCTCGCCGATGTCCCGCGCAACGTGATTATGGCGCCGGAAGGACACTTTGCCGCCGTGCTCGAGCTGGCGGATGCCGCTCGCGGCTTCGGCGCAACGCCCGTCTTGATGATGACGCCGAGTGTGAGCCCCCTGCCCAACGCTTCGGGCCAGCTCTGCAGCAACACCTGCAGTTTCGCCTCGGACAACATCTGTCAGCACGGTGGGCCCAATCAGGCCAGTGTTCCCTTTTGTGATCTCGGGACCGACTGCGACGATTGCGGCGCTAGCACCGAAGCTGACCGGCAGGACATCGCCGCTGAAGACCACTTCTGGCGCACCGCCATCGGCACAGGTTCGGTGCCAGTCGCGAGCGGCACGCTTCTCGGCGAGCTCGAGATCCCAGCGGCAGACTGGAGCACTCTGTTCGTCGCAACGCTCTACACCGCGTTCACGGCAGACAGCGTCAACGCCTGGGCGGGATGGTCGACCACAGCGCCTTGGCCCGCCCGCGCAGACGCCGTGCTCGCCCAGCACCTCGCCGACGAGACTGCCGTGCACTATTCGGGGCCATACGTGGGCCAAGTGGGCATCGAGCCCATCGACCCCGGCATGGTTTATCGATTCCTCACCTCCGGGACGAGCTCGGAGGCGGGGTACGCCAGCGCCATGCAAGCGCTCCTCACACGAGAGGGATACACCCCGAGTCACACGAGCGTGGGGTTTTGCCGATCCGACAAGTCCGTGGATGACGAGTGCATGGCCCGCGTTGCCGCCGAGATGCAGAACGCCGACTACATCTCCTTGTACGCACGCAGCTATCGCGTCAGTCGCGCGGAGATCCACGCTGCAAGCGGCTCGACCCTCCTTCAACCGCAAGTCTACGATCGCCACGCCGACGGTGTCCCGAACGACGGCAGCGTTTCGCTGGATACTATCTTCACGCGCACCTTCGTCATCACCGCCAACGCGCGCTTCTACGACCTGGCCCTACTGCCGCAGCACATCAATTTCGGAAAGTACAAGGTGAGCACCGGCGCCGACCTCTTGAGCGATGGAGTGCACGCCACACCGGAAGTTCAGGCCGGCCTCGCCGCGATGTCCTACGTCACCCGAACAGACCGTTCGCCCACCACCGCGGGCGTGAGCGCCAACGCCGCCGAAGCCATCCGCCTCGGTGAGCACACGATCCGCACCCTAGCGACCCACTCCCGCACTGGAATCCACATCCCGGACCTTCCCGGCAACCGCGTCTGGGTACGCTGACCATGGCGGCTACTGTAATGGGCTTTTTCCACTGTCAGTAATAATCGGGTCCGCGCGAAAAAGGAGCGATCGGCAGCACGGCTGCGGCTGTGCACGGGCACCCTTCGGTGCCCGGCGAAAATGGTCAAGCATTTCTAGCCAGATCACCTTTTGACGAAGGACAACTCTCTACGTCGACTTTTTCGGCGAAGCACGCGCCGATCGTCGTCGAATTGCCCGCCGTGCGGTCTCCAGTTTGCGACGTTCGTTCGCCTCGACGATTGACCGAAATCTAGTGACCCCTCGCGCAAAGCTTGGGGGACAGAGAAGGAAGGCGCGGTTCCACGTGGCCCGAATGCGGCTGGCGATATCGGCCGTACTCCGCGTCAGGGACGGTGGCGGCATTTCCTCGATCGAACGGTACTTGGTCACCGGCATCAGCCATCCTCCAGGTCGAAAAGCGACCTCAACGCAGCGGCATCTGCTCGATCGATTGGGCGTACGGTGTCTCTTTTCATCCGGTACAGCGTCGTAGGGGTCGCGACACGCACGGGGATCCCCGCCACTTCGATTTCCTCGATCTCGAGATCGGTGAACCGGGTCGCTTCTCCGAGTCGGGTCAAGATGTCGAGGTAGAGCACACCCTCCGGCGGTCCGTAGCGAACCGCGGGGTACTCACCACACAGGTCCTCCGCCGTGATGTCATCGATGTCTGGATCGTCCCACACCTCCCGTAGCCCCCTGCGTAGCCGCTCGATGTTCTCTGGATCCGGTCGAACGAACAAATCGAGGTCTTCCGTCGCGCGGACGATTCCGTGCAGGTTCATCGCCACACCCCCGACGACGACATAGTCCACCTTCGCCGCGTTGAGATGCGCGATGACGCGAAGTGCATCGTCGAGAGCGTCCAAGTTCTTCCGATGCTAGCAGGGTTCTCGATTCTCGGCGCAACCGCCAATATCCACGAGCGCCCGGGCCAGCAAGAGGTCGACTCGTAGCTCGTTGCTGCCGGCGTCATAGGACAGGTGTGGCGCGATGGGCGCCGACAGGCACGCCTCGCCCACTTGTTGGCTACGGACGAAGTCGAGGTCGTGCCCCTCGACGACACACGCGCGGGAAGCCGGCCAGCTTTGCGGGGTGACCCGCACGGCCGACGTCATCGACGCTTCGGTGGTGCTCTGTGCGAGCGCACGGGGCCATCGCGCCTGGACGTCGGATCCCGAAGACCTGGCGGGGCCGGCGTCGACGCGTCCTCGTCCGCCGAGGCGGCGTCTTTCGACGTCTGGAATCCCATGCGGGCTCATCTACCGCGTGGAGAATCGCGGTGAGTAAACCGACGAGCGTGCGCATGAACCGACGACTCCAGCTGACGCGAGAAGATGCATCATTCGCGCGGTCACCGAGTTTCGGCAAGAATAGTTGACGTCGATCAGCCATGCTCTACCCAGCCTCTCACCTCTACTTCACAGCGTTCGTCGATGAGGAGGTCGACGGGTTCGAGGACCGCGACCCGGAAGAGCCAGTGCATCTTTCGACCTGTCACCCTGCCCTCATCGGCGAGCTTCTGGACGACGCAGGACGGGAGGTCGCTCGGTCGAGCCACCGGCGCCCCTGCTGGCAACGTCTTACCTCTGCGTGTAGGGGAGGACGCACGCTCGTCGCTCTCTGAACCGCTACCGCAACAACGCCGCGTGCTAATGGGAACGCGAGCGACTGGCCTTCTCGCGAGTGACCGGCGACACCACGCGCGCGCACATCGAAATCGGTGGCGTCCTGATGGTCGGGCACGACGCGCAGGATTTCCCCGACCCCGGAAAGCTGCTCTCGCCGGTCTTCGATATCGGCCCGAGCGGGACGCAATTCGACATACCTGTCACCATCGGCATTCAGATCGGCCCGGAAATTGCGCTCGGAACGCCCCTGGAAGTGCTTCGCCATCGATGAAGCGACCGGCATTGTCGACGTGCTCACCCAACTCGACGTGGTGGGGAACATGGCGTTGGTGCGGACCGACCATTTCTCCTACTTCGCCCTCTCGCCGAGCGACCAAGAGTCTGCCGCCTGCGTGGCTTTCCATCCGACGGCGAGCGTCACGAGCACCGGCAGCGGCTGGCAGCAGGGTCTCTATTGCGACAACAGCGGGGGGCCCCATTGCGATGAGTTCTACGGCAACAACGATCCAAAGACCAACCAGTGCCATGACTGCCCACCCTGCACCGCTGGCCTCAACTGCCAGGGAACTGATCGGACGAACAAGGCAAGCCTGTTCGTCAACTGCGTGCCGTAGACCAGCGTCTCAGTATTTCGGGATTGACTCTCGTGACCAGGGGCGCCCGCCAGTGTTTGCCAGGCGAACAGCATCAGGGCGAGTCGACGTATTCCGGAAACACTGGGCAGCGATCTCGTTCACCAACTCTCTGTCGCGCGCGCAACTCGGGGAAAGATCGAGCGCCGTCCAATCCAAAAAGATGCTCGCCGCCGCGCACTCCGCGACGTCGCTGGCTCGCTCTTTTCGCGGCAAGTTCTTTGCTCGCCCTCACGGCGCGGAATTCGTCTCGAGGAGCTAGCGCGCGGGGCTTCGATACGCTGGTCTCTCACCCTCCGAGGCACGCAGTGGCACAAGGTGGCTCGGTACCGGCGTCGATGCCGGCCTCAGAGTCCGCGCCGCTGTCGGAGGGCGGTCCGCTATCAGAGGGCGGTCCGCTATCAGCGAAAGGATCGATCGGGACGGGGAGGGGGGGATCGATGCACTGCAAGATCTCACGAACGCTGTTGAAGAAGGGGCACGTTTGGGTCGAGCCTTCGACCCGACATTGCCGGTACCTTTCGAACTGTTCGGGGCAAGCGACTTGGTCCTCGCAAAGCTCCCAGGCGACGCAGCAACGTTCTTGCAGGCACTTCTGACAGTCGTCGAGACCGGCGGCGTCGGGATCGCACTCGGGTTTCGGCTGGCCGCACGGCTTGGGTGACGCCAAGTCCTTGATGGCGATGATGACCGTCGGCTCGACGCATCCGAAGCCGACGAACGGGTCGAAGAGCCCGCAAAGGTTGCTGCCGTCCCGACAACAACCGTCCAACACGAAACCCTCGGTCAACTTGTGTGCCGGGCGGCCTTCGTCCTCTTTGCCCTGCTGGTTTGCTTCGACGCAGCCCTCGACGACCAGGCCGACGCTAAACCCACACCGCTCGCCGATTGCGGTGCAGCACTGAAGTGGTGTGGAGGGAAGGGCAGGAAAAACGCCGTCACCGCACACCTCGCCGCTGCAGACGAAGTCGGCGCTGCTCCCGGGCGCCGCGTCCGACGTTTCGGGATTGGGGTCGAAGTGCCCCCGTTCAACGGACTGGCTCCGGCGTCGGCTCCCTTTCTGAAGTCGTCGAGCGCACACGAGGTCGCGAATAGCAGGGCGCTGGCGAGCAACGAGGCGCTGGCGAGCAACGAGGCGCTGGCGAGCAACGAGGCGCTGGCGAGCAACGAGGCGCTGGCGAGCAACGAGGCGCTGGCGAGCCACGAGGCGCTCGCGGGAGTCAGGCGTCGTGCCCGC
>JAJDAH010000154.1 GCA_029261965.1 Polyangiaceae bacterium
GACGAGGCCGGGTCGCTCGTCGCGAAGCACCGCGCCGGACTGACCTCGAAGGTTCTCGACCGACTCGTGCAGCGACAGCTCGTCGTGCGGCACCCAGCTGCTCGTCCCGGTCGCCGATGGTGAGTACCGTCCGCTGGGGTATCGCAACCGCTCCAACGTCCCGTTTCCTCACGATGGCGCATTGCCGGGCACGCTCAGCGTCGATCGGTTTTTGGGGGCGGGCCACCGCGACGTTGGGCGGTGCCTACCGGCCTGCGTCGGAGCGAGGCGGGGGGCGTGCGTCGTGCGCGCCGTTGGAACGAGCTTCGACGCCGAGGTGCGTACCCCGCGCGTCCCTGGGACGGCTCTTTCTACATACTTGCTCGAGTGCTGCAGAGGCGTGAGTGAGCCAACATCCGCCAGTGAGCTATGGCCTCTGATTCAGGCCTTGCCGAAGGCTGAACGGCTGCGCCTCGTGAAGCGAGTCTTGCTCGCTGCTGCAAGTCCGGCCGGGGACCGTGCTGTATACCAAGCGTCTCCATCGAGTCCGAACGAGTGCAACGGCCCGTTCTGATCCTGACCCGCGATGCGGTCGTCGACTCGTTGAACGAGCTGATATGGACGGAAGTCGAGCGCGCCTTGCCCGTAGCATGCGGATTTGAGTCGGACTGACGGGAACAGGGAGCCGAGCAAGAGGGGTGGTGTGGTATTGATGGAGTGTGGTTCGGGTGGTCGCCGCCTCCGCTCGGCTGGTTGCTTGCGGCGCCGCCCTGTTGGTGACGGCTCGCGCGGGCGCCGCAGGCGAGTCTGTACCGATTGAGCTTCGGTACGACGTGCACACGGACTGCCCCGACTCGGACGAGTTTCAGCGGAGGATCCAGCGCCGAATGCCGAACGTCGTGCTCGCCCAGGAGGGCCGCCGTTTCGACTTGCTCGTTCGTCGCGTCGGTGACCGAAGCGTGGCCACTCTCGGTGTCGACGGAGATCCGCAAGCCTCGAGGCGAATCAGCGCCGCTACCTGTGACGCGGTGCTCGACCTGCTGGCGTTCGTGATCGCCGTCGCCATCGATCCCGAATCGCACTCGCCGAATTCGCCCGCTCCGGTACCGCCCGCCACCGCACCGCCCGCCACCGCACCGCCCGCCACCGCACCGCCCGCCACCGCACCGCCCGCCACCGCACCGCCCGGCCCACGCTCCACCGCACTGCCGTCCGCCGCTTCGCAACATGACTTACCACCGGAGAGCCCGCCCCCAACCCCGGTTGCGCCTTCCGTCCTTCGCGACCCCCGTTCGCCGACCCCGCTCGACTCCGGCGCGTCCCCGTCCGAGGATGACTCCGACCGCCTTTGGTCTCTAGGTTTCGGAGCTTCTTTCGAAGGCGCCACGGGCGTCGCACCTGCTTTCACACCGGCAGGCCGTCTCGGGTTGGCGCTGGCGCTCTACACCGACACCTGGGTGGAGCCGGTGCTCCGACTCTCCGCTTCTCGGGGTGTTGAGCAACGGATCAGCGTCGACGCCCAGCGCGGCGGCACGCTCACGTGGACGGCGGGGCGACTCGAGATCTGCGCCGCGAGACCACTTGCAAACCGTGCGCTGAGGCTCGGAGCGTGTGGCGGCGCTGAATTTGGCGCCCTTCGAGGGGAGGGCATCGGCGTCACGCCAATCCGCAGCGACACACGACCCTGGGTGGCTCTTCCTCTACTGGCCCGATTGAGCTGGGCACCGTCGCGGCTCTTCGCCGTCGAAGCGTACGGCGGGGCCATCTTTCCGCTGATGCGCGACGAATTCGTGGTTCGGTCGCCGCGAACGAGCGTTTACGAGGTGCCTGTGGTCGCCGCCACCGCGGGGCTCGGGGCATCGGTCTTTCTGCCGTGATCAAGATGGCCTCCACTGGCCATGAACGACAGATGGCTGCCGTTGGCCTCGTCGAGCACGAGCTGGAGGCCGAAACCTCCGTGGAGCAAGACGCTTCCAGGCTTCGAGAGATGGTGCGAGAGCACTACGATCTCGTTTGGCGACTGGTGCGGCGGTTTGGTGTGCACGAGGCGGAGGCCGAAGACGCGGTCCAGCACGTCTTCATGGTCGCCTCGCGCCGCCTCGCCGACATCGAAGCTGGGCGCGAAAAATCGTTCCTGAGCTCGAGCGCGGTGCGAGTCGCTTCCCAAGCTCGCCGCGCCGCCCGCCGGAGACCGGTCGAGCTGCACCCCGAAGTTTACGAAACTGGCGATCCCTCCCCCGGTCCGGACGAACTCGCGGATCAGCGACGCGCGAGGGAAATGCTCGACGAGATACTCGGCCGCATGCCGGAGGATCTGCGGACGGTGTTTGTCCTCTTTGAGATCGAAGAGATGATAACGCGGGAGATCGCCGAGTTGGTGAACATTCCGATCGGCACCGTCGCCTCGCGTCTACGACGCGCGCGCGAGTGGTTCGAGCGAGCCGTGACGGAAACGAAGACTCTTGGAGGAGGACGAAAGCCATGACCGAGCCGGAGCGAATCCTCGACGGCGATCTCGACCCGACTACGCGCCGTTTGCTCGAAGCAGCGCGCGCGGACTCACCCCCGACGCAGGCTCACAGTCGCGCATTCGCAGCTTTGGGGGTCGGCAGCGGAATCGTCGCCGCTACCACCGGCACAGCGGCAGCGGGCGGAGCGGCCACCGCCGCGGGAACGTCGAAGCTCATCGGCACCGGCGCGGCGGCAGGCGCTACAACGACCGCCGCCGTCGCGGTCTCGACGACGCCCGCAACCACCCTCACGGCGGCCGGCGTCGGCAAGTGGGTCGGTATCGGCCTGCTCGGCGGCAGTCTGACCGCTGGCGCCGCCACTCAGATCCCCGAGCCCGGCGCGAAACCTTCGACTCGAATCGAAGCCTCCTTGGAAAGACGCCTCAAACGCCCCCCCGCAGCCCCACACACACCAGTGGCGCGTCGAAGCGGCAAGATCATCTCGACGGGCTCCGAGCCCGAAAGCGTCCCCGATCCGCGCGCCGAATCAGCCACACTCGGGAACCTCGACATCAAAAACCCGGCGGACGCCCTACCCACCCGCGCCGCCCTGCCCACCCGCGCCGCCCTGCCCACCCGCGCCGCCCTGCCCACCCGCGCCGCCC
>JAJDAH010000155.1 GCA_029261965.1 Polyangiaceae bacterium
TCCACCTCCACCTCCACCTCCACCTCCACCACCGCCACCCCCACCACCACCACCGTCGCGATAACCCCCCCCATCGCCGGACGTCGCGCGACGCGCAGTTGTGTCTGCTCTTCTCCGCGCGGCGTTCAGTCGTTACCGATCCGCCCATGCGCGTTCGGGCACGAAGGCCGCGTCTTCAGTTTCTGCGCTATCTCTTCCCGACCTTCGAGGAGACGCGCCCGTCTCCTCTCCGTGGGCCCAGCCCCCTCCTGGCGCTCGGCAAAAAAACATGTACCCCCGAATCCAACTGAGCGTTGGATTCGAGGGGGCTTGGACGTCCAAGTGGGTCGAAATCCAACGCTCAGTTGGATTTCGACCGACATGTTTTTCGTCCCGCGCTCGATCCTGCAGCAGCGTCGACCGCCGCCGAGTGACCGTGGTACTGAGCGCCCATGGCGAGCATCCGGGCAAGGCTGGCGGCGCGGTTCATCTCGAAACTGTCGGTGCTTCCGGTAAACACCGACCCCCAGGAGGTCGCGCGGGCCAGGCGCGCGATGGCGCGGCTCACGGCCCTGTCGATGCCGCCACCCGGCGTCGCGCGCAGCACCGAAGAGGTGGGCAACGTCGCTGGCGAGTGGCACATACCGAAGACCGGCGACGAGGGCCGCGTCATTCTCTATCTCCATGGCGGCGGGTTCTCGGTCGGCTCGCCCAAAAGTCATCGGTCGCTCGCGTCGCGACTCGCGCTCGCGTGCGGGGCGCGCGTTTTCGTCGCGGACTATCGGCTCGCCCCCGAGCACCCGTTTCCCGCGGCCCTGGAGGACTCGAAGCGCGTCTACGGGGCCCTGCTCGACCGGGGAATCGAACCCTCGCGCCTCTTCGTGGCCGGAGATTCTGCCGGCGGCAGTCTCACCCTGGCAACGCTGCTGGCGGTTCGCGACGACGGCGCGCCGCTCCCGGCGGCCGGGGTCTGCATCTCTCCGTCGACCGACTTGGCGCGCACCGGCGAGTCGATGAAGAGCAAGGCGGCCGAAGACCCGATGCTCCGCCAACCGACTCTCGACACGAGTGTCGAGCTGTACCTGGGCGACCGGGACCCGAAGACCCCGCTCGCGTCGCCCTTGTACGCCGAGCTCGCCGGCCTCCCGCCACTACTCATTCACGTTGGCTCCCGCGAGGTGCTGCTGAGCGATGCCGAACGCTTCGCGGAACGTGCGAAGGCGGCGGGCGTCGACGTGACCCTCTTCGTCGCGGAGGGGATGATTCACGTCTGGCACGCGTTCGCCCCCCTCGTTCCCGAGGCCACCGCAGCGATCGGGGACATTGGGAAGTTCGTTCGAAGCGCGTGACGTCGTTTTGGCTACTCGATCGGCGTGGCCGGTGTCCGTCTCGGACTGGCCCGTAGGATCAACGACGAGCCACGCCGAAACGATCCGACTCGCCCGCGGGTTCAACGACGAGCCACGCCGAAACGATCCGACTCGCCCGCGGGTTCAACGGCGGGCCGCGCCGAAGCGACCGGACTCGCCCGCAGGTTCAACGACGAGCCACGCCGAAGCGAAATTTCACGATCGCCCCCACCTGCACTTTCACCGTCGCGATCACCCCCGCCTTCACCCCGTCTTCTCCGGACGCGACGCGACGCGCAGTTGTGTCTACTCTTCTTCGCGCGGTGTTCAGTCTTTGCTGATCCGCCCATGCGCGTTCGGGCGCGAAGGCCGCGTCTTCAGTTTCTGCGCTATCTGTTCCCGACCTTCGAGGAGACGCGCTCGTTTCCTGTCCGTGGGCCCTGGCGCAAAAAAACGCGCGCGCAGCCAGAAAATGCTTGACGCATTTTCGGGCGCGCTGCGTTTGGGATCGCGGATGTTTCGTGGGTGGGGTGTTGCGGTGCCGGGGTGGCGCGCTGGTGGGTTTTGGGGCGGGTTTTGATTTTGATCGTGGTGCTGTGCGCGGCCGGTTGTTGGGTGCCGGCTCAAGGGCTTGGAAATCTGCGCGGTATACTCGTTCATGATCGCTGGAAAAATGGTTCGCGGGTTGTCGGACGAGCGGTTGCTCGAGCGGCTGGGGGAGTTGGTGGCGCAGCGAAGCCGGTTGGCGTCGCAGCTGGTGGCGCACATCGCGGAGGTCGACCGGCGACGTTTGTTTGCGCGTTCGGCGCACAGTTCGATGTTCGATTACTGCGTGCGCAGGCTGGGGTTGAGTGAGGGTGCGGCGTATCGACACATCACCGCGGCGCGGAAGAGTCGGGATTTGGCGGAGCTTTTGGGTTTTCTCGAGCGGGGGACGTGCACCTTGCGGGGATCGCGGTGTTGGCGCCGCATTTGAATCGTCGCAGCGGGGAGTTGCTCGAGTCGGCTCGGGGCAAGAGCAGACGAGACATCGAACGATTGGTGGCGGAGAGGTTTCCTCGACCGGACGTGCCGGCGCGGATTCGGAAGCTTCCCGACCGGCGGAATGGAGTCGAGCGGTTGGCGACGGCGAGTGGGGATGCGACGGCGAGTAATGATGCGGCGGTGAGCAATGATGCGGCGACTGGTAGCGATGCGGCGCCGCGGGGTGCGGGGCACTGGACTCGGGAGGCGGCGCGGGTCGAGCCGCTTTCGGCGGGCAGGTACAAGCTCCAGGTGACTCTGGACCAATCGCTCTACGACAAGATCGAGCGCGCCCGTGACCTTCGTGGGCACAGCGCTCCGGGCGGGGACTTGGCCGCGCTATTGGACGCTGCGCTCTCGACGCTGATCGACCAGCTCGAACGCCGCAAGCTCGGCCGAACGTGCAAGCCGAGAGCGACGGCACCGAAGTCGAAGTCGGAGTCGAAGTCGGAGTCGGAGTCGGGGTCGGGGTCGAACGATGAACGAAGCGAGGTCGGGCGCGGTAAGTCGGCGTCGCGCTACGTGCCTCGTCGCGTGGCCGACGAGGTTTGGAGCCGAGATGGTGGGCAGTGCACGTTTGTCGATGAGGACGGGAGTCGTTGTCCGGAGCGGCGAGGGTTGGAGCTCGATCACGTCGAGTCGTTTGCGCTGGGGGGGCGGCAGACGGTGGACAATTTGCGGTTGAGGTGCCGGGCTCACAATTTGGCGAAGGCTGAGCGCGAGCTTGGGCGCGGGTTCGTGGCGAGAAAGATTGAGGGGCGGCGACGGGGACTGTCCCCGGGGAGCAGTGGCGCGGGGAGCAGTGGCGCGGGAGCAGTTTGGCGTTGGTGGGTGCGGGCGGGGTGCGGCGAAATGATAGAGTCGCGGAGTGTTTCTTCGAGGAGGTCATATGCGGTGCTTGAAGTTGGGTGTGGTTGCGGTGGCTTTGGGCGCGGTGGTGATGGGGATTTTTTCGGGGTGCAGTGGCGGGGGTGGGGAGTCGACTGGGCAGGGGTGCTCTGCGGGGCAGGCGCTTTGTGGGACGGAATGTGTTTCGACGGCGAGTGAGCCGAATCATTGCGGCGCTTGCGACAACGTTTGCGACGGCGCGCTCGTTTGTTCTGGCGGGAGCTGCGAGGACAGTTGCGCGGGCGGGTTGACGGCTTGCGGACGGGCTTGTGCGGATACGAGCTCGGATGCGGCGCATTGTGGGAGCTGCTCGCAGGCTTGCGCGGCGAACGAGGACTGCACGGGCGGCCAATGTGTGACGCGGCCAGGCGGCAGCGGAGGTGGCGGCGGCTCTGGGGGATCGAGCGGGTCTGGGGGGATGAGTCAGGGCGGAACGGGCGGCACGGGAGGCGCGAGCGGGTCCGCGGGATCGGGCGGGACTGGTGGGGGACCGCCGCCGCCGCCGCCATCGCCGACTTGTGACTTACCGATTCAGCTCGTCGACACCTCGAGTCCGGACCAGGTCGTGGGTGACGGCAGCGCGAGCAGTTGTACGCACGCGGCGCTCGCGGCGGCGGTGGCGCAGGGTGGGATCATCACGTTCAACTGTGGCGGTCCGGCGACGATCGATGTCATGGCGCAGCTGGATCTGCGCACGGATGTGGACACGACCATCGACGGGGAGGGGCAGATCATTCTCGACGGCGGGCGGGGCTCGCGCACGAATCGCATCTTCAGCTTCGACAGTCCGAACTATCGGGCGACGAATACGACGGTGACGATTCAGCGACTGACGCTGCAGAACGCCGAAGCCGAGAAGAACGACTTCACGCCGCAAGACTCGAGCAACCCGCAGTGCGCCCACGGTTATGGCGACGGGCAGGGCGGCGCGATCTACGTGCGGGACGGGATCTTGCACGTCATCGACTCGATTTTTCAGAACAACCTCGCCGCGACGCCGGGGCCGGACACCGGCGGAGGCGGGATCTACGCGCTGGGCAGCCAAGAGGTGATCGTCGTCGGCAGCACGTTCTTGAACAACGAGGGCGCCAATGGCGGTGGTGTGGGGCTTTTGCAGTCCGACGGGATCTTCGTCAACACGGTGTTCGAGGGGAACATGGCGAGCGGCACCGGCCAGAATTCGTGCTGCGATCAGTCGTGCCCGGGCATCGGCCACGCGGCGCAGACTGGCGCGGGCGGAAACGGCGCGGCGGTCGTCATCGATGGGGACTCGGTGGACCGTGTCTCGTTCTGTGGGGTGACTTTCCGCAACAATCAGGGCAACGAGCTCGGCACGGTGTTCCGCACGCCGAACGTCACCGATCCGCGCGTCTCGACGTTCGACCGATGCCTCTTCGAGGGTAACCAGATGGGTGACGGCGGTGGCTGCTTGTGGATGCGCGACATGGATCTGCGCATCACCAATACGACGTTCGCCAACAATACGGCGACGGGGCTCGGCGGTTGCGTGAGGGCCGACGCGAGCACGATCACGATCGAGAACAGCACCTTCTTCGGCAACAGCGCGGACCGGGGGCTCGGTGGCGCGCTGGTGTTCCGCGGCGCTGGGACGGTGCGCAACTGCACCTTCGCCGAAAATCAGGCGATTGGTGGGTTCGACGGGATGAGCGCGTTTTTTGGAGCGGCCATCAGTGGAGGGCACGGCGGCGGGAGCGAGCGGTTCGTCGTCGAGAACACGGTGTTTCTGAACAACCGCGACACGCACGAGTTCACGCCGATGACGTGCAACGTGCCCGAGCCACTGGACGGCTCGAACAATCTGCAGTGGCCACGAAAGCGTTTTGACGAAAACGGCAATCCGAGCAATACGGACGACAACGAGTGCACGTCGGGCATCACCTTCGCGGACGCACAGCTCGGAGCACTCGCGGACAACGGCGGCGCGACACCGACGATGCTCCCGCCAGCGGGAAGCCCGGCGCTCGGTGTGGGGCAAAACTGCCCGCCATTCGACCAGCGGGGTCAGCCGCGCCCCACAAGCGGCTGCGCCGCGGGCGCCGTCGAGCCGTAGCGGCTGCTCGACTATCGCGGCTCGGGCGACTGACGTCTCCTGCGTCTGACGCCCGCGTGTTCGGAACCGGCGGTTTGGGGCTTTGGCCTGCCCCGAAGCAAGTAGGATGGGCCCACTTTGGATCCGTCGGGCTATCGCTCTCCCTACGCGCCGCCGCTGCCAGGCATGGACACGCCGGAAGGTGGCGGCACTCCGCCGGTGTGGCCCTGGTACTGCGCGTTCGCGATCATGATGTCGCTCATCTACCTGGTAGTGAGCGGCTTCGGCATCTTCATGCTCGTGATGCCGGAGGAGCTCGGCCTGACGAGCACCGATGAAATCGAGGCACGAATTCAGGGTTTCATCCTCGTGGCCGTGAGCCTGCCGTTCGCGATCGTTTTTGCCGTCGCGCCGCTCTTACCGAAAAAACCGTGGGCGTGGATGTTCCACGTGGTGCTGATTTGTTTGTGTGCGAGCAGCTGCGCGTGTGCGCTCTTCTGCATCCCGCTGCTGATTCACTGGATGAAACCCGAGACGAAAGCGTTCTTCGGGCGCACCTGAGGCACGGCTGTCAGCGAAAGAACGCTGTCAGAGCGAGAACGCTGTCAGAGCGAGGACACGGCCAGGGCGGCGTCGGCTTCTTGGTCGAGCACCGAGGACATTTTTTCGTACAGGTCGTTCGCCTCCTGCCGCGAGTCGCCGATCGCGGTCAGGCCCACGCGGCCGTAGTCCCCGACCGCGGACATCATGTGCAGGACGACGCCGGTCTGCTGGGTGTGATCGAAGTGCAGCGAGTGGCGAACCGCGATGTCGAACAAGTCCTGGTGGGTGAACACGCGGTAGCGCGCGGACACGAGCGCGTCGGTCGCGACGTAGAATTTGGGGCCACTTCGGGCGGTGAATGTGTTCGCCTCCGGATCGTAAGCGCCGTCGGTGAGGAACTGCAGCGTCAAGAAGGGGTGCGTGGTGCCGCCCTTGCGCAGGTTGATCTCGATGGCGTGGGCGGACCAGCCGTCAGCGGCCTTGGCGCAAATGAAGTCGATGGCGAACCGACCGAGCACGCCTTGGGCGGCCAAGAGCTTGCCGACCTTCATCGATTCGCGCGAAATCTGAGCCGCGTAGTCGTCCGCCGCGGGAAACGTGCAACCGAGGTACTTCTGGCCCTGCTCGCCGCCGAGCAGCTGGTCGTGGGTGCTCAACAGCTCGACGTCGCCGAGCGGCGTCACTCTGAGCTGCACGCTCGGGCTGGTGAGCGGCGTACCGACGATTCGCTGCTCGACGATGCCCCCGTGCTCGACGAACTTGTCGATGAACGCCTCGTTCGTCAGATGTTTGGCCTCGAGGCGCATCGACGCGAGACGCTGCTCGATCGCGGCGGTGCTCGACGCGTCGACACCGTCGAGCTCGAGAATGGCGTTGCCCTCCCCGCTCACGCCGTCGTTGTGCTTGACCATGACTTCGCGCACGTCGGGGTGCGTGCGTCGGATGTCGGCGAGCGCGTCGACGAGGTCGGAGCGCGAGTGGATGTCTTGGCGACCCGCCGGGTGGGAGACGCCGGCCTCGGCGAACAACGCGCGGCAGCCGCTCTTCGTGCCGTAGTGCAGGAGCCGCGGGTCCGCCCCGTAGAGAGGAATGCCGAGGCGCAGGGCCAGATCGCGCTCGTGGCGCGTCGTATTGAACGGCACCAGATGCGCTCGGTTGGGGTTGGGGATGAGACGCTTGAGTCGTTGGAGCAGTCTCGGTCTCTGCAGCAGCTTGACGCTCAACGGTTGCGGCGCGCCGTCTTCGGGCGCCAAGAGAAACAACCGGTCGCGCGCGTGACTCGAAATCACGCCGGGCAAGAGCCCCAAGTAGTAGTCGACGATGGTCGGCTGGATGGGCTGCGACGTCACGTAGACGAGCCGCGCGCTCGGCTGCCGCAGTAGGAGCAATAGGAACAAAAAGCGCTCCTCGTACGCCTGTAGGACGGACCCTTCGAGTCCGGCGAAGTCCACGGTGAGCGACGGAACGACGACGATCGTCTGCTCGCCGTCGTCATCGAGATTCGCGATGGCGCGCCACAGCGGGTCGAGCTTGCGTTGTAGGGCGTCGAATTTCGACTGGGCTTCTTCTTCGCTCAGTCCGAGCTCGGGCACGCTCAACTCTAGACTCATCTGGGGATCCTCACGTGTTTCGGGTCACGGGCAAACGGCGGCACGGCGCGCTTCATTGGCACTGAGCGACCAAGGCGACGTCGTCGACGTACCAGCCCTCCCCGTTGAGGGACGAGGCGGACGAGTCCGACGCGAAGCGCAGACGAACCCGAGCGTCCGCGCGCAAGCATTCGACTGGGAGCTCGATCGAGGCTTCTTTCCATTGAGGGTCGAAGGTCGGGTTGAAGCCGAAGCCCGGAGCGTCTTTCAGCGGGTGAGCGGGTGAAAAGACGTCGAAGATCCGAATGACGCCCGAGTAGCCGCCAGCCGGCGGCGCCAACACGTAGCTGGTACCGTTCCAGCAAGTGACCTGCGCGCCATCCATGGCACTCGGCACGGGGTTGCCCGAGCCACAGCTCGACGTGCAGTACTCGAGATCGAGCCAGTGCCACATCGTGAACGTGGCGGAGACGGCCTGACTGAGATCCCAAACCGGTCCTTCGAGGTAGGAATCTTCGAAGAAGGTGTACTTGGCGTCGAGTCGATTGCCCCAGAGCGATCCGCCGCCGGTGTGGTCAGCCGCTGGCCCCGTCGTGGGCACGCCCCAATCCCAGTGGTGGTCGAACTGTCCCCACTGTCCGAGCGGCATGTTGCCAGCTGTCCACTCTTGCGCCGTCTGTGACGTATCGAACGTGTTCGAATAGTCGAGACACGACGAGCCGTCGGTCGCGGCGCCACCCGTCCCGCCGGACGCGCCGCTTCCCGAGCCGCCGCCGGTCCCGGCGCTGCCCGAAGCTCCGCCGGCGCCTGTCGTTCCCCCGGTCCCTCCGCTCCCGCCGACACCGCCGCCACCGCCCGTGCCAGCGCTACCCCCAGTGCTCGTCGAACCGCTGTCGCCCGCGGCGCCGGCAGCCGAGGCGCCGCCGCTTCCGGTCGACGCATCCGCTCCTCCGGTGCCGAAGCCCGTGCCTCCGGTCCCGCCGTCGAGACCGGCACCTTTGGCGCAGCCCACGGCTGCGATCAGTCCCAACGCCAAGTACGCCGTCCGCATATTCAATCAAAGCTCGTGTGAGTGGGGTCTCAGACTCTCTTCCAAGCCGGCTTGCCGCTGCGCGTCTTGAAACGAGGCTCCTCGACGGACAGCACGTAGTCCACCCGCCGATTTCTCGCTTCGGCGACTTCGTCCTTGGTTTTCACTAGTGGCGAAGACTCGCCGAAGCCCTCGTAGGCGACGGGGATCTTCAGGCCGCGCTTGCGAAACCACGCGGCGATGGTTTGAGCGCGCCGCCTCGACAATGCCTGGTTGTGCGCCGCGGTGCCGACGGTATCCGTGTGGCCCGCGATGAAGAGCGTGATGGTGCCGAGGTTCTGGTGCTTCGCGAGCGCCTCGGTGACGAGCTTGTAGCTCGCCTCGAGCTTCGGCACCTCGCTCTCGCGGATCTTCGCGGAGTTGGTCTCGAAGTTGACCTCTTCGTGCGGAATCGAGAGCGCCCACGGAACGATCGCGACGCCGGAGTAGTAGCCGTGAGCGTCGTAGCCGAACACGTGGATCTTCGCGACCTTCTCGTCGCTCGACGGCTTCCATGTGACGAGCAACGCGGCGCCCGCCGCCTTGCCGCTGAAGTCGTGCTCCTCGTCTGCCAAGACGGCGCCCGATTCCCCCCAGACCTTGATTTTCACCGAAGCCGCTTCGCGGCTGAGCTTCACTTCGAGTCGATGGTCGTCGAGGTCGACCTTCGCTTTATCGATGCTGACCTTCAGCGGAGGCAGCTTCTTTTCCGACGCGGAGTCGTCGAGCGCGAGGTCGGCTTGCGCGCCGCGCGGCGCCACGGCGAACGCCGCCCCCAGCACGAGCGCCCAAGCGGTTCGATGTTTCATCGCAGCGCCGAGCGTAGCACTTTTTTTCCGAGGCCAACCCGCCGGCGGAGCGCCCTCACCTCGCCGCGTCGCCGGCCTCGGGTTCAGCGTCGGCTCCAGCGTCGGTTTCGGTGAGCGGTGGCGCTTCCCGCAATCGCAAACCATCGGCGAGCAAAAAGTCTCCGTCCGTCGAGCAAACGCGAACGGTGTTGCTGCCTCCGACGACGAGCAAGCTGCTCGGAAAACGACGGGTGATGCTCGTGCCTTCCACCTGAACGTCGATGGGCTGACAATTGTCGTCACCCGGAAACGCCGAGCTGATGGCGCAGACCGTCACGTCGACCACGATGGACGCGATCGCGCTGGCGAGCCGGTCGACGAAATCCACTCGGGTAAACTGCTGCTCGCCGTTGATTGAAATGAGTCCCCGTGGCTCACCGACGTGGGTGAAAGCGAGCAACACCTCCTCAGCCTCGGCGCCGGTGTCGCGATCTATGGGCAGATCGGGCACGGAAAATGTCTCGTCGAGACACTCGCCGCGAGGTGGCGGCCAATTCGCGACGGACTCCGTCCCCAGGTGCTGCGCGCCTCGCAACACCTCGACTTCCCACCGTTCGGGCTCGTCCGAGACGCTCTGGGTCGTGACGCAGCTGGCAAGAGCCATCAACAGGCCGCTGGTCGTAAACAGCGCGGTACGCCGTACGAGTGAACCGACGCTGTTGGCTGGGCGCATTGCACGCATGACTGGCTCCTCCGTCGACAGTGTAGCCGCTCGTTGTGCAACGATCGATCCAGGTCGGGAATCTCCGTTCCCAGTTGTCGTGCCTCGGGTCGCGTGGGATCCTTCTTCCCCTAGCTTGGAGGAATGCCATGGCTCGCTCGATGATTTGGCGGCTCGCCGCCCTGTTCGCCCCGATGACGATGGCCGGCTGCGGGGGCTCCGGCGGAACGTCGGGAAGTGACATAAACAACCCCCTGGCCAACCCCGAGTCGGGCCCACCAGCGGGCAACGCCGCCCAGTCCTGCAGTCGGCCCGTGCCCGACGAAGCGTTGCCCGAGGACACCTCCAGCCCCGATCGCGTCATCGGCGACGGCACGCCGGCGAGCTGCACATCGGAGGCCGTGGTGAGCGCGGTGGCGCAGGGCGGCGTCATCACCTTCGATTGCGGGCCGGACCCGGTGGTCATCACGATGACCGAGACCGCAAAAATCGTGAACGACACCGGACCCAAGATCGTCATCGATGGCGGCGGCAAGGTCGTACTGAGTGGCGACGGTCGTCATCGCATCCTGTACATGAACACGTGTGACGAGGACCAGAAGTGGACGACGTCGCACTGCAACGACCAGGACCACCCGGAGCTCACGGTTCAGAACCTGACCTTCTCGGACGGCAACGCGAAGAACGTCGAAGAAGGTGGCGGGGCGATCTTCGTCCGCGGCGGTCGGTTCAAGATCGCCAACAGCCGGTTCTTCAACAATGTCTGCGAGGACGTCGGCCCCGACATCGGCGGCGCCGCAGTGCGCGTGTTCGATCAGTTCGAAGATCGCCCCGTGCACGTGCTCAACAGCACGTTCGGCGGGGAGGCCGGCGGCTTCGGTAACGTCTGCTCGAACGGAGGAGGCGTCAGCAGCATCGGCGTGTCCTGGACCATCATCAACAGCCTGTTTTCTCACAACGAAGCGGTCGGAAACGGTGCCAACCCCGCGGAGGCCGGCACTCCCGGCGGCGGCAGCGGCGGCGCGATCTACAACGATGGCAATACGATGACGCTCTCGCTGTGCGGCACGCTCATCGAGCACAACACCGTGAACGCGCATGGCGCCGCGATATTTTTCGTGACCAACGACCACAGCGGGAACATCGTGCTCGACGACACGATCATCCGAAGCAACTCCGGCGGCTCTTGGTACGCGCAACCCGGCATCTCGATGCACGACGACACCGCCATCGAGATCAACAACTCCATCCTGGAAGAGTGACGACCGGGGCAGCGCTCTCGTCCGCGTGTGTGCCGTTCCGCTAGGAGGAGACCGCGCGACTCACTTCAAGACGGCGTGTCCGAACTGAACGCCGAAGCGCTTGCACCAGACGATGACGCTTCTAAACTTTTTTGCATCGAGATCCTTCGGCAGCGGCACGCTGAAGTTGCCACGCATCGTCGCCTGCCCTTCGCCGACTCCGCCGGGGGTGGGGATGCGCACGGCCTCTTCGTCGTGCTTTCCTTCGGCGGATTCCGAGAGGTAAACGAACACGTCGGGGCCGCTAGTGGCGTCGTAGCTCTCGAAACGAAGGAAGTGCCCGTCCTTGCCGCGGTACATCGCGACGGTTCCCGAAACGTCGTGCGCGGCGTCCTCGCCGCTGAACTGACCCGATCGAACTCGCTCGGCGCTCTCGTCGGCCAAAGTCTCGTCGACGGTCGTCGTCGGTTGCGGGGCAAAAAAGATGTACCCCACGACCGCGAGGGCGGCGACGAACACCCCAGCCGCTACGATGATCTTGACCTTCCTGCTCATGCCATCCTCCGATCGGTGCGTCACTTTCTTCCTCCCCACTTGCGGGTGGAAGTCGATGCGGGTGCGGGCTCGGGTGCGGGTGCGGGTGCGGGTGCG
>JAJDAH010000156.1 GCA_029261965.1 Polyangiaceae bacterium
AAGCAGAACAAGGCGCGCGTCATGGCCATCGACGTGTGCAAGTGGCGTGCCGGATAGGGCGCCGCAGGCGGGTTCGCGGTCAACGGAGGGTTAGTAGTGCGCCTCGACCGAAAAGTTCAAAAAGCGGCAGTGCAACGTCAACGCGCGGGTCGGTTGCCCAAATCGACTTGAACCGCGTATCCCGAGCCGGTCACGACCACCTTGGAAGCCGTGCCGCCGCCTCCTCTTCGGCGGCGGAGCGCTTCGGCGTTCTCGAGCCACCACCGGCGGGCGCGTTCTCCCGCCCATGACGAACCAGGAACGTCGGCGAGCGCCGCCTTCAGGGCTGCTGCGCTGCGAATTCTCTTGCTCGGGTCCTTCGCGAGACACCGCATGATTGTGTCTTCGAGCTCCTGCGGGACCTCGACCCCCCGACTCGACGGGCTCAACGGCTCCTCGTGCAGGTGCTTGCTGAGCACCTCGACGAGGTTCGCCCCGTCGAACACCGGCTTGCCCGTCAGCAACGCGTACCCCACGGCACCGAGTGCATAAATGTCGGTGCGGGCGTCCACCAAGTCCGGTTGTGTCACCGACTCCGGCGCCATGTAGTGCGGCGTTCCGGTAAGCGCGTCGTCACGAGTCAACGCCACGTCACCCCCCACTTCCGCATGCTTGACGAGCCCGAAATCGAGCACCTTGACGAAGTCATCGATGCCGCCGCGGCGGGTGGTCATGATGTTGGCCGGCTTGATGTCGCGGTGAACCAAGCCCGCCTCGTGCGCCTCCACCAAAGATGATGCCGCCTGCACGAGTAGATGCACGACGCGTTCAGGCGACTGCGGGCCTTCGAGCTCGATGAGCTCCTCCAGCGAGAACCCATCCAGGTACTCCATCGCGTAGTAGAAGATACCGTCCGGCGTGCGACCGAAATCGTAGATGGCCACGGTGTTCGGGTGCGCCAGCCGGCTCGTTTCGACGACTTCGCGTTCGAATCGAGCGATGTTCTCTTCCCCTGCTTTCTCTGGTGGCAAGAGCTTCACGGCCGTCGGGCGACGCAGCAACTGGTGGGTGCCACGATAAACCGATCCCATGCCCCCTTCCCCGAGTTTCTCGTCGAGCGAATATTGCCCGAGCTGCATCGCCTCCTGGACGCGGGTCTGGAGGCCGTAGATCACGCTCGACGTCACGGTAGTCACGGTCACAGCGGCGAACCCCCAGAGCACGGCCCGCGCCAAGAAGATGCCCTGCCAGGACACGGCATTCGACAGCGGAATCGAAGGGTAGCGATAGAAAGCGACCAGCACGAGCGGGAGCGCCGAGAACAAGCCAATCGCGAACGTGCGACGGGCGGTGCTCGGAACCAGCGCGGCGCGCAGTGTCAGGACGCAAAAGACGATGAGTGCGCCGATGAGGTCGGGCGCGGCCTCGATGGGGATGTCGAACGAGAGCAACGTGCTCGCGCAGCAAAAGAAAATCGTTCCGGCCCCCTCTACCCCGTGAATCTTCAGCACGGGTCTCGAACCGCTTCGACAATAATGCCATGCGGCCAAGGCCCCGACGATCAGCACATATCCGCCCAGATTCCCCGGACGGAAAACGTCCTCGGGCGCGTTGATGACGGCGCCGAGGGTGAAGACACCCATGAACGTCGCCGTGATCAGGAAGAGTACTTTCAGATAAAGCGCCACCCGACTCTGTAGGTGGCGACGCGCATCCGCCAAGTCGGACGACATCCCCACGCCGCCGAAAAGGCGTCCCAGAAATGACATGCGCGAGGAGATCGTCGGCACGGTCGGCACAGTCTAGGCTAGGATGCTTCGCTGCCGTGCGTGGGACGAACGAATCGTGGGCCATCGCTGCGCCAATGCTGCTGCTTTTCGCGGCTGGATGCGCCGCCACGGGCACGCAGGCCGCCGGTTCGCCCGAGAGAGGCCGCGACGAGCCTCCCGAACATCCGCCCTCCGCCGACGCCGCGTCGCCCCGAGCGACCACAGCCGCGACGGCAGCCGGTTCCGATTCCAAACCATCGGATCCCGTCCCCGAAGAGCCGGTGCCTCCCGAGCAGCAACTCGAAGCGTCATGCGACGGAGGAGACGCCGCGGCATGCAACGAGCTCGCGGAGGTCTTGCTCGCCGAGGAGAAGTCGATCCCTCGAGCGCTCGAAGTTCTCGATGCGGCTTGTGAGAAAGGTGCAGTCTCGAGCTGCACCAAGCTCGCCTCCATTCATCGCGAGGGGCAGCATGTGGAGAAGGCGTTGAAGGTGGCCCTCGCGCTCGAAGAGAAGGCCTGCGAGGCCAACGACGCCGAGGCGTGTGAGCGAGTGGGCACCGCGTACACGGCCGGACAGGGCACCGGGGTTTCAGCGAAAAAGGCGTCTTCGTTCTACGCTCGCGCGTGCGAGCTCGGCAACGACGGAGGCTGCTGGAGCGGAGGCTACTTCGTGTATCGCGGAGTCGGACACAAACGCAGCCGGAAGAAAGGCGTCGAGCTGCTGCGCGCCGGGTGCCGCGAGAAACACGAGTTCAGCTGCAGGATGCTCCGTCGCCTCGGAGTCGGCGTCGGAAAAAAGTGAGGCAACGTCAGACGCGACGGGCAATGTAGACCGCGTGACGGAGCCCGCCTCGACCCGGGCGCCGCCGATCGAGCTCGAACCCCGCAGCGCGAACTCGCTGCTCGAAGTCGAGATCGGGGTTCTCGGCCCAAACCGCGAATACGCCACCTTGGCTCAGCGCGGCCCGCGCCTCACGTAGTCCTCGGACACCGAAGATGGGATCGCGTTCGGCGCCGCGTCCAGTTGGTGGACCTTCGTAGAGGTCGAGCAGGATTGCGTCGAACCGGGGCGTCGACTTCGACGCGACGCCGATGGTGTGGCTGACGTTCTCGATTTTCACCTCGACCCTCGAATCGGCGATCGCGCAGTTCGTCAACCCCGCGAGGGGACCCCGACACCACTCGACGACGACCGGATTGAGCTCGGCCAAGACGACGCGAGCCGTCGCGGGAAGCACATCGAGCGCCCGGCGTAGGGTGAACCCCATACCCAGGCCGCCTATGAGCACGTTCGCGTTCGGGCGGGACTCGACGAGGCGGCAACCGAGCTCGGCCAATGCCAGCTCCGAGCGGTTCGAGTGACTGTTCATCAGGATTCGCCCCGCGAGCGTGATCAGAAAATCGTCGCCGCGTTTCCTCAGTTCGAGCACACCTTCTCGGGAGGACGCTTCATCGATGGCTACCCAGCGACGGGTCATCGCGGCCTCGCTAGTAGCGGACTTGCTCGACGAGTGCCGCCGAAAAAAAAGAATCGCGCGCCCGATGGCGACCTCGGACCAACTCGAACGCTCCAGGGAATGATACGCTCATGGCGATGTCGGCGGGGTCCTTGGTCTTCGGGTGTGTCCCCGACAGTGACGACACGACGACTCGTCGGTTGCTCGACGATTTCGTTGGGGCCGTGGGACGACAAATCGATCGGAATGTCGCCGCGTGGATCGCCCGGTCTCCCGGCGAGTTGGCCGAGGCGTTCGCGACGGGGCAAGTGGACTTTGGATGGGTCTCGCCGACCCTCGCAGTAACCGCTGCGGAGCTCGCGAAGGCAGCTCCTCTGGTGCGCTCGATCCGTCAGGGCGTGAGCGCTTTCCATGGCGTCATTTTCGTCGCGGCGGACTCCGCGTACAAGAGCACGCTCGATCTGCGCGGCGTCCGCGCCGCGTGGGTGGCGCCCACGAGCGCGTCCGGATTCATTTTTCCCCGGTTGGCCCTAGCCGCGCTCGGCCTCGACCCCCGGGAATTGTTCGGCACGGAATCCTTCCTCGGCACTCACGGCAACGTCGCGCGAGCTGTGCTGTCCGGGGCGGCAGATGTTGGAGGCACTTATTGCGTTTTCGAAAACGCCAACCCCACCGCCAACCTGTTGCGCGCGGGATTCTTCGACGTCTCCCCCAACCAGCAAGGGCGCGTCCTCTTGGCCACCTCGGCCATTCCCTCGGACTTGATCGTCGCTTCGGAGCGCGTCTCATCGGAAATCCGGAGGCGGCTCGCCGACGCGCTCGTGGGACTAAGAGCCGACGCCATGGCCATGGCTCCGGTACACGAAGTTCTGGGAGCCGACGAATTTCAAACGTGCGATGAAACCGTACTGGCACCGCTCCGCGAGCAAATCCAAGTCGGCCGGCAACTTGGCCTCTGGGAGGAGCGCGACGACTCTCCGCGCGATTCGTTTCGACTACCTTGAGACGCCCTGCTCAGTCGAGCTCGCGAAACACCAAACGGTTGGAAGCGCGAAGCTCCGATCGCCACCGCCTAGCATGACCGAAGGGGTCGGAGCGTAGGTCGATTCGCCACGACCCTCAAATCACGAGGCACTGCCCTCCCAGCCACGCGATGGCCCGTGTATAGTTGCGGGTTGGTGGATGTCGGACACGAGAGCAAAGGCCGCGCATCGGGTCGCTGATGCCGACCCCTCCAGCTTGCCGCTCGGACCGAGTGACCTGAAGGTGCTCGACCTGATCGATGGTCGGCGGCGCGCCGGCGATCTCATCGCGATCACCGGTCTGGCGTCGGAGCAGGTGCAGGAAAGCCTGGAGATGCTCGAATGGCTGGGGGCGATCCGGTACGCCGATCGACTCCCGACCATGATGCCTGCTCGTCCCCGGAGGAGTCAGCTGCCTCCTGCAGACGAGTTGGTGGATCTGGCCACCGACCGACGAAAAGCCATCGACGCCGTCTTCGAGAAGCTCGAGTCGATCGACCACTACGAGCTACTCGACGTCGATCCGACGGCAGACAAGAAGGCGATCAAAGCGGCCTACTACGCGCGAATCCAAATTTTTCACCCCGACAAGTATTTCGGCAAGGAGCTCGGCAGCTACAAGCGCAAGCTCGAACAAGTCTTCAAGCAGCTGACCGACGCGCACGATGTGCTGACTCGCAAGGCGTCGCGGACGGAGTACGACGAGTACCTGGGCCTGACGATGGAGACGGTCGCCGACGAAGCGCCCCGTACGCAGCCGCCGGATTCGCCCGAATCGATCCTGCGCGCCTATCTGGAGTCGACGATGCCCGCGTCGATGGAAGCGGCAGCAGCGCCGGAACCCGCGCCGGAACCCGCACCGGCGATAGAGCCGACATCACCCCCGAGCGAGCCACCAAAAGCCGCGTCGCCGGCAGAGAAGAAGAGTGTCTCCCCGCGATACGCCGTTGGTGATTGGGCCACTCGCCGACGGCTTCTGGCGCGCAAGCTCAACGCGACCATCGCCAACGCGGCGGGCGAAACCTCATCCGGGCGCAAAATCGACCCCGTCGAGGCACGCGAGCGCGCCGCCGACGAGATCAAGCGCATCCACGCGGCGAAAAGCGGTGGCGCAGAGCTCAAGCGTCGAGTCGACGACTACATCGATCAGGCGGATGCCATCGCAAAGACCGAACCGGTATCCGCCGTCAATCTCCTGCGAATCGCTCGCTCTCTCATGCCAGACGACGAGCTGCTCGAGGCGAAGTTCGAAATCGCCGACCGAAAGGCGGCCGAGTCGCTCGCGGCAACCTACCTCAAGCGCGCCGCCTACGAGGAGGCACACGGAGACTGGCGTAAGGCGATGCGATCTTATCAACGCGCCGCGCTCGGCAGGCCCAACGACGCCGCGGTGCTCGAACGTGCCGCCTATGCCACGCTGAAAGCCGATGGTGACCTACGTGAAGCCGTCGACTTCGCCAAACGTGGAGTGCTCGCTGACCCGGAAAACGCCACAGCTCGATCGACAGCGGCCCAGGCGTATCAGGCCGCCGGAATGATCCGCAGCGCCATCGGAGAGCTTCGCCGCGCCATCGACCTCACCGCGGACGACAAGGCCCTCAAGAAGTGGCTGAAGCGGCTCGAGAAGGGCGCCAACTGAGCCCACGAACCAGCTACTTCTTGACGACCAGAAGCAGCGCTTGCGCATCCGTCAACTCGAGCACGGGATCCGATTCGCTGAGCGGGCGGTCGAAGTGCAACGCGACACGGTGAGGCCAAAGATCTGCCGACGCGCCCTCGGTCGCGTCAGCGCGAATGACCTTGCCCGATACTCGACGTTCCCCCCCATCGGGCATGGCAAGCACGAGTTGAACGTGTTCGTTGAGCTCGAGTCGGGCTCGAGTGAGCGCCAGAGAGCCGGTGACGCTGAGGTCGCGCACGATCGCGAGCTGATCGCCGTCCTCCGCCTGAATGTGACCGGCAATGCGCGCGGGGTGCCGCGCGGAACCCCGGCGATCGAGCGCCGGAACGGGGGGCAGCCGCTTGTCACCTTTGGCAGGCATCGCCCGAGACTAGCAGCTCTCGCGCCGCACCTGGAGCCCCGCCCCGAGGGGTCAGCCGAGCAACATGTGTTCGAGCAGCTCGAGCCGTTCGCGCTCCTCGTCGTCGATTTCGCCGTCGGCACCGAAGACCCCACGCGCGACTGATAGAAACAGTTGCCGATGTTTCGGGGGGATCTTGCTGGGATCGACTTCAGCGTGGTGAGGGGGTGCGTCGAGCCACCCTTCGGCCAGCTCGACCTCGTCCTCACCGAGCTCGAGACGCTCGATGAGGCCGTGCAAGAACGCGCGTTCCTGCTCCTTGACTACGCCGTCCGCCCACGCGAACGACGCGACGAAACGTAGCAGCCTGAGCCTTTCTGTCCGGTTCATCTGGTCGAGCATGAGTGCGATCATACAGCAGAGCGCTCGGCGCTCACCACGGAAACCACTGGTTCGGCATCGACCGCCATTCCGTCGAGCGCGAGGGATCTCCGTCCGGCACGACGAGTGAGCCAACGAAGTCCGCGTGCTCGTAGACGCTTCCAATAGAACGACTGATTGACGGGACGGCCTCGTCTTCTCGATAGAGGTAGCCGTTGACGCAGCAACCGGCGGGCGAGTGCCCAGTGCACGCCGTGCCGGGTGCGAGCCCCGGAGGGGGGCTCCGGACCGCAGCGTCGAGATCAGCGGTCGACGAGCCGTTTCGCCCAGCGTTGCCCGCTGGATCGGCCATCTCGGCGTCGATGAGTCGAATCACCGAGGGCGAGCGTTGACGTTGCGCCGACTCCGACCCATCCCTCCGACAGCCTTTTTAGGAACGGACGGCGCACGCGCGCCCGTCAGACAAGGAAATTTTCAATGACTACACCGTTTTGGTGCCTGCTCGTCGGTTGCCTGCTGCCGTACATTCTCACCGGAGTTGGTGCAGCACTTCGGAAGGGAGCGCTCGGCTCTCTCGACAACAAGCACCCGAGACTACAGGCAACGCGACTCGAGGAGGGAGCGGCCGCGCGAGCACTCCACGCACAGGCGAACGCTTGGGAAGCGCTGCCCGTGTTCGCCTCCGGAGTCGTCGTGGCCCACCTCGCCAGCGCCGACGTTCAGACCTCGGCATACCTCGCGATGGGTTGGGTCGCGGCGCGAGTCGTGCACGGCATCGTCTATCTCGCGAACCTCGACATGGTTCGTTCGCTGGCGTTCACGGTCGGCCTCGGATGCGCCATCGGACTGTTCGTCGTCTCGATGTGACGGCCGAGACTCGATGTGGCCGTCAAGTTGCCGGCCGGCTCGATCGCCACCGCGATGCGAGGTGACGAGACGCCGGGAGGAAGGTAGCCTCCGGCGCAACGAGAGGTGTTTGCATGACGGCACGGACACTCGCTTTTGGCTTGTTTCTTCTGACAGGTTGCAGTGGCGCCACCTTCGAGGACGACGGCAGCGGCGCCAGCTCCGGCTCCGGGACCAGCGGGAGCGGCGGAACGTCCGCCGGAGGTGCGTCGGGAGCGAGCACGGGAGGTGCCGCGGGATCGGGAAACGGCGGCGCGGGAACCGCTGGCGCGGCAGCCGGCGGCGCGGCCGGCACAGGCATGGGCGGCGGCGGTGGCGCTGGTGCGGGCACGGGCGGTGGTGCTGGTGCGGGAACCGGCGGCGCGGGTACTGGCGGTGCAGCGGGAGCCAGCGGGACCGGAGGAGGCGGCGGCGGCGGCGTCGACGGCTGCGCCGTCATTACTTGCGAGTGGGACTGCTGCAACGGCGCCTGCGTCAACAAGCTCAACGACATCCGCAACTGCGGCGAGTGTGGGAACGAATGCAGCGGCACCACTCCGTTCTGCGACAACGGAACGTGCGGGTTGCGACCATGCCAGGGCATCGCATGCATCGGCACGCAGAACTGTTGCGGCACCATCTGCTGTAACCTCGACGAGATCTGTTGCGCGTCGCCTGGTCCCGTCGGCGTCGATTTCAGCTGCCAACCCGGAGACCCGGGGATTTGCCCTCAAGGTTGCCGACTTTGCGGTTGCGCTGCCGTCGGCACGATGGTCGCCACCCCCGAAGGGGAACGACGCATCGAGCTACTTGGGTCCGGCGACCTGGTGTTCAGCGTGGATGACGGGCGCGTCGTTGCGGTCCCGCTTCGGGCCGTGAAGAAGTTCCCGGTCGAAAACCACTGGGTCATCCGTGTCGAGCTCGAAACCGGCTCGGTCGTCGAAATGAGCCCGATTCATCCGACGTCAGACGGCCGTTTGTTCAGCGATCTCGTGGTCGGCGGCCAACTGGATGGAGTGCCGATCGTCGAGGTGAGCGAGGTCGCGTACCCGCATGCCGCCACCCACGACGTGCTCCCAGATTCCGACACGGGGTCGTACTTCGCCGGGGGCGTGCTCGTGGGCAGCACATTGGCGCCGCTGGCCCATCCCGTTCTGACGCCGTCGCACATGCTCGCCCCGGCCTCCGGCCGAGGCCTCCGCTGCGATTGAGCGTCTTGCCGACATCTCGATCCCTCCGGGCGCGACGAGCCTTCGTCGCGGCATGGTTTTTCGTGGCCTCGACGCCCGGGTGCCGAACGGCAAAACCCACTGACACGGTCGCCGACGAGTCGGTCCCGCCCACTACGTGCGCACAATCGATGACCTGGGGAGGATGGACGGGCACGCCGGAGTGCCGCGCGGCGGCCGAATCCACGATCCCCGCGGAGGATCTGAGCTGCACGCTCGATGCGGATTGCGAGCTCGTCGGAATCACGTCGTGCGGAGCAAACTCGGTGGCAAGGTCGGCTCGCGGCCGGTGGCAAAACCACCCGCCGGCGTGCGGGCACCCCGCGGCGGGTGCATGTCCGCCCATCGAATTCATCGCCACCTGTCGACACGGGTGCTGCAACGTCGGCATCGCCCGTTGAGCTCGCCGCCTATCGGCCGCACGAATCGTTGACTGACCTAAAAACCTCACCTACAGCTGTCCCGCTGGGGCAACCGAAGAAAGTCGCCCTCGCCGAGATCGCCACCCGCGCAGCTCGAACCACATGGAGACGCAACACGCTCTCGCCGATCTCCGGGTCGAGCTAGTCAAGACGGTCGAATCGATCGAGACCGCGGATGGAGCAACGCTCAAGGCGGTTAGGAAACGACCAATCGGTTCGGCGCGGGCCTCGGTGCTGTTGGTGCACGGCCTCGGGCAGAACCGCTATACGTTTCACCTCGACAAGCTGAGCTTCACGGCTTGGCTCGTGTCTCAGGGCTATGACACCTGGAATCTAGACCTCCGTGGTCATGGCCGGAGTCGCAAGGGCAACCCCAGACCCCAGTCGGCCGACGACTACATGCAGCTCGACTTCCCCGCCGCAGTACGCACCATCAGGAAGAGCACGGACCATCCAGTTTTTGCGCTCGGTCACAGCATTGGCGGCGCCGTCGTCTATGGCGGCGCGCCCTACGTGAGGGATTTACTGGCTGGAGTCGTCGGGGTGGCACCGGTCTATGCGTTCGGCGGCCGCCAACCATTGTTCGCTTTCGTCGGCCGAATCCTCTCGCGGCTACCCAAGTCGCGGCGAGTCAACCTTCAACCGGTGCCGGTCAAGCTCGCGGCGAAGCTCGTCCTCGGCGGTTTGCCCGTCATCGAGCACCCGATGATGCGCAAATCCCCGTTTACACTTTGGGAGCCCCGCTCGCTTCCCAAGGAGGTACTCGAGTTCCGGGTCAGCGAAGGCTTCGACCACCTCACCGTCGGTGTGCTGCGCCATCTGATGCAGTGGGCGACGACGCGCGAATTCGTCTCGCTGGACGGGCGCGTCGACTACAGTCAGCGGTGGAGTCAGCTCGGCGATGTCCCATTGCTCGTCGTCGCGGGAAGCCGAGACACTCTGCTCCCCCCTTCGGACGCCAAGGTAGGGTTCTCTCGAAGCCCGAGCACGGACAAGACGTTTCGAGTTTTCGGCCGCGAGGATGGTGGCCACCATTGGGGACACGTCGACCTCATCCAGGGGAAAAAGGCGCCGGGGCTCGTTTGGCCGGAGATCGAGCGGTGGCTGCGAGCCCGGTCCTCTCGAGAAGGCCCGAGTGACGGTTCTCGCTGAGCTTCCGGGGTTTCAGAATCGGTGCTCGGACCGGCGAACCGCCGCGCGGGCTTCGACGGTCAGCGGCGAGTAGCTCCGCGATCCGGGCAAGCTCACGAAGATCGGATCGGCAATGTCACTGCCGTCGTAGCCCTCCTTTCGCAGCTCGACCCGACGATGCTTGAACGTGCCGGTCACCTCTAGCGTCGAAGTGATCCGAACGAACACTGGCACCGAATAGGCGGGCAAGCACCTTGAGAGGTGCGCGTACAGCTCGTCGAGGTCGCAGGCCGCGCCCGGTTGCAACACGACCGAAGCCATGCCGGCGCGCCCGACCGTCGACGGAATCTCCACCCCGTAAACCGTCGATTCTAGAACCCAAGGAAGCGTGTTGATCGCTTTCTCCACCTCACCGGTCGAAACATTCTCGCTCTTCCATCGAAACGTGTCGCCCACACGATCGACGAACTGGATGTGACGAAAACCGATGTCGCGCACGAGATCGCCCGAATTGACCCAAACGTCTCCAGGCTTGAATACGTTCCGAAACAGCTTTCGTTCGGTCGCCTCGGGGTCAGTATAACCTTCGTAGCGAAACTTGCGCGTGACTCGAGAAATCATCAAGCCGGTGCCCCCACGCCCGACGCGAGTCATGTGACCGGACGAGTTTCGCATCGCTTCACCGGCGTCGACGTCGAAATCGACGATCGCGAACGGAGCGGTACAAAAGCCCGCGGTGCGATCGAGATTCATGACGTTGATGAACGCGATGTTGAGCTCGCTAGCTCCGTAGAACTCGTAGACCTCGTCGATGCCGAAACGCGACTTGAAGTCGTCCCAGATATCCGAACGCAGGCCGACTCCAGTTGCTTTTCTCACCGAGTGGGCTCGATCCCCTTCGCTGGGCGGTTGATTGAGGAGATAGCGTGGGATCTCTCCGATGTAGACGATCATCGTCGCGCCCATGCGACGGCAATCGTCCCAGAACGCGGACGCGCTGAACTTGCGGCGAATCGCTAGCGACGCCCCGGCCCTCATCGCCGCGCCCCACCCGACCGTGAGAGCTTGGTTGTGATAGAGCGGCAGCGGAGCGTAGATCGTGTCATCTTGCTGGGCTTCGAGACAGAGTCTGCCCATCACGACCGATCCCTTGACCCAACGACCGTGTCCGAGGATCGCTGCTTTCGGTAGCCCCGTCGTGCCGGACGTGAAGATGTAAAAGCACGGGTCGTCCAGAGTGACAGTTCGGGTCGTCGACGGATTGTCCGAAGAGCACTTGGCCACCTCGGTGAGGAAGTCGATGGTCACCCCGGGAACGGCGTCGACCCGACCGTCAGCGACCCAATAGATCGGGCGTTCGCAGTCGACTGCGCTCGCGTCGTGTAGCCGCCGGCGCACGTCGTCGAATGCCGCCCAGAGCTCCTCGCCGACGACAAATGCACGCGGAGTGCAACAATTCAGGCTGTGGAGCAACACGTCGTGGCGCTGGTTCGTGTTGATCATGGCGGCAACGGCGCCGAGCTTGCACACGCCCGCCACCACCGCGAGGATCTCAGGTCGGTTCTCGACCAGCACGGCGACGACGTCGCCCTTCGTGATCCCGCGCCCGTGTAGATAGTGCGCGATGCGATTGGCCTGTTGGTTGAGCTCGCCGTAACTGACCTGGCCCCGTAGATGCTTGATCGCGGGCTGTCCTGGATGTCGACGTGCGTTGCGCTCGAGCAAGCTACCGATCGAGAGCGGGGCGCGATCATCGAGCTGCATCACCGTGTGGAACGCCTCGCGCACGACGCGCTGCTTTCTCAGCAAACGAGCCACACCCCGAGCAACGTCGAGCGGCCGCAGCAGATCCGGATTTTTTTTGGTGGCCGATATACTCGCCATTGGAATTACTTCGTATACGATATATAATTTGAAAACAACGTCAACACACGACAAACTAGCCTTTTAATGCTATATCGTATGCTGTACATCTCAGGAGGCTTCGAGAATGCAAGCGCGATTCGGTTCCGCCCGCGGAAAATGGCTCGCCGCGAGTCTTGTTGCTGCTGGCGTCGGCGCCGCACTGCTGGTGGCGAGTTGTGGCGGCTCGGGCACGTCAGGCTCTCGTGGTTTCGGCGGTGCGATGGCGGCAAGCGGCGGAAACTCCGGCTCGTCCGGGTCGTCCGGTATGGCGGGCAGCGCCGGAATCGGGATGGCGGCCGGGGCCAGCGGGACTGGAGGGATCCCGGCGGCCGATGGGGGGCCCGTCATCGATGCCGGCCCTGACGCGCCGGCGCCCGAATGCCTCGGCAAGACCGGCACCACAGGCCTGTCAAAACGAACGCTACAGGTCGGTCTGTTCCAACGGAGCTTCGAGCTCTACATCCCACCGAACATCGACCTCACCCGGGCCACTCCCGTGGTGTTCGTGCATCACGGTTTCTCGATGTCGGGGGAGATCATGCGGGTTCTGACTGGTTTCACCGATCTGGCGGACGAAAAGGGCTTCATCGTAGTTTTTCCCGACGGCGAGCTCACGACCTGGGACCAGGGGGGGATCCTGCTCTGTGGTCTCGGGGCGTTCTCGCCCGGGCTAGCGGATGATTTTGGGTTCGTGGAGGCAGTGCTCGGCGCGATCGATGCCGAGTACTGCCTGGATAGAACCCGCGTCTTCACGACAGGCTTTTCGATGGGCGGATACTTCTCGAACCACATCGGCTGCAAGCGCCCGGACCTCGTCCGAGCCATTGCCCCGCACTCCGGCGGCGGCCCGCCGGACGACTGCGGTCCGCCGAAACCAGTCATGATCCTCCACGGATCACTCGATCTCATCATCGTGCCGCGGTGTGGCGATACCGCGCGCGACAAATGGGTCGCTCACAACGGTTGCTCGACCGACGTGGACATTGTCCAGGTCCAGGGCGGCACATGCGAGTGGCATCGCAACTGCCTGCCTGGAGGTCAAGTCGTCTACTGCTCCTTCGACGGCATGATTCACGGCTGGGCCGGCCGCGATTGCGGGGCGCCGACCTGCCTTTTGCCCTACGGCGGCGGCCCGAACTACGAAGATGCGACACGGCTCGTCTGGGATTTCTTCGAGGCGCAGTAGCCCGGAGCTCGGACGAATGCCGCCGCCGGCGAGCGCTGGAAAAGCGCCGACTGCGAAGCACGGACTGATACCGTCTCGGAGTGGAAGATCCACGCGGCCTCGGACTCTTGAAAGGACGACTCGAGCTCGCCACGGGCTCGCGCTTCGAGGGCCGGGGTATCGCGGTTGTCGCCCTGAAGGTGCATGAACGCGGCTCGCCTGCGTTGCCGGCTGACACCGGGGGCCTCGGCGCACGGGTGCTCGACCGCCTCCGTAGCTCGCTCGAGCTGGTGGACACTGTCGCGGTCATCGAACCATTCCACTTCGTCATTCTGCTCGAGCGACTCGACGACGCGAGCTTCGCCGTGCATGTCGCGGATCGGCTGGTACAGGCGATGCGAGAGCCGTTCGATGTCGACGGCCAACTCGTCCATCTCGTTGGGAGCATCGGGATCAGCTTGCACCCGAACGACGGTGAGACTGCGAACGAGCTCATGGCATGCGCCGACTCGGCATTGCAGCCCGCCCACCTGAGTGGAGGCGACGTGTTCGGTTTCCACTCCGGTCCCGTCAACGAAGTAGCGGGTCGACGCATGGCTCTCGAACGCGGCTTGGTGCAAGCAGTCGAGCGAGAGGAGCTGGAACTCTACTATCAACCGCAAATCGATACTCGAGATGGCACACTCTCAGGCGTCGAAGCACTTCTTCGGTGGAGCACGCCGCAGCTCGGCCCGGTGTCACCCGCGGAGTTCATTCCGATTCTCGAGTCGACCGGGGCCATCACCCGAGTCGGCGCGTGGGTGCTCGAGCAGGCCTGCCTAACAGCAGCGGTTTGGGAGAGAGAAGGACGCGGAGCACGCGTCGGTGTGAACTTGAGTGCTCACCAGCTGCGTTCGAAGGATTTGGAGTGCGTCGTGCGCGGGGCGCTGGACAAGTCGGGTCTCGATCCCGGGCTCCTCGAGCTCGAGTTGACCGAAGGAGTGCTCGTCGAGAATCCGGGATTCGCGCGCGAGATCCTCGACTCGCTTCGCCGGGACGGCGTGCGCGTTGCAATCGACGATTTCGGTACCGGCTATGCTTCGTTGGCGTACATCCGCCAGTTCCCCATGGACACCTTGAAAATCGACCGGCAATTCGTCCGCGGGCTACCCATCGACGCCGAGAGCGCCGCGATCACCAGCGCCATCGTCGCTCTGGCAGGAAGCCTGCGCCTCGAGGTCGTCGCCGAGGGCGTCGAAACCGAAGCGGAAGAAGAGTTTCTCCACAGCCTGGACTGCTACATCGTCCAGGGATACCGCCATGCTCGCCCGATGTCGCTCGAAGATTTCGCCGAATGGCGAAGGCTGAGGCCCTGGGCCTGAGCGGGGCTGGCGCCAATGGCACTCGTACTTGGCGCCCGTAGCGGTAGACGACGTCATTTGAACGCGCACGTCGCGCCCCCCAGTGGTGTCGACGATGCACTGCAGCATCGGCACGTTGCTCCGATGGTTGAACCCGTAGTGCAAGTACGCCGGATGGCTGAGCACGACTGTCGCCTCGCAGTCGGAATACGAGACGTCGAGCTCCGTGCCACGCTGAAACAGGCCGTGGAGCTTCGCGGCGATGCGCAAGATCGTGGAGGGCTTCGCTGCCCGCGTCAGCACGCGATACATGTCGCCGGAGATCGGCGCGCGGACGGATCCCGCTCCTTGGAGCCTACACGGCCAGCGCGGGGGGTCCGCTAGGGGATTCCGAGCGGTTGTGATACGCCCGGCGATCCGGAGAGGTGACGCTGATGAGCGCAAGGAAAGCTGCGGTCCTGGTCATGGCGAAGATGGCGCTCGCCGATGGATCGGTCGCGGCCGAAGAACGGGAGATGCTCGAGCCGCTGCTGGGCGAAGGCGATACGCTCGACTCGGTGCTGGAAGCCGCAGGCGCGAAGAAACTCGACGAGTTGGTAGCACCCGTCGACGCCTATGCCGATCGCTTCTTCATTGCACTCCGGGCGCGAAGCATGGCCGCCGTAGACGAAGATTTCGACGCGAGCGAAGAAGCCTTGTACGAAAGGCTGATCGGCAAGTTGGAGATTTCTGCGGCCGACCGCGAAGTCATAGAACGCCACGTCGCGCAGATGGATTCACTCGATCCGACTCCACCCGACGCGAGACTCGAAGAGCTCTACAAGCAGTCGTCATTCAGCTGAGGCGCGCGCCTGCATGCCCCGCTCGCCGGTCAGAATCCTCTTCTACGCCATCAACGGGACTGGCCTCGGTCACGTAGCGAGACTGCTTGCTATCGCCCGAAACGCCCGAGAACTCGTCAAGACGAGCGGGGCCCGCGCCGACTTCCAGTTCCTGACGACTAGCGATGGATCAGAAATCATCCACGACTTTCCCGTGTTCAAGGTTCCGTCGAAGTCCGCCGCGGTGAAGAGCGGCGTCGACCGCGCCGAGTTCGTGGCACGAAGCAAGTTCTTGATTTCGAACTTGGTGGCACAGTTTCGACCCGACGTGCTCGTTGTGGATACCGTGCCGCAAGGCGCCTACCAGGAGTTCGCTTTCCTACGAGCCTACGCCCGGACCACCTTGTTGATCGATCGTCACAAAGACCACGACGTGGCTTCCTCCGACATCGTGCAGTTGCACACGCAACTCTACGACCGCGTCATCGTCCCTGATTGGGAAAGCGAGAGCGCTCGCTACCCGGCACCGCCCTCGATCCGCACCCGGCGGCGATTCGTCGGGCCGGTGCACGGCTACGATCCCAGCGGTAATCCGTCTCGACAGGAGGTCCGTCGCTACTTCGATGTGGATGGGCCCCACCGACTCGTCTACGTCTCAGCGGGGGGTGGGGGCGATCAGGAGGCCCCGGCGGAGCTCCGCGCGCTCGTCGACGCCTTCGCCATCATCCCGGATGTTCACCTCCTGGTGGGATACGGCCCCCTGTTTCGGGGAGAGCGCATCTATCGCAGGAACGTCACCCCACTGAGCGAGCCGGACATCAGTCGGTACTTCGGAGCTCTCGATGCCGCAGTGTGCGCGGCGGGGTACAACACGTACCAAGAGCTCCTGGCCGCCGGTGTGCCGACGCTCTTCTTTGCTCAAAGGAAAGGGATGGATCGGCAGGACGAACGCGTCCAGCAGGGAGCAAGGTCCGACTTCCACGACGTGTTCGATCGGAGCTGCCCTCTGTTCGACCCGAGCTCCGCCGATCCCGATGAGCTTCGCCAAAAACTCATCGGGCTACTCGAAGGCGTGACTCGCCAGCGACTGCTTCGCGGCCTCGGCGCGCGAAAGAAGTCCATCGGCGCCCTCCGTAGCGCCGTCGAGCTGCTCGCCCTGCACAGCACCTTGCCCGACTCGGCGCTCGACCGACGGCGTCTCTACGAGGTCGCGACATTGCGACGGGCGTTTCGCGGCGACGACAATTTCGAGGCCGTAGCTGGCGCGTTTCTGACATGGCGGTCAGTCGCCGCGACACGCGCTGCGAACGCCGACGCCACGGAGGACGCTGCGTCCGGGTGGAAGGGCGACCCGTCGGCGGACGCGGCCTCGGGACCAGCACTCGGGTGGGGAGCAACGTTGCTTCGACGACGCGCGCAGTCAGGCTACGACGAAGAAAAGTGGAACGAATTCCTCAAGGCCTTCTGCTCGGACGGTTCGCCGAGCACGGAGCCCGAGCGGCGGCAACGGCTGGACGACGCGCTCGCCGCAATCGCAGAGCACTTCGGTGCCGAGGGGCTGGGAGCAGCCCTCGACCGACTCACAAGCTCGGTCAGCCGGGCTGCGCTGTCCACTTCCCTATCCCGCGTCGCCGCCGAGCTGGACGCTCGACCAGACGCTTGCCCTGACGACGTGCTCGCCGAAGTCGTTGGTTGAACAGCAAAAAAACGAAGGAACCCATGTGGACTAAGCAACAGGGCGTCGAAGCGGCCAACTACGCGCTTGGAAGCTACACCCAGCAAGTCGCCGAGCTCGAAGCGGAGAAACAAACGGTCGACGCGACCGCCGAGGTCGCCAGGAGCTCGTACCACGAGGCCCTCAAACGCGCGGCGGCCGCCATTCTCCCGAGCGCGACCCCCGAGGACCTCGCGAGCGCGGCACGCGAGACCGGTGGCTCGCACCTCGTGCACCGCCGAGCCGAATACGAGCAGAATCGCGACGCGTGGGCTCAACGCCTGGCAGCGATCGAGGCGGATCCCAACTTCGTCAACCGCGACGCGATGCTCAGCCCGCACGGAACGATCGTGACCGAGCGAAACCAGTGCGCCCAGAACATTGCCCAGTATCAGGCGCACTTGGGCAAGTTCAGCATCGAGCCCTTCCAGTGGCTGCAAAACCGCGAAGTGCAAAGGCAACTCGGGAAGGGAGCGTTCTCGTCGTTCATGGACACCGTCACCCTCGGCGGGCACCGCGAGAAGAAGGCGCGGAAACAATGTGTCGCGGCCCTGGGATATCCCGACTGGGATCAGTTGATCGGCGACTACAACAACACGCACGCGCACGCCGGGCAGCTGCAGGAGCGAATCAACCAACTCGATGCGTTCACGGAACAGCTGAACGCTCTCATCGCCGAGCACTCAGAGCTCTATCAGTGGGTGCACAACTTCGAGCACCGACTCGCCGAAGGACTGCGCGACGAGCTCGCGGACCACATGTCGAAGTCGAACTTGCGACAGATCCACCGCCACGTCAGACCCGGAGCGCGAAAGCTCGTCGCGATCGCCTTCGCCATGGCGAGCAAAGGCGGCTACCTGCTCGGAATGAAGAACTACCTCGACGGTCAAATCGCGGATCGCAACAGGCGCATGGGCAGCATTTCCAACGTGCGCAGCAAGTGGGCGGTCAAGCCTCACGACCGGCTCCACGGTGACAAACACAAGTGGCTAGTGGCGCTCCCGGACATGAAACGGGACGGGACACAGAAACGGGCTCGCTTGCTTCGTCGCATGCACCGCAATGTTTGCGACTACGACGACTGGGACGATTTCGACTACTATCTCTATCACGACGATCACTTCTTCCCGTACGACGCCTTCGGCTACGGCGCGGACGAGCCCATGCCCTACGAAGGGTTCTCGCGCGAAGTCCTACCGGAGCTCGACCAGCATCGAGCGAGCCACGGGCAAGAAAAGGCCGACTATTCGGCGTTCAGGGAGCTCGACAAACAGGGCGGCGGCTCCGACCGCGAGGCGCACGCCGACGAGCAGCAGCAGCAGCAGCAAGACACCGCCGAGGCGGCCGCAGCGGCCGCGGCGATTGGTGCGGTCGACGCCATGGAGATGACGGACGCTTCCTGATGAGCGAAAGGTCGCTCACGGTCATCGTGCCCGTGCACGCGCCGGGGGACGCGGAGCTCGACAACCTCGAGGTCGTGCTCGAAGAGCTCGTCAAGGCGAAACCGACGCTTGTCTATGTCGCCGAGCAAATCGCCGCGGGGGGCGTCGAACGAGCCGCCGTGCTCACCACTCGCTTCGACGCGGTGGAGCATCTATCGGTCGTTTCGAATCGCCCGCTCATTCAGACGGGTTTGTTGGTGAACCAAGCCGCGCTTCGCGCGACGACCGACTCCCTCTGGATTCACGACGCGAGCCTCGTGTTGCCGTTCTGCGAGATCGTTCCGGATCTCGAGAAGGGTCGCTACGTCGCAGCGAAACCGTTCTCGCATTTCTTCAAGCTGCCGCGACGCGCTAGTGATCAGTTCGTGGCGAGCCGGCGCCTCACCTCCGAGCAGTCCGAGGGGCGCACACCGATTGGCCAGAGTCTGGGCAAGTCGTCGTACGTCGTCGATCGCGAGGTCTTTCTGGCACTCGGCGGCCTCAGCGAGGCTTTCTCGGGTCCCGCCGACGCCGGCTTCGAGTTGCTGCGCCGCCTGAAGTGCTTTTTCGACGATGTCTTCGCGGTCCCCGACGTGGTGGGCGTGCAGCTGCACCGCCCCGTTCCGGAAACCGAGGCCACGCTTCGTGCAAGCAACAAGTCTCTTCAGGACCGGCTCACCGAACGCATTGACGATGACGTTGACACCTACCTGAGCGAGCACCTCGCCACGTGTATTTCGGTGGACTTGGCTCGACTCCGGCGCCTTTCGCGGCACTGGCAAAGAGACCGGGCGTTTCGAGCGACCTTGCCCACGCCACCACCTCGATACCCGAAGACGATGGGCGGGGACCTGTGGGCGGTGACCACCTTCTTCAATCCCAGTGGGTATCGGAACAAGAAAGAGAACTACGACCGATTTCGCGCAGGGCTGTCCGCTGTCGGAGTGCCCTTGCTCGCGGTCGAGCTCGCCTTCGATCACGGTGCCTTCGAGCTGGAGGAGGCGGACGCGAACCGACTCGTTCAGGTGCGCGGTGGCGACGCCCTCTGGCAGAAGGAACGATTGCTGAACGTGGGCATCTCCCGCCTGCCGGCCAGCTGTGACAAGGTCGCGTGGCTCGACGCCGACGTGCTGTTTTCGAATGAAGACTGGCCGGCCGCCGTCGCAGACGCGCTCGAGCGCTACGTCGTGGTGCAGCCGTTCGCGTCGTCTGTGCGCCTCGAACCGGGAGAGACGACGTGCGACATCGACGACCTTCCCGTGGGCTCAGCCGAGCACGAGCTCTTGCACGGCGTCGCCCTCGGAGTCGCCAACAAGGGTCATCGAGTCTTGTCGCGCTACCTCGAGCACGGCCATACCGGCTACGCCTGGGCGGCGCGAAGGAACGTCTTGGACCGCCACGGCCTATACGATTGCAACATTCTCGGCAACGCAGATCTCAGCATCGCGTACGCGATGTTCGGGGGACGCCGCTTTCTCAAAACCGAACGCTTCGGCCCCAAAGCGACAGAGCATCTCGCCAAATGGGCAGACGCGTTCTTCGAAGACGTGCGCGGCAGCGTTTCACACGTCGATGGCGTCGTCTATCACCTCTGGCACGGCTACAAGAGCGATCGCTTGTACGACCGCCGACTCCGCGTCCTGATCGACAACGACTTCGATCCGGAGGCGGACCTCGTGTGCTCGCCCGGCGGCGCCTACCGGTGGGCGTCGGACAAACCCGAGTTCCACCGATGGTGCCGCGAATACTTTTCTCGGAGGCGAGAAGACACCCTCGAGCGACTTGGGGCGTCGTGATCTCGCTAGAACCGAAAACACTCGTTTCTTCCTTTGGCGGCGTCGCTACCACGACATTGCTCGACTTCCTCGCTCGGATCCCGAACCAAACCGTCAATCCTGCCAGCGGCTTCAGAAATCCCCTGAAGCATCCTGTCGAGCCCCCGGCTCTCGGCACGGTCGAGCGAGCCGTCTTTCTCTTCGGATGCCCCTCCGAGAGTCTGCTGAGCCTTTTCCGGCGAGAAAACGCGGCGCTACACTACGCCAACATCAACGGGTTGATCCCCGACGACATCGACTACCCGACCCACGATTCGTGGAGGCTCACGGTGGAAAGGTTTGGGCTACGGGAAACCAAACGGCGAGGCGTGTGGGCGGACGCGAACGGCCGGTACGCCTCGGACGTTGGCGCAATCGAATGGCTCGAACGGAAGAAGGCCGAGCAGACCGAGCGGCGCGCCGCCGCCGACGCCTGGCTTCGACGAACCGCCCGGAAGGCGTTTGTCGACTTCGACGACTATCTCGACCGCGGGGTGGACCAATTGCGCCGAGAAGAGCAGATGGCCGCCTGGCAGAAAGGCGCGCCGGCATACCCCGTGATGCTCATGCGATACGAAACTCTCTGGAACCATCTCGACGAGCTGTTCGACTTTCTCGAGGTCCCCGGCGCGCACCGCGAAGAGTTTCCGCCTCGGCGGGCGCGGCAGAGTAGCCTCGACACGCTCGACCCGGCTCGACGCGACGAGCTCCGAGCGATGCACGCGGGTCTGTCCACTCGAGTAGCCGACGAGCTCGATTGGCGCGTCGTCGCGCCGAATCGACCAGCCGAAAAAAAAGAAGGCCGCCGCGCTCAGCCCCGGGAAAGCTTTTGCTCGAGCGGCGCGGCCAAACCCTCGGCGTAGTAACGAACACGAAGCTCCGCGTCGGGGTGCCAGCCGTCATCCCCGTCATCGCAACGGATCACAGCGAAGTTCCTCCGCGCCAAGATCCGGTCGGTATCGACGCCCACCAGATCGACCAAATCACCGACGATGCCCGGCGCCACCTCGATGCGCTTTTTCGTCGCGCGCCGGAGCAGCCACGCGACGAGCCCAGTGGGAACCGTGTACCCGATCGGCGACGAGACTATCTGGTGCACAACCGGTAGGGCTCGACCGGAGACGTGCTGCTCACGGCTGGACTCGAGCCGGCCGATGGTCGAAACGTGGACGTCGCCAGCGACGAGGGTGACGCGAGTGCCGGGGGACCGAACCTGAAAATCGAACAGGCGCGCCACCAGGCGCTCCGCTTCCGGCTGGTTATTCTTCGAGATCCACGCGTCCCTGAGATCGTCGGTCGCCGACTCGGTCCACGGCGTGATCTCGTGAATCCACTGGTCGACGGCGACGCGCAGGTGCACTGGTGGCGTACCGACGACGACGAAGAGGTGACGAAGATCCGCTGCCCGAGCTTTTTCGAGCCATGCGTCGACCGCCGACCATTGCGCGTCTCCAACGACGACGCCCGCGGAGTAGTCGCGATGAGTACGCGCATCGAGGAGCAGAACACCGACTGACTGGTGCATGAACCCGGTTGCGTAGGACGACGGGTCAATCCTTGCAGGGTTGTGGCTCGCTTGAAGCTCTTCGAACGCGACTCGAGCGCCGTCGAAGAACGCGCGAGCTTCCGGCGCCCGGTCACCATCGTTCGAGCCCCAGCCGTCGTAAATGTCGTGGTCGTCCCACATCATCACCGAAGGACAGCTCGCTAGCACGCGCGCAACTTCCGGCGGCCGCCAGGTGTTTACCGTCCACCGTCGATAAGCCGCCGCTAGCTCGTCGGCGTGGGCACTCTCGGCGCAGACGTCATGACTCTCTTTCAATGCATCGGCATAGATCTGATCCCCGACGTGGAGCAGCAAATCGACTTCGCCCGCCGCGACGCATTCCGCAAGCCGAGTCCACATCGCGTATCGGCCCTCGCGCGGCACCTTGTGAACGCCGTTGCAACTCAGGACGCCGAGGCGAAGCGGGCGATCCGAAGGGAGCAACCGAAAGGAGCTCGTCTCCCGGGTGAGCCGTTGCTCAGGCAGCTCGAGCCCACCAACATCTGGCGAAACGCAGACCGCATATTCGACCGTCGCACCGCTTGGTAGCCCATCGAGCCCGACCGTGGCCAATTGATAAGGCTCGGCGGCGCGGCTCGGGACATCACGATGCTGAGCTTTTCCGCCGTCGATACGAAACGCCAAACGAACGAACCGCGCCGCCTCGTCCGCCACGACGCAGACCTTGGCGGAGCTGTTGGTGCAGTGACCAATGGTACAGATGATGGGCGCGGACATTGGCTCGACGTCTTCTCAGTATCCGAGGGTGTTCCAGTCGGCGAACACGCTGGTTGCGCTGTTCCCGAACCCCAAGAGCACGCGCGATCGAGGTGCGTCGTAGAAACCAAAGCCGCTGGATCGGGGCGGTGGTCCGCCTTCGAGCTCGAGCTCGAGCCACGCTTCGCGACCTTGGCGTGCATCGAGCACCCAGAGGCCTGGTTCGGTGCGCTCGCCATCCGCGGTACCACCGAACACGACGAGTCTCTCGGCGTCGGGATCCCAGATGAACGCGCCGTTCCGACGGCCTGGAGGATCCGACGGGCCACCGCCGGCGACGAGCATCTCCCACTCCACCGGATCGCGACGCACGTTTAGGACCCAGGTGTCCTGAGCCGGATTGGTGTTGCCCTGATCGCCGCTGAACAGAATCAGGCGACCTAGAACCGAGTCGAATCCCCAAAAGAAACCGAAGCGGGGCGAGGGCGCCGTCGCCGTCGTCAGCCGAGTCCACACGGCTTCACCGTCGATGAGGTTCATTCGGTGCGTGGAGTTGTCGAGCCCACCGAACGCATAGAAGGCGTCGGTTTCACCGTCGTAGAAAAACGCATGGAGCGTGGGGCTGCTCGGCGTGTTCTGTTGGGGGACCGCCGTAAAACGAACTTCGTCGGCGAAGTCGACGCGATAGAGTCCGTCGTCCGGGGCTCCGCCGTCGCCGTATCCACCAAATAGATAGGCGGCCCGTTCGCCGGGAAGCTGCGCAACTCTCCTGGATCCCCCGGGAGACGGCACGTCCCCGACGGGCCGCAACGAAGTCCAGATCTCCGTCGACAAGTCGTATTCCCAGAGGTCCGCGAAACCTTCGAGGTACGGCGAGTATCCGCTGCCGCCGAACAGGAGCACCCGATCACCGTCGACGATGACGCTGCCGTGCTCGCGAGCCTCTGGCCCGCCACTCGGCCAGGCGTTCCGTCCAGTCCACGCCAACGGCTTGGCTTCGAGCGGCAGCCGCAACGCCGCCAGGTTGCCAGCAGTGTCCGTGAGCTCGACCACAATGTCGGTGGGTCCCGACGCCGAATAGTCGGGTCGAAGCCGGAGCACACCATCGACGATGGTGACCTCGAGCTCGGGCGGCGCCACGATGTTCGCCGTGACGGCCTCCCCTTCGGGGTCCTCGAGCGTGAACGGAAGCTCGAGTGACACGCCCTGGTGCACGACGATCGACGCCGGCGCGTCTACCCAAACCGGTGGACGATTCGCGTTTGTTTCACTCCCACCGTCAGCACCGCAAGCCGTCAGGAGCGCGCCCAGAAGAAAGCGTCTCATGCGCTCGAGGATAGGCAATCCGTGCGGTCACCACCACTCGCGTCGCTCGACCCTGGCCGAGCGAGGCACTCAGGCCTTGATTAGAGCCACATCCGCGCCGACGTCCCGGAACATCTTGCTCGCTCTCAGCTGCCAGGCGGAAGCGGCGTCCAGGGTGAAGGTCGGCCGATAGAGACGCGGTCGGAAAGCACCCGGCCGCGCCTGGATTCCAAGATGGCAAAGCGCGCCCACTACGCTCGAGCCAGCGCGCTCGACTCGCCGAAGGTCGAGATTGACCGTGTCGACTTCGAGCCGAACAGCTTCGTCGTGCACCTCCGCGAGATGCGCGAACAACTGAAACTCGACGTCGTCATCCATCGTTCCGGAGATCGTCACTTCGAGGGCACGACAGTTTAGGCGTGCCAGCACTTCGAGCGCGCCCATGACGCGGTGGCTGATTCTGGAGCAAGGAGCTGACCTGTCCAAAACGCCGCTCGGACGGCCCGGGTGCGATTCGGGCGCTGTATCTGCACTCGGTTCGACACAGCCAACCTTCGACATGGTTTCGGACACTACGCGGACTGCCGCGGATCGTCTGTCCCCCTTGCGGGGTGACGCGGGGTCGGCGATTCGCGCTACACTATGAGTTTGGCTCCACTCGCCCCACCCACGTGAAGACCCCCTGGCTCGATAATCTGATCCCGGCGCCCCTACGCAAGAAGACGCCGCGGGAGCTCCTGAGCCTTCGGCTGATCTGCGCGATGCCGATCCCCTTCATTTTGGGAGGACTCGTTCCGGCGGTCGATCTCCACGTTGCCGGAGCGCCGCTGGCGGCTCTCACCGTGATGGCTTGGCTGATTGGGGGAGTCGCAGCGACGCTGTCTCTGCACTGGACTCTCAGCGTTGCTTTGACCGCGCACCTTCAGCTCGCAAGCTTGCTCGGTGCAACGGTGACTCTCACTTGGTTCTCCGGTGGGCTAGGCAGCCCTTCCATGTACACCTACCCCCTCGCGCCGATGGTCGCAGTTTTTGTCTTGGGCCGGCGCGCAGGCGTGGTTTGGACCGGCATCGTCGCGTTGGTGCCAGCGCTCCTCCTGCTCGGTACGTCGTTCGGGTACTCGCCCGCGATGCGCGTCCCCGAGGATGTCATCATGCGAGGTCACGGGGCGTCGGCCGTTCTCACCATCGGCTTGGCTCTCCTCGTCACGATGATCCACGAGCGCGAACGGGATCGGGCGATGGCGGAGCTCGAGGAGGCCCGCGCCGAGGCGGAAGCGGCCAACAACGCGAAAAGTGAGTTCTTGGCCAACATCAGCCACGAGATTCGCACGCCCATGAACGGCGTGCTCGGGATGAGCTCGCTTTTGGTCGACGCCGGGCTACCCGACCACCAGCGTCAAATGGCGACCATCGTCCACGACTCGGCTTCGAACCTGTTGGACATCATCAACGATCTGCTCGACTTGTCGAAGCTCGAGGCACACAGTGTGCAGCTCAGCCAAAAAACGTTCTCCATCACCGACACCGTGCAAGCCGTCGTCGAGACGCTGCGGCCACAAACCGCGGAGAAAGGCATCGAGCTTCGATGCGACGTGGACTATTCCGTTCCTTCGTGGCTCGAGGGTGACCCAGTTCGCTTGCGTCAGGTCTTGCTGAACTTGGTGGGAAATGCGGTGAAGTTCACGGAGCGCGGCTCCGTGCACATCACCGTTTCCGCCGAGGTGCAGGATCGCCGAGCGGCTCTCACTCTCCGCGTCCAAGACACCGGAGTGGGAATCACGACGGGGGATCTCGTTCGCATTTTCCGGCGATTCGAGCAGGTAGACTCGTCGCCGACACGTCAACACCAAGGGACCGGGCTGGGGCTCGCGATCACCCAAGGCATCGTCGACCTCATGGGCGGCAGCATTCGCGCGCAGAGCAAACTCGGCCAGGGCACTACGATGACCGTGAATCTGACCCTGCCGTTGGCGAACGCACCGTCGGTGAGGCCGACGGATTCCACAACACCCGATCGCCTGGGCGGCACGAGGGTTCTCGTTGCCGAGGACAACGCCGTGAACCAACGAGTCGCGCGAGCGGTTCTCGAAAAGCTCGGTTGCGAAATTGAAACCGTCGACGACGGGCAAAAAGCCGTCGAGGCCGGCATAGCCCGTGACTTCGACGTAATCCTGATGGACTGCCAGATGCCGGTGTTGGACGGATTCCACGCCGCCCGAGCGTTGCTAGCGGAACGAGGCGACGGCTGCCCACCCATCTTGGGACTGACGGCGAGCGTCACACCGGCTGACGTCGCGCGTTGCCTTTCCTCGGGAATGGTCGCGGTGGTGTCGAAACCCGTGACGGCTCGCGCCCTCGCGGACACGCTCACCCGGTGGCTTCCAGAGAAGGCCCAAGACGTCGCCTGAGTCCGACTGAACGCACGAACCCGGTCGTGTTAGGCTTCGGCCGCGGTCCGTCTGATGGCGCAAGTCGTAGGAATCGATCTCGGAACCACCAACACGGTCATCGCAGCAGTGCGTAACGGTGAGGCGGTTACCCTCGCCGACGAAGATGGCGAGAAGTTGCTTCCTTCGGTCGTCGCGTTTCACCCCAACGGCAGCGTCATGGTCGGCCGAGCCGCGAAGGCGCGGCGGCTCGTCGATGCGGCCAACACCATCTACTCGATCAAACGACTGATCGGCCGAAGTTGGGACTCGAAAGAGGTTCAAACAGCCCGACAGCGCTTTCCGTTCGAAATGAAATCCGCTCCCGGACAGGCGGCGCTCGTCGTGGCGCGCGGCGAGACGCACACGCTGCCGGAAATCAGCGCCTTCGTACTGCGGAAGGCGAAGGCGGTCGCCGAAAAGGCGCTCGGCGAAAAGGTCGAACGTGCCGTCGTCACCGTTCCGGCGAACTTCAACGATCTCCAACGTGCCGCAACGAAAGTCGCTGGGCGCGTCGCGGGACTAGAGGTACTGCGCATTCTCAACGAGCCGACGGCGGCAGCCCTTGCCTACGGATTCGGCAAGACGGACTCCGAGCGCATCGCCGTCTATGACTTCGGCGGGGGCACGTTCGACATCACATTGCTCGATCTTTCCGGAAATGTGTTCGAGGTCCTCGCCACCGGTGGCAACACGTTCCTCGGGGGAGACGACATCGACTTGGCAATCGCCGAGCGCATGGCGACTCAATTCCTGAAAGAGCACGGATACGACGCGCGCACGGACCCCCAAGCGTTCGAGCGGCTGCGGCTTGGCGCGGAGCAATTGAAAATCGCACTTTCGACCGAGACTCGGGCCAGCATCCCGATCGGCGAGGTCGCCCATGGGGTCGGGGGCTCGTCGCTGAGCATGACGTTCAGCTTGACGCGCAAGGAGCTGGACGCACTGTCGGCTCCATTCGTCAAGAACACGTTCTCTGTCTGCGCCGAAACACTCAACACGGCCCGACTGAAGCCGAAGGACTTCACCAAGGTGCTTCTGGTCGGGGGTTCTTCGCGAATTCCGCTCGTTCGCAAGAAGGTCACGGAGTTTTTCGGGCACGCGGGGCTCGATGACATCAACCCGGACGAGGTCGTCGCCCTCGGGGCCGCGATTCAAGCGTCGGCGCTCACCAGCTCGGAGCGCCGACGGACGGCGGTGCCGGTACCACCGGTGCCAGCTTCACTCGACGGCAAGCCCGCCAAGCGGGCAAGAACGAAACCGCCGTTGCCGAGCAAAGGTGGTCGTCCACGAATGGAAACCGCCCCCGGCGTGGGGCGGCCGAGGGCGCAGACGTCGCCGGGGGTTGGTCGACAGACGTCACCAGGAGTCGGTCGGCAACGCGCGCAGACGTCGCCGGGAGTCGGCCGACAGCGCAAGCAAACTGCGCCTGGCGGTCTGACACGCCCGAAAGAAAATACTCTACCCGGTCTCTCTCGAGGAGAAGCGGACACGAGGCCGGGTCGCCGAAAACCGATCGTCATCGTGCCCCCGGGCGACGCATCGACTGATCCCATCGCCGCGACAGCGCCCGGCCCGGGAGCGCAGCGCCGACGCCAGGTGACCGGAATGGGGCTGGGATCCCCTCCCGCGGACGCGCCGCCACCGTTTGCGTCTCCCGAAACCGACGCCGCGATTGGTGAAGGTCGTCAACGGGTGAATACCGGTCAGGGCTTGGGCATCGGTCCAACTCCGGCCAATACCTTGCTCAGCGCCAGCGACGCGGCTGCCGAAGCCCTGTCCCGATCTTCCGACGACACCCTCGAAGCACCGCCTGGAAAAACGACGATGCTGCTCGGAACCGCGGGGGCGTCCTTCGAGGATCCGGACGAGGTCACCGCCGTCGGGCGACCCAGCCGAGAACTACAGCGAGCTTCGATTCCAGACATCGAGCCAGGGTTCGAGGACGACCTGCCGGTCCCCGAGGCTCCGGCGCCGGGTGCTCAGGTGTCGCCGCCACTCGCGCAACCCCCGCCGCTTCCGAATCGGCAGGCCGGACCGCCGCCGCTCGCCGAACCGCCGCCGCTCGCCGAACCGCCGCCGCTCGCCGAACCGCCGCCGCTCGCCGAACCGCCGCCGCTCGCCGAACCGCCGCCGCTCGCCGAACCGCCG
>JAJDAH010000157.1 GCA_029261965.1 Polyangiaceae bacterium
TCTCGTCGTCACCGGCGAAGCCGGGCTCACCGATGTGGGCGCCGACAAGGTCATCGCCAAACCCTGGGACCGAGGAAAGCTGATTGCGGCGGTGCGCCAACTCTACATCGACGGCTGAGAGCGTGCGGCAGAGCGCAAAACCACCCGGGCTCGACTTGCGGGCGCAGCCGGGCGGCGCGAGCTGGTAAAAGGCGAGCCATGCGCGCGGACGCGATCGTCGTGCTCGGCTGCGGCGTCGGCCCTGCGGGTCGACTCGTCGCCGGATCGCGTCGCCGAGTCCAGCGGGCCGCCGCCGCGTGGGGCGAGCGCGTCGCCGACCACATCGTCGTTTCCGGCGGGCGTCGGTGGAACGGAGCGTGCGAAGCCGACGCTTTCGCCAGAGGCCTCGAGGCGCGCGGAGTACCGCGCAAGAGCATCGTCTTCGAGTGCTGCTCTTTGTCCACCTACGACAACGCGATCTACACGGCGAGAATCGCGCGCCGTCGCCGCTGGCGTCGACTGGCCATCGTGACCTGCGAGTGGCACGTTCCGCGCGCCATGGCTTGTTTCCACGCATTGGGAGTCGACGCCTTCGCCCTGCCGGCGCCAGCACCGAGCTCGTCGTGGGCGCACCGTTCGTTCAAACGTTTCCGCGAGCGAGCGAGTTGGTGGCTCGCCGGAAGGCTCGACGCACGATGGGCGTGAAGCGAGCGGCGGCAGCGGCGCTATTGCTCGCGGCGTCGAGCTGTCGTGAGAGCGCCCCCGTCCCGGATCTCGGGGCGACCTCGGCGTCCGCGTCGGCCGCGCCAAAGGCGGCGCTTGTGAGCGCCCAACGGATGGAACTGGCCGCAATCGAGCATCGACGCGCTTCCGCACTCATCGTCGACGAGCACATCTCGAGTCGAAACGTCGAGACCAGGAGAGCGGCGGCCAGGGCGCTGGCGCGCATTGCCGACGATCGGTCGGTGGAGCTCTTGCAGAAGCTGTTGGCCGACGAGGACTCGGGAGTAGTTGCCTGGGCCGCCTACGGCTTGGGTTATGCGTGCCAGGGGCACGCGAGCGAGAACGTGCGCGCGCTGGTGGTGCGGGCGGCGTCCCTCGGCCCGAAGCCGACCGCGAAAAAACCAGTGGACGCGAATCGGGCCATCGCGTTTGCACTCGCGAGATGCGGCACTCGCGAAGCGGAGCGCACGCTCAGATCCTGGGTATCCGTCGGCGGGCCCCGGGCAGAAGTCGCCGCGCTCGCCCTCGGCCGCATCGCGTCCGCCCAGAAGAGACTCGACGACGCGTCTCTCATCGCCTTGCTCGACGCGGCGAGCGACGACGAACCGCTGTCGGGCGCGCTGTTCGCGTTCACGCGCCTGAGGGAGCTTCCGCCGAACATTCAGCGCCGCTTGCTCGAAGTAGCCACCGATTCCCTCGAAGCCAGCGGCCAGCGTCGGGTGTTCGCGGTTCGAGCGCTCGCCTCCGCCGGCGAGAGCGCCGCCGAGGCGTTGAGTGAAATCCTCTCGGACAAGAAGGCCGACGCTTCGGAGCGTTCCGACGCGGCGCACGGGCTCGGCCGCCTCGGAGAAACTGGTCAACAGTTGCTCGGCGAAAAGCTCGCGAGCTTGATCCCCGAAGACACTTCGAAGCTATCGACGGCGAATTTCGGCCCCTTGGTCGCGACACTCGGCGCGTTGAAGTCGCCGCTGCAACCCACCCTCGCCGCCTTGCAAAAAATCGCTGACCTCGAGCTGCCGGAGGGCGGCAGCGACACCCAGCGGCGTCGGGGAGTGACGCTCCGGTGCCAGGCAGCATCGATCCTCGCGAAGAAGGCCACTCACTCGAAGCGTTTGGCTGCGTGCGACCCGGAGGATGCCGGGCGCCAGGGGGCGTTGGCCATGGCGAGCGTGCTCGACCGCGGCACCATCGTCGGTGGTCGCTTCGGCCAGTGGAAAAAGCTCGTCGAGTCTGAGGACCACGTCGTCCGCGAGCGCGCTCTCGCGCTGATGCCCTCACACCCGGAAATCAAGACCCCGCACGTGTTTCTCACCGCCGGGCTCCAAGCCGAGCAAGCGGGCGTGGTCGCGACGGCAGCCAACGTGCTCGCGTCTTACCCGGACCGCGCATCCGCGCGACGCCCGCGAAAGCTCCGTCGCGTCGCGGGCGATCCCGCCGCCACCGCACACGAAGAAGCTCTCGACCCGGACCGATCGCTCGTCGACGCGCTCACCGCCGCCTTCGAAAAGAAACGGTCCGCAGACGACATCGAGGTCCGCGCCGAGCTCATGAGCGCAGCTGCGGCGATTCAGCTTCTCCGGCTCAAGCCGAAGATCGAGCCCTACTGCAAGAGCGCCAACCCGACGCTCCGAAAACGCGCCCAGCAGGCGCTCAGATTGCTGGGAAACAAGTCGGTCACTTGCAACGAGTTCACGCCACCGAAGGACCCTCCGCCGGAGCTCGCGCACGTCGTTGCAACAAAGACACGACTGACGTTCGTCACCGACTCCGGGGAGCTTTCGATGTTGCTCGACCCCGAGCTGGCACCGGTGGCGGTGACCCGCACGGTCGATCTGGCACGCGACGGATTCTATGATGGAGTGGTCATCCACCGCGTCGTGCCGGGTTTCGTCGTGCAGCTCGGCGATCGTCTCGGCGACGGCTACGGGGGCGCGGGCAAAGAACCCATGGCGTGCGAAACCTCTCCGGTCGAATTCGACCGTTTGACGGTTGGCGTCGCTCTCGGGGGGCGCGACACGGGTTCGAGCCAGCTGTTCGTCACGCTCGCAACTTTCCCCCACCTGACCGGTGACTACCCGTTGATAGGTACGGCCACCGGGGACTGGGCGGCCGTCGCCCAGGGCGACGTCATCCAGAAGGTGCGCGTCGAAGAAGAGTGATAGTCTCCCGTCGTGCTGCTCGCGATCGACATCGGCAATACGAACATCGCCTTCGGGCTCTTCGAAGCGAGCGACCTCCGTCAAACCTTTCGTGTGCAGACCGTCCGCGCGAGAACCGCCGACGAGTACGCGGTTTCGCTGCGCCAGATGGTGGGGTTGCGCGAGATCGAGCCCTCTGCGGTCACCGAAGCGATCATGGCGAGCGTCGTTCCTCCTCTGACCGACGTGCTGGCCGAGGCCGTGCGGCTCGCGTTCGCCCGTGAGCCGATAATCGTCGGGCCGGGGCTCAAGACGGGCATTTCCGTGCTCTACGACAACCCTCGGGACGTCGGCGCGGACCGCGTCGTCAACGCTGTGGCGGCGTTTCACCGCGTCCGCGGCGGTGTCATCGTCGTGGATTTCGGGACCGCCACGACCTTCGACTGCATCTCACCCAAGGGCGAGTACCTCGGCGGTGTCATCGTTCCTGGGATCCAAGTGAGCCTCGAAGCCCTGCTCGACCGCGCCGACAAGCTGACTCGCGTGGAGATCGCCGCCCCCCCGCGCATCGTCGGACGAAACACGCCTCACTCGCTGCAGTCCGGAGTGGTGCACGGCTATGCCTCTCTGGTTGACGGCCTGGTGCAAAAGTTGAAGGACGAGCTCGCCTTTCCTTGCGAAACCATCGCAACCGGGGGTCTCGCCCCGTTGATCGCCGCGCACACGAAGAGCATCGACTCCATCGACGAGCAGATCACTCTCGAAGGCTTGCGCTTGATCCACGAGCGCAACGCCGACGACCAGACACGGCTGGCACGCGTCGGGCAGTGAGTACCACTTTCGATTTCGAAACCGGCGAGGACGACAGCCTCTTCATGCTCGCCACCCGCGCCGCGGCCCAAGCCGCGGGCGACGAAAACGAAACCGTCGGCCGACTCGAGATCGTGTCGACCGGCGGACCAGAGGACACACCGCCAGAGCTCGTCGTCGAAGCGGCGATCGCCTACAGCGGCGTACGCCGTGTCATCGACTCGATAGAGGTCCGCTACCGCCGCGCGGGCGCGCCAGTCACGGACGAAGCCGTGCTCTCTGCGCTCCGGAAGTTCGGCGGCGAGAAGTACAGCAACGTGTGCATCAGCTGGCTCGGAGAAGCCGCGCCCGAGATCGACGCGACCGTTTGCTTCTTCGGCAAGCTACCGCTGGCATCGAACACCGTGCTTTTGCCGGACTCGATGAGCGATGAGCAAGCGCGCATCGGCGGCGGCGTGTTGAGCGCTCTCGGCGTGGCTCACTCGCAAAACGGCGGGGAGATCGTCGCGAAAAACAGGCAGCTTCGCGGGAGTATCAACCTCGGCGCCCAAGCCGCCGCCTTCCGAAAAGCGGTCGAGTCGGGACTCAACGCCGCGCTCTTCAGCTCGGCGATCCCGGCCACCCGATCGATGCGAATCGAGCAGGGCTCGGGAGAAACTCCGCGCATCGACATTTTTGCCAGCAGCGGGGTCGGCACCGAGGAGCCGTGTGGCACGAGCGACACCGATGAGATGCAGGAGTTTTTTTCAAAGCACTTCGACGTAAGCTTCAGCAACCGCTCGTGGTCCGTGACCAACACGGCCTACGAGCCCGGGGCGGAGGAAGTCGAACCGGCCCCTCGCCGCCCGCCCGGCGTGAAGTTCAGCTTCTGGGTCAAAGGCGGCTGAGAAAAGGCCGCTGAGGAGTGGAGCGCTCAGCGCGGCGCCAGCACCGGGCGACCCGGGCTGAGGTCGAAGTGGAAGTGGTTGTGGTGCGCCTGGTTGTAGTTGGGGGTGAGGATGACCCGGAAAATCTGACGGCGCGCGGTTTCACAAACGATGGCGCGCAGCGTCGCGGCCGGACGGCGCGCTCCGGCCGTGGGCTGCACGCCACACACTGGCTCACCGATCGCGCCGCTCCAATCGTCCTTCACTACGAACCTCGAACCATCACTCAGCCGGAGCTCACCGACGTCGATGGCGAGCCCCGCCGCGTGCTGACTGGGCTTACCCGAGCGGCCGATGGTCGCGTTCGCGCGATGCATGCTCATGTGAACGACCTCGACGACGCCGTAGGCTTGCAAGAGCCGCGTCCATTCGCCGAGGGCCAGCGCCAAGCGACAGTCGAGCACATCGTGCACTCGGTTCGAGCCCGGGTTCTTGCTCCCCGAAAAGCGAACGGTGACGCCGTTCATGGGGCCGACGATCCTGACTGGACTCGAGACACCTCGAGCTCCCTCGGCGCTGACGAACGAGATACCCCGGCGAGTGAGCTCACCCTCGCAGCTGCCGGCGCCGTGCTGCCGGGGCGCGTTCGGCGACTGCGCGGGGCCGGGTTGGTCGGGTTGGTCGGGTTGGCCGGGTCGCGCCAGGGCGACGGGTGACGGCGCCCCCGGAGGCGACCAGGCCGACGTCGCGCGTGCTCCCGGGCCGACGAGGTAACCCGGGTGCATCGGCGGTGGGGACGTCCACCCGTCGTCGCTGCGCTTCACACAAGCCAATGCGGAGGCGCTCACCAGTAAGCAGATGGTTAAGCGAAGCACAAAACGCGAAACGGGAGCCCTCTCGAAGAGGTGCTCCCGCTTCCCGTCGGTCGGACGGTGCCGGTTACTTTTCGTAGACCTGCGCCGCCGCAATTCCTGAGCCTCCGGCCACGGTCATCACGACCTTGGCCGGCATCCCGAGCCCGATCCACTTGAAGCAGTTCGGCTTCTTACCGAGCACGGCCTGGGGGCCCGTGCCTTGATCCTGCGCGACCACCGGAACCATGCCGGGAAGCGGCACGCTCAACATGATCTGAAGATTGACTTCGCTGATCGGTGGGGCGCCCGCGCCGACGACCGTGTAGCACTTGCCCGGAGTGAGTTGGATCGCACTCTCGAGCACCTGTCCCTGCTGAAAATTCCCCACCATCGGCGCGCCGACGGCGCGCGCGCCAGCGGGAGCTTCGGCTCGGCCGAGCCCCGTGAGCACGGGGGTGATGGCCGCAGCGGCAGAGACGTCGAGAGGCTGCGCGGGACTGCCTGGCGCGGCCCCTGCTGGCGGCGCGGCCGGCGGCGGCGCGGCTGGTGGCGGCGCAGCGGCTGGCGGTGGCTGACCCGCCGGCGGAGGTTGCCCATAGGGCTGCTGCCCGTAGCCGGGCTGGCCGGGAGGAGGCTGCTGCCCATAACCCGGTTGTCCGTACGGCTGCTGCCCACCCTGCTGATATCCGGCTTCGGCGCTTTGGTCGTTCTTCTTGCAACCGGCGGTTGCGGCGACCAACAGGCCGAGCGCGCCCCATGTGCACGCCCTCTTCAAAACACTCATCTTCGAGCTCCTCGTGTGGTTTTGGCTTCGCCTCTCGGGATAAGCCGAAACGGACGCGGCAGAGGCTACGATGAGACGAGTTGCCCGGTCTAGGAAGTCACTCTTTTTGAGGGTTTTCGCGTTAGACCACTGGTCTAAGGGGTGACCGCGGCGGGTTCGACCCGAGCTGTCGGGAGCGACGCCCACGTGAGCGCGGCCGCCACCGCCGTACCGACGCCCAGCCACTGCGAAACCGTGAGCTGAATCGGCTGCGCATTCGCCGCGCCGGCTTTCAAGAGGAAGTAGGCAAGCACGGCGGGACCGAACGATAGAGCCTGCGCGATTCGCCGAACGTGGACTTTGCCGATCGAGCGCGCTGGCCCATAGGCAAACGCGGCGGCGAGGATCGACAAACCGATGGGGACCGAAACCCAAGCCTCCAGCCACGGACCGAGGAAGCCACGTTCGCGGTCACCGCGAAGCACTTCGATCAAGAAGCGCAGCACGCCGTAGCCAAAAGTCAGAGCAAGAAACGCCTGTCCCCGGAAAGACCGTCGCTGGCGAAGCACGACGACCATGGCGAGCAACGCGACACCCGCGAGCGCTTCGTAGATCTGAGTGGGGTGCACCGGTAGCGAGGTAGGACCTTCGAGGCTCAGCCCGCGATGATTCACGTGCTCGATCCAAGCCGGCGAGCCCTCACCGACGCTGGCGGGCACCTTCGACCAACGAGGAAACGTTCCGAGGGTCCGCAACCACTCGGGAGCGCCAGCGCCGAGCGGTTTTCCGAAGTCGCAACCGAACAAGTAACAACCCAGGCGCCCGAGCACGAGTCCGCTGGCGACGCCAGGCGCCGCCACGTCCGCCCACGAAAGGACGGACGTCGACTGGCGTCGAAAAAACGCCCAGGCGCCGAGGAAGCCGGCGACGAATCCGCCGTACGCGTGCAGTCCCCCTCTGCCAAAGGCCACGAGGTCCCCCACCGTTTGCTCGCTGGGACTAGTGACGACGTAGAGCAGGCGCGCACCGAGCAGCGAACAGATCGCCGTGACGATGAAGCCATTAGCGGCCACCGTCGGGTCGAGCCCGTCACGGGCGGCCAGTCCCATCGTCAGGTACCAACCGACGACGAGCGACACGCAGAGCATCGCCCCGTAGCTGAAGATCGGCAGCTCCGAGAGCACGAGCACATCGCCGCGCCGCTGAAACGCAGCGACGCCGCTTCCGACGGTAACGAACAACCCGATGACGAACAGATCCCTCACCTTCCTCGACTGACCGAAGGCGGCGAGTGCGGCACCCAACGCCGCGATGGTGAGCAGAGCCGGGAAGAGCGGAACCGACCAGTCTGGAAGCGGGATCCGAAACAGTACCGGGTGCATGAGCTCGGGGTCGACTCGGATTCAGGCGGATGATGCTTCGCCGCTACCCGATAGTGCTTACCCGCAAAGGCACCGTCGTGACCAGCTGGCCGGCTCCGGCGCCACGCTGGATGCGGCCCGCCCGAGGGGAATTGCCGACCCTACTGGTTGGCGATCCGGGGGCGGGCTGCGTGCTAGCATCCGCGCGTGCTCCGCTCGCCCACCAGGCTGCGATCAAGCCGCCACAGATGGCGAACCCATGTGGTCGCAGCGTTGGGCTCGAGCCTGGCGATCGCCTGCGTTCCGAGCGGTCCGTCCAACCAGGGCAAAGACTCCGGCGCAAAGACCACGTCTGCTCGCACGGCAAAGAAGCCCCAGAACACGCCGCGGGCGCCGAACCGGCCCAACAAGCCGAAACCTGTCGCATCCAACCGGCCGACAGCGAAGGCGGAACCCGCGAGCCCCGTCAATCCGGAGAAGGACCCGATTCTGACCGAGAGTTTCACCGATACTTTCGAGCGGGCCGGGCTTGGCCCCGACTGGCGGGTCACTCGCGCGGTGTGGTCGATCCGCGGCGGCCAACTGTGCGGTCAGAACGCGAGAAATCATCCGGTGTGGCTGCGTCGAAAGCTCCCGGTCAACGCTCGTATCGAATTCGACGCGCTGAGCCGTTCGGCCGACGGCGACATCAAGGCCGAGTTTTGGGGAGACGGAAAAGGGGCGGCGACCGGCGTCTCCTACAACAACGCTTCGAGCTACCTCACGATCTTCGGCGGGTGGAAAAACACGTTCCACGTCTTGGCACGCATCGACGAGCACGCCAAAAACAGAAACGAGCTCAAGATCCAACCCGACGGGGCTGACCTACGAGCGCGCCGGGTCGAACCCAACGTCGTCTACCACTTCAAGGTCGAACGAGCCGACGGCAAGACGATTCGCTGGTACGTCGACGACATCGAGATCCACAGCCTCGCCGACCCAAAGCCTCTCGGCGGCCCGGGGCACGACCACTTTGCGTTCAACGATTGGCAAGTCCCGGTGTGCTTCGACAATCTCGTCATCACGCCGCTCGGCGGGTGAGCCGTGGAATCGCAAGAGGTCGACGCCGCACTCGAAGACTTGGAGTCCCGTCTCGAACGGCTCCGGTCGCTCTATCAGCAGTACTTCCTCGGCATCGAAAAACTCGAGCCGCAAATCCCCCGCAAAGACGTCGATCGAAGGATTTGGGCGCTGCGCCGCGCACAGATCAAGAACACGCGCCGCCGATACAAGCTCAACGTCATCGTTCAGCGCTACAACACGTACCAGCAATACTGGGGGCGGATCCTTCGAGAGATCGAGGCGGGCACCTACACCCGCCATCTGATCCGCGCGCAAAAGAGATTCGGTGATTCGCCGGCGAGGACGGCGGCCGAACGGCGACGGCGCAAACGGTTCTACGATGACGACGAGCCCGACAGCTCGAGGAGTGAGAACGCGGTCCGCGACGCGGAAAACGACCTCGCGGCCATGCTCGACAGCGGCGCCGACCCGCTCGAAGAGGCCAAGCGCGCCGTCGACGCGGCGCTACGTTCCCCCCAAGCGGCGCCAGATTCCCCCGAAACAAAACCGGAGGCCGAGCCCGCTTCCGCCGCTGCTCCGGTCGAGAGAGCCGCCCGGCCCGATGTCGCTCGGGCGCCACTCGACGACCTCGACCTCGACCTCGACTTCGGCGCAACAGCTGCCGCGCCGACGCCAAACGCTGGCTCAGCGGGACCGGCACGCGCTGCAGCTCGGCCGGCAGCGCCCCCAGCTCGGCCGGCAACTGCGGGCAAACCCGCACCGCCGGCTCCAGCAGCGCCCGGACGGGGCAAACCCGCGCTCCCAAAGCCGCGACTCCCGCCGACCGTCGCGAAGAAACCTGAAGCGGCCCTCACCCCGGGCCCCGCGGCAAAACCGGGAGTGCCCAGGCGGCCGGCTCCTCCGCCGCCCCGAGGCAAACCCCCGACCCGGGTGCCCGCCCCTCGCCAGGCGCCCGCACCGCCCGCCGCTCGCCCCGCGGCGGCGCGCCCCGCGACCGGACGTTCTGGCGCCGACGTCAGCGATGCCGACGTCAAGCGGGTCTACAACCAGCTGGTCGAGGCAAAACGAAGCCTCAATCAGAGCACCCGCTCGGTGACGGTCGACGGCATCGCCAAGAGCCTTCGGGCCACGCTACCGAAGCTGCAGCAGAAGCACCGCGGCAAGACCGTCGACTTCGACGTCGTCATCAAAAACGGCAAGGCCGTGGTCAAGCCGGTCTTGAAGTGAGGCTGGAAACGCCGCCCTCGCGGGTGCTCAGCTCTCGACGTGGCGCTCGGCGGCGTCGGTTCGCACCGCTGGCGACTGCACGAGCACGTCTTCGTCGCAGAACAGGATCGAGCACGAAGTGCGGCCCTTCTCCTGCATTCGGGCACAAAGCTCGGTCAGATCCTCGTCGGCATCCACGACGTCACCCTCCACGGGCTGGAGCGTCGTCTTGTCGAAGCGACAATTGTCCAGTGCCACCCAGAAACCACGGAATCGCCCCGATCGAAGCGCCTCCGGCCAGCTCATCATCCTGCTGCTCATATCTGCGGTGATTCCTCGGCGGTGATTCTTCTTCTTAGGGCCGTGCGCCCCCGAAGCCCAAAAAACCGTCAGTCCGTCAAAGCTGCAAGCGAGGTCGAGGCTAGGCGTCCCTCCAAAGCAACGTCAAGCCCGGACGTGCTTCGATAAGGACCCATGTCCGACCCAATTTGCGAGAACGCCTGGTCGGCGAATACAAAGCGCTGAAATAACGGGCGGCTTCAGACCGCAAAGACTGCGGGCGACCGCGCCGGCGCGTGACGCTTTTCTGGAGCGTTTCGGCTCAAGCGGGGGTCAGAGAAGCAGTCCCGGCCCCGTTGAGGCCGAGCGGCCGAGCGGCCGAGCCAAACAGTCAGAGGCTCAGCGGCACTTCTTCAGGGCGTTGTTGCCGCCGCTCGCGCCCATCGAGGCCGCCGCCGCGGCGATGGCCTTCGCCTGAGGGCAGTTGTTGTTCCGCTCGGCGTTCGTCACCGCGCGGATCGCCGGGCCGTTGGCAAAACGGCTGCATTTGGCCTTTTCCCCGGCGTCGCTGCACTGGCGGAAGTTCGAGGCGGCTGCCTGGATGTTTCCGCTTCGCGCCGCGGCGATACAGGCGGCGCAGGCAGCGGCATTCGGTTTGGTGCCGGTGCTGCCGCCGGTTCCACTCTTTCCCCCACCCGTTCCCTTCGGCGGCGTGACGGTGCCGCCGGTGCCCTTGCTGCCGCCGGTGCTGGTTTTCCCGCCAGTGGTCGAGGTCCCAGATTTCCCGCCGGTGCCCTCGACCGTGCCGTCATCGGGATCGATCGGGTCGGCGGTTTGGGCCGCGCTGTCGACGGGCTTGATTTCGGTCGTTCCAGCACCCGCGTCCGTGAACGGGTTGGTGAGCGGGCCGTCGTCCTCGGTGGGTTTCATCGAACGGGCCACCAGCACGATGATCCCGGCGAGAAGGACCGCGCCGACGACTCCCAAGCCGATGATGAGGCCCTTGCCACCCCCACTCGGGCGGGCAGCCGGTGGCGGAGCCCCAATCGGAGGAGCCGCGTGAGGCGTAATTGGAGCCGCCGAGTGCTGCGGACCCGCTCCGGCGCCCGACGCGAGCGGCGCCGAGGCGGCCGGAGCCGAGAAATCCGGAGCCGCGGCCATTTGAGCCGTGCCTGTCGAGGCGTCCGACGCCGCGGCAGCCGCCAGAGCCGGCTCGTCGATGGTGAGCCCGCCACCGCCGGAGATCTCTTCGTAGAACTGGGTGGTCGTGGCCTGGCGCTCCTCGCGCTCTTTGCTCAGTGCTCGCATGATGGCGGCGCGCAAGGTCTCGGGGATGGCCGCCGCATTCGGGGCGGTATCGAACGGGAGCGGTTGCGCCGTCATGTGCTGCGTGGCCCATTGCCACGGGGTGTCGGCGTCGAAGGGGAGCCGGCCGGTGAGCATTTCGTAGGCGAGCACGCCGAGCGAGTAGATGTCGCTCCGCGAATCGAGGGATTTGCCCGTGAATTGCTCGGGGCTCATGTACGGCGGAGTGCCGAGGACCATGCCCTGTTGGGTGAGCTTCTGCTCTTTCTCCTGGTCCGCCCCCTCGCTCCGGGCTGCGATTCCGAAGTCGAGCACCTTGACGAAGTCCGCTTCGCCCGCCCGCTTCGTCAGGATGATGTTCTCGGGCTTGAGGTCGCGGTGGATGACCCCCTGGCCGTGGGCTTCGTCGAGGGCGCCGCAAACCTGCTTGAGGATCTTGAGCACCCGATCCGGCGGCATGGCGCCCTCGCGCTCGATGGGCTCGTTCAGTGGCGCACCTTTGACGAACTCCATCGCAATGTAGAGTGTTCCGTCCGGGGTCGCACCGAAGTCGTAGAACTTGATGGTGTTGGGGTGCTCGAGCTGCGCGACCGTTCCGCACTCGCGATGAAACCGCGCGAGCACCGACGGGTCCTTGGACAGATGAGCGTGCAGGGTCTTGACGGCGACTTTGCGCACCGTCGAGCCCATCTGCTGCTCGCCCTCGTACACGATGCCCATGCCGCCTTCGCCGAGAACTCGGGTGATGCGGTAGCGGCCGCCGATGACCTGGCCGATGAGCGGGTCTTCTCCCTGATCCGGCGTCGGCATGAGAGCCCCGCAGGATGCGCAGAATCGCGCGCCGTCGACGTTGGCGTGGTCGCAGGACTCGCAATTCATGGCGGGCGGTAGCGTTGCACGAAGCGGGGCCAGAAAGCCACCTTGTGGGTCTCCAGCGGAATCGACGTTAGGCACCTGTTCTTAGACGGCTGAAGCCGCCCGGGGATTTGTGCACTTTCTTCCGAAGCGCTTTAGTGAGTCCCGGGGCCCCTCAAAACGCCGCCGTCGACGGCCTCGATCGGCGCGTGGGGAGGCCACGGCAACGCGGTCGTTTCACCGGTCGCGCGATCGATGAGCACTGCACGGGTGGCTCGATCGCTCAGCGGAACGAGCACACGGATCACGGTGTCCACTCCAGGGGCCAGCTTCGGCGGGTCGAAGAGCGGCCGCTTACCGTCGAGGCGAGGTTGCTCGGCACCGCTCAATGGAAAGTCGAATCGAACGCGCTCGACGAGCTCACGCCCGATCCACAGCTCGATCGCGTAGCGACCGATGCGGCGAGGCGTGACGATGGGTTGCTCGAGCTCGCGCTCGACCACTGTTTTGACCCACACCTTTCCCTCGGCGTGCGCGATCGAATACTCGAGCTGATGCTCGGTACGAAGCGCCTCGGGATCGGGTTGGTATCCGGTTCTCGGTGGTTTCGTCGGCGACGGAGTCGAAGCGTCCGGGGAAATCTCGGCGCGGGCTCCGGCGTCGGGCTTCTCGTTGTCTCCTTCGGCAAACCTCGCGGGGAACGTGAGACTCGGGTTTTGAGCGTCGGGACCCGGCAGCCGCGCGTTGCAGCTCGCTTCGGCCGTACTCAGAACCGCCGCCAGGAGCGCGAGCGTTAAACCGCGGTAGGTGGTGGTGGTGGTGGTCTTGCTCACGCTAGCTCGGCTCCCCCGAGGATCCGCCAGAGCGAGCGTAGCTCCGCCGGGATCGGCGCGTCGACCCGCCAACTCATGTGGGTGAGCTCGACACTCGCCGCGTGCAGCGCGATTCGGTCGATTTCGTGGATGGCGCCCGAATCGAGCACGAGCCGGGTCGGCCCCCCGTGCGCGCGATCGCCAAGCAGCGGCGCGCCGGCCCGGGCGGCGTGGATCCGAAGTTGATGGGTGCGTCCAGTCCGCGGTTCGAGATCCAAAAGAGCCGCCCGCACGTCGGTATCCCCGCGCCCCGCGGCGCCGACGGTTCTGGGCGATACCTCTCGCACATCAAAGAGAGTTTCGGCGTCGCGCGATTTGCCCGCTCGCTCGATAGCCCCGCGCCAGCACCCCTTCGAGTCGCCGGGCGAACGGGAGGCGATGGCGAGATACCGACGGCGGAGGTGCCCCGCCTCGCGGGCTTGGCTCAAGCTCGAGTTGCCCGCGGCATCCACCCCCAAGAGCACGACGCCGCTGACGCCCACGTCGAGTCGGCTCGCGGCATGCACACGCTCGGGGGGGAGCGAAAGCGTGGCGGCAACGTCGTGGAGCAAGCTCGCCGTTCCGCGATGGTCAGGCACGGTGGGCAGCGCGGCGGGCTTGAACGCCGCGACGATGCCGCCACGTTGCTCGAGAATCGTGGCGCGACTCGACGCGGCGGCACGCTCGGCGAACGCTTCCACCACGTCGCCGACCGACACGGCGTCGGTACCCGCGGATGCCCGAGCTCCGTTGACGAATACGCGACCTTGTTCGATCGCCTGTTCGCCGGCGTCGAGGGCGCTCATGATGGCGCCGAGGGGCGCGCTCTCCGTGGCAACCCACCTGACCCGCGAGCTCGGGCTCACGCGTCGAGTCGCTCCACGATGCCGCGATCACCGTCGACCCGCAGTCGCTCCCCGTCGCGCACCAACCGAGTGACTCCCGCCGCGGCCACCACCGCCGGAACACCGAGCTCGCGGGCGACGATCGCCGCGTGGGACAGTGGGCTACCGAGCTCGGTCACCACACCCGCAGCCACGAGAAAAAGCGGCGAGGCGCCGACGTCGATCGTGCGAGTGACCAGCACCTCCCCCGGCTCGAGCGTCGCCGCCCGCCCGAGCCCCGACCCGAGCACCCTGGCGCGACCCGTCACGACCCCGCCGCTGCCGGGCAAGCCGTGGAGGACCGCGCCGCCAGACGGAGCAAACGCCACCGACGGCGGCGCACCGACGAACGATCCCGGCGGGTCGGGTCGAGACGAATCCCGCTGCCACCCAGCCGCCCTCAGCCGAACCAGCGGCGCGAGATCCGATCGGCTGCGAGAGATCGCGTCGACCATCTCGTCGAAGGTGAGAAAAAACGCGGCGCCTGGGCGGAGTGCGTCGTCGATGCGCCGAAGCCTTCGGTCCACGTCGAGAGCCACGGTCCGGAGCATGCCCAACGTGCGCATGAGCCAGACCCGCATCCTCGCGCGCAAGCGAGTGAATCGACGGTACCGGGCGACTAGAGCGCGCACGAGCGCCCGCTCGATGTACGGCAGGCGCTCTTCGACTTGGTGAGCGCGGCCCTCGGCGAGCGCGCGAGCCATCGAGAGCGCACGGTCGGGATCGACCGGCTCGCCGCGAAGACCGGCGGCCACGATGGAGAGCAGCGTCGAAGGATCCTCGCGCCAGCGCGGCGTGATGAGCTCACTCTCGTTGATGCCTCGATCGCCGTAGGCTTCGAGAAACTGCAAGATCGCGCGTTTGGCGGGACCGTCCGGCAGCTGATCCGGCAGCGCTGCCTGGTCGAGCGGCGCGGTCTCGCCGAACAGCGCGGGCTCGCCAAACGGCGCGTTGCCGTCGAGCAGCTTGACCCGAGCGAGCAGCGCCGCGCGCGCCTCGGCATCCTTGTGCGCGATCGCCACCACGTGAGCGAGCGCCACGCCCGCCGTGGCCGTCTCGAGATCCCCCACCCCCGCGGTCATCGCTTGCGCCACGTGTTCCGCCGTCACCGGAGTCGATCGCGCCAGCACGGTCTTGAGACCGAGGTGCGCCGCCAACGCCGCGGCCGAACAGCGGAGCGAGAGGCGCCCGGTCTGCTCCACGAAGCCGCGGACCTCCCGCAACGTGGTCGTCAGCGCATCGTCGGGCAAAATCCCCAAGTCCATCTCGGCGAGCCAACGAGCGAACTTTTCGCCGGAACGCTCGAAGCGGGCCAACTCGTCCCCGAGCCGCGCCTGCTCGGTGAAGAGCCTCGCGACGGTGAACGGGAGGCGCGCCAACGATCGTTTGCTCTTGCTCTGCTCGATCTGACGCTCGAGCACGGTCCGACCTTCGCCGGCCGCCAGCTCGAGCAACGTGCGCGGCTCGACGCCGGGCACTTGCGCGGCGCCCTGCATGAACGCGGACATGTTGAAGTAGAACCGTCCATGCACTCGGCCGACGAACCGCGCCCCCTTGGGCACACGACTTCCGAAGGCATAAAACGCGCTTCGAAAATTTTTCTCGGCCAGAGGAGCGAGCACCGACCAGGTGAGCGGAGTGGGCACGCCCTCGAGCGATTCACCGAGCACGGCCCGGGACCAAACCGTGGACGCGTCACCGCCGTCCGGATAACCGAGTCCGGTAACCGGCCGCAGCTGAAGCACACGCACACCACCGCGCCGACCCACGGCGAACTCGACGTCGTAGGCGCCGCCGCCATCGGCATCGAGCACACGGGCGATCTCGGCGAGCTCCGCGATCGCCGCGGGACCGAGCGCAGGATGCTCTCGAAGATTCTCGGGCACCGGCTCGCAAGAAATGCCGTCGTCCCCCACGACGAGCTTCTCCGCCTTGTTCGCCGTCAGGTACTCGATGACCTCACCGTTTTCGTCGAAGCGAAGAGTGTCCGGGTGAGACGTGCCGTCGACCAGCGGCGCGCCCAAGCCGAAGGTGGCGCTCACCACGCGCACACGACGCTCATCGAGTTTGTCGACCTCTACCCTCAACGGCGCCCCGGTGGCGCTCGGGGACTTTTGAGGATCGCGAGTGAACATGACCCCGGCGGCTTTGGCGGCGACGACGCGCTGGATTACGACGGCTACCGCGACGTCCTTGACCTTGTGGGCGCGCAAATAGGCGAGCGCGTCTCCACTCACGCCGGACGCCCAGACTCGTCGGACCGCATCGGCGAGCTCTTCGGCGGTGCGAGCCCCGAGGACCGTCTCGGCGATACCGGCCATGCTCGTCAGCCCCGCGTCCTCGCAAGTCGCGCTCGATCGAACGGCGAGACCCCACGGCGAGTTGCCTTCGACCTCGTCCGCGAGCTCGGCGAGATCCGAGAGCACGTCGGTCGGAAGCTCGAGCTTCAGAATTTCGTCGCGGGCAGCGGCCGCTCGTTCTAGCGCCGCCGGCCGGTCGGCGAATCGAATGAGCTCGGCCGGCGTGTGGCCCGGCGGCAGATCGCTTCGTACCGCCTCACGAAACGCGGTCGCCGGAATCACCCAAGTCTCCGGGACCGGGAGACCAAGCTGTAGCGCCTGGGCGAGCCCGAAAGCCTTGCCACCGTGTTCTTCCCGCCGAGCCCCCCCACTGGCGATGACGGTGAGGGGAACGAGGCGAGTCGAACGACGTCGCCGAAACCGCGCCATCGCTGCCGGCTATTAACCTTTTTGGTTGTCGGTGGGTACGGTGCCGGTCGCGCGACGAACGAGCTCGACGAGAACCGGATCCTCGGCGAGCTGCTGCCGGAGCTCGCCCCGAACGAAATCGAGCTCCGGCGCCGAGAGCTTGCCTTCGAGGTGACGAACGGCATCGTCGACTCGAGCATCGAGGTACTGGTCGAGGTCGACCTCTCCGCTCTGGAGCTTCTCGAGGGCGGCGGAGGGTGCGTTCGGGCCCACTGGAGCGCTCGCCGCACTCCCGGAATCGACGCGGAACTCGCCCGCGGCCCCGCCGGAGCTCGCGCCCGGGGGCGCGCCGCCTGGCGGAAGACCTCCCCCTTTTCCGATTGAGTCGACTCCCATGGCTCAGGTTCTACGATCGAATGTTGTTGATGGCGCTCTTGACGGTGTCATGACGTGCTTTGAGCACGTTCGACAGCGCCGTGAACGACCGGTTCTCGGCGCTGATGCGCTCCTGCAGCTGAAGATAGTACAGGTTCTTATCGGCGTTTTGTGCCAGCGCATCCTCGATGGTGGAGCCGCCGGCCGGGCCCGCCGTGCCAGAAGAGCCCTCGGCGCTCGCGCCGGGATTCGACGCCGTGGCGCCGCCAGGGGAGCGGAAAGCCGCAGCCAACACGGGCCCGCCGGGCAAGCGACGAACCGCGGCTTCGGCACCGTTGACCACGGCACTTTGGCCAGCCCCGACAACCTGCCGAAACGGCCGGGCGGGAGCGGGGGTCACCCGCGAAGCGGTGGGGGTGGAGACGACTCCGGTGGACGGGCCACCGGACTGGATTCGGGTCGACATGGGCTTGAACCTCCGTGTTTTGTTGTCTGACGACCCCCTTTCGGTCACACCGCCGAGCCGGTTGCGTGAAAAATGAGGCCGGCAGCTTCAAAAATGCCGCCCGTCGCGCTACGCGAGGCACCGATGAGCAAACACAGCCTGGACGACTTCGACGACCCGAAAATGGAAGCTCTGGTCGAGACGATGTTTCTCGCGGCTTTTGCCGACGGCGAATTCGGCGATGAAGAGCAGGAACAGTTCAAGAACAGCGTGCAGACCCTCACCGACGGCAAGGTCTCGACCGAGATCTTGTCTCAGATGGTAGCCAAGTTCGAGAAGGCTCTCGAAGGGTCCAGCTCGAACGAACGAGTGGCCAGCATCAAGGGGCGACTGCCGGAGCCACGGGCGCGCACGGTCGCGCTGAGCCTCGCCATCCAAATGACCGCCGCCGACGGAATCATCCGAACGAGCGAGCGCGAGGTCATCTTGGAGATCGCCGAAGGCCTCGACATCGACCGCGGCGTAGCCGCGGACATGGTCAAAGAACTCGAGCCCTGAGGAGACCCGGGGACGCGGAAGAGAACCGCGAGCTCAGAACGAGCCGTCGACGCGGAGCCCAGCCATGCGTGGGTCGAGGCTAGGCCGCAGGACGATGCGATCCTTTCGCACGAGCTGACTCGACTTCGTCGCGGCTCCGACGATGGTCATGGTCAAACCCGCAGCCTGAACGATCCCGTTGAAGACAAAAACGCTGACGACCGCCGCGTCGTCGAGCGCTTGGTTGATGCATTTTCGGTCGTCGAGCGCAGTCTCGGCGGTCTCGCAGGGGAAATCACGCGCGGCGATGGCGCCCCAGGGGCCGACCAACGGCGCCGCCAACCACTTGCTCCCTCGGTCGAACCCCGACGCCGCTCCGCCCCCGAGTGCGAGGCCATAGGCGAGAAGCAGGGTGACGATGCCTCCGGTTCTCAATCCCGAGTTCGCGGTCGTCTGGACGACGTAGCCCGGCGGAATCGTCTGCCCGTCTCGGTACGGCAGGGTGTCGGGGTAAAACGGAATGTAGTGCACCGGCGTGGCGGGCTGCTGGTGGCCCTGGGATGGCTGGTACGGCACCCCGTAGCCGTAGGGGGATTGCGGCGAGCCAGCCCCATAGGTGGGCCCGCGGGTGGTCGTCGACGTCGGAGCCGCAGGCGTGCCGACCGCTGGACCCCGGTCCCCCGTCGTCGACGGCTGGGTCGGCACGGGAGCGCCGCCTTGAGCCAGAGCGAACGCCGCATTCAGAAACGCGCAAGCACCCACCGACAGGGCGAGCAAGACTTTGGAGGAGGCAGACACTCGACGAGTGTCCAAGCCTATAGCGCGCAGACGTCGAGGCGCTTGGAAAAAATGGGCGGGCTAAATGCCGAACCACTCGGCCGGGTCGACGCCGTCGGTTCCGACCCGAATCTCGAAATAGAGCATCGAGCCTTTGCCCATGTCTCCCACCGCGCCCAGTCGCGTACCGACCGTGACGTCGTCCCCGGCTTGCACGGCCACCTCGGAAAGATTGGCGCTCACGGTGTAGTGGCTCGCACCGTGGTCGACGATGACGGTTTTCCCGTACTCCGCGTAGTTGTCCGCGAAGGCGACCCGACCGGCATAAACCGCCCGAACGGGCGCACCGAACGGGGCCATCATCTCGAGGCCCGGACCATCGAGTCGTCGTGCCGACCGAATTTCGGCCCGACCGGCGATGGGGAACGGCAGCCGTCCCATCATCGAGGCAAAACCCGACGCGAGCGCACCGGGATCGCTCGGCCCGAGTCCGGAACCGTAGATGGCGGTGTGCGCCGCCCCCGTGCTCGACGAGAACGCCCGATCGAACGCCAGGGCGCGGTCCTGCTGCGCGAGCAACGCGTTCCGAGCTTTCGCGACGGCTTGATGCTGGACTTCGAGCGGTCCCCGCTTTGCGCGGAGCTTCTCGATGCCTTCACCGATCTCGAGGCGTTTTCGCGCCAGCGTTCGGCCGAGCTCGAG
>JAJDAH010000158.1 GCA_029261965.1 Polyangiaceae bacterium
CGAGGTCGGCGCGGGCTGCGGAGCGTCCGAGTCGTCGTCGCTACACGCCGCGATGCCAATGGCAATCGGCAGCGCGATGAGTGCGCGGCGGCTCACGAGCGCCGGAGACTTCGGTGTCTCGGTGAGCTCGGGACTCGACGACGGCTGTGTCTTCTTTTTTTTGCCCACGCCTGACTCCTTCAGTCGAGCTCGAAGGATACGGCCAAGCGCGCCGCTTCTCAAGGTCGCAGGATGCCGGCCGCCATCGCGCGTTGGCCAGGCGCAAGCCCTTCACCGGCTCGCACCGTCGAGCCGCCCACGCCGTCGATGCCCGCGCCGTGCCACGATCGCCCCGGGACCACCGCTTGAACCCACCACTGGCCGTTTTCGCCACGCGCGGCGTAGGTGTCGTCGCCCCCGGCGTCGAGAAACAGCCCGACGCTCCGCGCGACGGCGTCGTCGCAGGTGTCGCCGGCAGCACCTAGCGAGGTCTCGGCGGGCGAGGTGTATTCGTCCCGACCGCCGTTGTCGACGAACAAGCCGAACGAACGGCAGGTCGACGCCCCGAGGCTCCAGATGGGTGCGCGGTACCGGTCGTCGCCGGCGTCGTCGACGAACACGCCGACCGCGTAGTCGTGCCCGAGGCCGTAAATCGACTGCTCACCGATGCCGGCGGCCCCATAGGTGTCATCGCCGTCCGTGTCGAGAAACGCGGCGAGGGCAAAGTGGGCCGCGGCGCCGTTTCCGTAGAAGACCGAGTCGTACGCGTCGTTCCCCGCGCCGTCCGCGAGGATGCCGAAACCCATCCAATAGCCCGCACCTTGCGCGAAGGTTCCCCCGACGAATGCGTCGTCACCGCCGAGGTCGCGCAAGATGCCGATGCCGCCGGACAGGTGACGCTCGCCGTCGTCGTCGCGCCACCCCATGCCGACGCCTTGACCGAGCGAAACGTTCGATTCACCTTCGGTCTGATGCGATCCGAGCATCACGGGCTCGTCGACGACGAGCTCGTACGAGTCGGCGCCGGCCGCGTCGTACAAAAGTCCATACGAGGACACGCCGCCAAACCCCTGCGCCATCATGAACGCTCGATACGAGTCCGAGCCGCCACCATCGAACAGAATGCCCAACCCGACGAGCGACGCACCTTGCGAGGCGGTTTCCGATTCGTAGCGGTCGTCGCCGTCGTCGTCCCACAAGAGCCCCACGCCGAGCGCCGCGAACCCTTGGCTCATGCGAAGCGAGTGATACTCGTCGTCGCCACCGCCCAGATCGATCAAGTAGCCGTACCCCAGGCGACCCGAGCCCTGACGACCGACCGTGCTCAAACTGAGCGGCCCGGCGCCCTCGCCGTGGTAACGGCCATCGGCGTCCGCCGCCGCCACCCGGTCGCCAACACTCGCCTCGCGATATCCGTACCGGTCGTCTCCCCCGAGGTCGACATGCACGGCCACGGCGTGATCGGGTGAGCTCGTGGCGCCCGCCGGAATTCGGTAGTCGTCATCGCCGCCGGTGTCGACGACGAGCAAGAGCGGGCCGGCGAGCCGAGGATCTTCCTCGGCGTCGTATACGTGCGATTCATCGCCGCGCAGCACCACCTTGCCGAGGCGTGTGCTCACGACGCACTCGAACTCCGCAGGCAATCGACCGCCGGTTTCCCCGAGCTCTTCGTACCCGGCGTCATCGACGGCTCGAGCGAGGCGCGCTGCGCCTTGGTAGAGAATACGCGCAGCATCCGACCGCTCGTGCCACCGGACCTCCGCTCCCGGGTCGACCGCGACGTCGCCGGGCCAGACGAGCCACGCCGCAGGTCCCCCGTCGAAGTAGCGCTCGGGATCTCCGAACGCACGAAGCGCGCTCTCACGAAGCCCGGCGGCTTCCCGTGCCCCATCGAGCGTCGTCTCGAGCGCGCGAGCGAGCGGCTCGGGGATCTGGCTCAATCGCTCGCGGTCTCGCTCGGTCAACTCGGCTCCGAGCGAAACGAGCACGTCGACCAGCCGCGCGACCGAAGAAGAAGCAGAAGGCGTTGAAGAGGACGGAGAAGCGGGCGGGCCGACGTCGAGCAAGAGACCGAGCTCGGCGGCGGCGTTGGCTACGAGGGCCTCGCGCGGACCTCGGCTCTGCGCTGCGCGGTCGGCGCGAAGCGCGACGTTGCCGGCTTCACAAGAAAGCGCGAGCGGGTGCGCTTGGAGCTCGTGGTGCCGCGCGAGACGCGCCGGGTCCATCTCGATCCGCGGCGCAAACGAAGCGTACGACGACTCGTCGATGCCGCTGCCCGCTCTGAGCCCGACGAGATCGTAGAGCTCGGCGGCTGCGCCGCTCCCGAAATTCGCCGTGCAGTCGAGAGGAGAGCCATGCGTCCATGGCTCTCCGCCTGGCGGCTCCGTGACGAAAGCCTCGTCGCTGCAGCCCACGAGCCCGAACGCGCCGATCGCCGTGAGCTGACAGCCGAGCCATGCGCGCGCGACTCGCATGGCGCCAAGGTAGCACCGCTCCCCCTCACCCGCTTTCGCCGTGCTCGGCGCTGAGCTAGCGTGACCGCTCCTCGAAGGAGCGGCCAATGAAAATCTACGAAGACAGCTACGCTCCGAACCCACGCCGCGTTCGGATTTTCCTCGCCGAAAAAGGGATAGACGACGTCGAGCTGGTGCCGGTCGCCATCATGAACGGCGAGCACAAGACTCCCGAGTTCCGGACAAGAAACGCTTCGATGCGCCTTCCGGTGCTCGAGCTCGACGACGGAACACACATCGCCGAGAGCCGTGCGATCTGCACCTATTTCGAGGCTATCAAACCGGAGCCGCCGCTCATGGGCGTCGGCGCGGTCGACCGCGCGCTCGTGGAAATGTGGGACCGACGAATGGAGCTCGAGCTCTTTTTGACGGTCGCCAATTGCTTCCGCCACACGATGAGCTTCATGGCGGCACTCGAGCAGCAAATCCCCGAATGGGGCGAGGTCAACAAGACTCGCGGGCAGAAACGGCTCAAGGCTCTCGACAAACAGCTCGCCGATCGCGAATTCATCGCAGGCGAACGCTATTCGATAGCCGACATCACCGCGCTGGTCGCCGTCGACTTCGGAAAATCCGCCGGAATCGAGGCCCCCGAGGATCACGCCAACCTCCGTCGTTGGTACGACGCGGTATCCGCGCGCCCGAGCGCCAAGGTCTGATCCGCCCGACCGAAGACCTGCGCTCCCCGAGCCACTGACATTCTCCTGACAGAGCGCTGGGCAGAGCCATTGCGGCGAGCCTTGTGGCCGCCCGACCCACGCACCAAGCTTCGCCCCGTGGAGCAGTTCGGCTCGGCGACGCGAGCATGGTTCGAAGGCACCTTCGATTCGGCGACAGAGGTACAGAAGCGCGGCTGGCCGAAGATCGCCGCCGGAGAGCACTCGCTTTTGATTGCTCCGACGGGAAGCGGCAAGACGCTAGCGGCGTTCTTGTGGTGCATCGACCAGCTCAGCCGAGAGCCGGCCCCGTCGAAAGAAGCGCCGCGAGGGACGCGCGTCGTTTATGTCTCGCCGCTCAAGGCACTCGCCTACGACATCGAGCGCAACCTGCGTGCTCCGCTCGCAGGGCTCGAGCTCACTGGGCGAGGTCAGGTCCGGATACCGACGGCGGCGATCCGCACGGGAGACACGACGGCAAAAGAGCGCCGCCACATGCTTCGCGAGCCCTCGGACATCCTCGTCACGACGCCCGAATCGCTCTACTTGATGCTGGGCTCGGCCCATCGGGAAACGCTCCGCGACGTGCACACGGTCATCATCGACGAGGTGCACGCGCTGGCACCGACCAAACGCGGCGCTCACCTCGCCCTATCCCTCGAACGCTTGAGCATTCTCTGCCAGAAAGATCCGCAACGAATTGGCTTGTCGGCCACCGCGCGGCCACTCGAAGTGATCGCGCAGTTTCTCGGGGGCGATCGGCCCGTCTCGATCGTCGACGCTTCGGCGTCGCCGAAGATCGACGTCGAGGTCTGCGTGCCGGTGGAGGACATGAGCAAGCCCGGCGGCAACACCATCGTGGAAGAGGCCGAAAGCTCGCTCAGCCCGGGGCCCGCGTCGAAAGCCGAGCGCACCCACAGCATCTGGCCAGCGATTCATCCCGAGCTGCTCGAGCTCATCCGGACCCACCAGAGCACGATCGTCTTCGTCAACAGCCGTGGCCTCTGTGAGCGGCTCACGCACTCCCTGAACGAACTCGCGGGAGAGCCGCTCGTGCGCTCGCATCACGGCAGCCTCGCCCACGGGCAACGTCGCGAGATCGAAGAGCAGCTCAAAGCGGGAAACATCCGCGGCATCGTGGCGACGAGCTCGCTAGAGCTCGGCATCGACATGGGCGCGGTGGATCTCGTCGTGCTCGTCGAGTCGCCGGGATCGGTCGCGCGTGGGCTTCAGCGCGTCGGGCGGGCGGGACACCACGTCGGGCAGCTCAGCAAAGCGCGGATCTTCCCCAAGCACCGCGGGGATCTGCTCGAGAGCGCGGTCGTCGTGCGGAAGATGCGGGCGGCGGAGCTCGAACCGTTGACGGTGCCGCAGAACCCGCTCGACGTCCTGGCGCAACAAGTCGTCGCGACCTGCATCGAGAAACCCATCGAAGTCGAAAAAGTAGCGACGATGTTCCGACGCGCGGCGAGCTATCGGAACCTGCCGGACTCGGCGTTCCTCGGCGTGCTCGACATGCTGTCGGGGCGCTACCCGTCGAACGCGTTCGCGGACCTACGGCCGAGACTCAATTGGGACCGCGCAAGCGACGTGCTCACCGCGCGACCGGGCTCGCGCATGATCGCGGCGATGAGCGGCGGCACTATCCCCGATCGCGGAACCTACGCCGTTCACCTCGGTCCAGAAGGACCACGGCTCGGCGAACTCGACGAAGAGATGGTGCACGAGACCGTGCCCGGGCAGACGTTCACCCTGGGCACGTCGACCTGGCGGGTCGAGGAGATCACCCGCGACCGAGTCGTCGTGAGTCCCGCCCCGGGAGAAACCGGCAAGCTCCCGTTTTGGCACGGCGACGGTCCGGGCCGGCCGCTCGAGCTCGGGCGCGCGGTCGGAGCGCTCGTGGGCGAGCTTGGCGCTCTCTCCGCCGCCACAGCGAAAAAGCTTCTCCGCGACGACTATGACCTCGACGAGCTCGCCGCGGGAAACCTCGTCGCCTATGTCGAGGAGCAAAAGCGCGTCACCGGAACGCTGCCGACCGATCGCAGCATCACCATCGAACGGTTTCGAGACGAACTCGGCGACTGGCGGATCTGCATTCTTTCCCCGTTCGGGGCGCGCATCCACGCGCCGTGGGCGATGGCGTTGGCGGCGAAACTATCGAGCCGCGCGGGCTTCGAGATCCAGACCCTCTGGAGCGACGACGGGATCGTGCTTCGTTACGTCGACGACGACGAAATCGGCGATCTGAACGAGCTCGTGCCGTCAGCGGACGAAGTGAACGATCTCTTGGTGGGCGAGCTCGGCGGCTCGGCGCTGTTCGCCAGCCAGTTTCGCGAAAACGCCGCGCGCTCGCTCTTGCTACCGCGGCGACGACCCGATCAGCGGACACCACTCTGGGCCCAGCGGCTCAAATCCCAACAACTGCTCGCCGTCGCCCGCGAGTACCCGAGTTTTCCCGTCGTCATGGAGACGTATCGGTCGTGCCTCCAAGATGTGTTCGATGTCGCCGGGTTCGAAGAGATCTTGCAACTGATCGAACGGCGAGAGATCCGCATCGAGCTCGTCGAGACGCCGGCCCCCTCCCCCTTTGCGACCTCGCTCGTGTTCGCCTACGTCGCCACGTACCTGTACGCCGGGGACTCGCCTCTCGCCGAGCGGCGCGCCCAAGCCCTGTCGCTCGACCGGCGACTGTTGGCCGAGCTCTTGGGCGCCACCGAGCTCCGAGAGCTGCTCGATCCCGAGGTGCTGGAGCTGGTCGAGCAGGAGCTGCAACGACGCGCGGACGACCGGCGCGCCGCGAACGCCGACAGCCTGCACGACATGCTGAGATCTCTCGGCGACCTGGACGCCGCCGAAGTCGCCGAGCGTGCTGATGGTCCGAGCGAGCAATGGCTCGAACGGCTCCGTGCCGAGCGCCGAGTCGTCGAGGTCAAGGTGGCGGGCGTGGCGCGCTTCATCGCCGCAGAAGACGTCGCGGTCTATCGCGACGCGCTCGGTTGCCAACCGCCTCAGGGTTTGGCGGCCGCGTTTCTCGAGCCCGCGGCGGCGCCCACGACCGAGCTCATCGCGCGCTACGCCCGGACTCACTCGCCTTTCGTCGTCGCCGAACCCGCCGAAAGGTTCGGCATCTCCCGGGACGTGGTCGAGAACACGCTCGCGGCACTCGAAGCTCGCGACCAGGTCGTGCGCGGCAACCTCCGCCCTGGCGGCCACGAGCTCGAGTGGTGCGACCGAGACGTACTTCGGCGCATCAAACGACGCACCCTCGCTCGATTGCGCGACGAGGTCGAACCGGTCGAGCCCAGCACGCTGGCGCGTTTCCTCCCCGCCTGGCACGGCATCGGCGGCCGTCCGCGGGGAATGAGCCGGCTGGAAGAGGTGCTCGTGCAGCTCGAGGGTCTGCCCGTTCCCTACTCCGAGCTCGAAACGACAATCCTGCCGGCGCGGGTGCCGGACTTCAGCCCGCGCATGCTCGACGAGCTCGGCGCCATGGGCTGGCTGGTCTGGATCGGCCGGGGTTCGCTCGGCACCGGCGACGGCAGAGTCGCGCTCTATCGACGCGACCGCATCGCCGGGCTCCAGGGCCTCGCCGAGCGCCCCGAGGATCTCGGCGATCTTCACCAAAAAATCCTCGACTACCTCGGGACGCGGGGAGCGTGTTTCGCTCGCGAGCTGCAATCGTCCTTCGGTCCGGTCAAAGAAGAAGAGCTGCGGGAAGCTCTCTGGGACTTGGTCTGGCACGGGCTCGTCACGAACGACACGTTCCAGCCGCTCCGCGCGACGGCCGAGCGCACGGGCCGACCGCGTCCACGGCCGCACCGAGCGCGACAAAACGCCGACGCGCGCCTCGCCGGCCGATGGTCGCTGGTCTCGGAGCTGCTCGGCGGTCCCGAAACCGCCACGGACGCGGCGGCCACCGAGCGTGCGCACGCGCTCGCCGTGATGCTGCTCGAGCGCCACGGCATCGTCACGCGCGAAGTCGCAGCTCTCGAGCACTTGCCCGGTGGCTTCACCGCCCAGTACCGCGTGCTCCGCGCGATGGAGGAAGCCGGCAAAGTGCGACGGGGCTACTTCATCGAAGGGCTGGGCGGCGCGCAGTTCGCCTTCGCCGGAGCGGTCGACCGACTGCGCGCGCTTCGAGATCCGCCGCGGATCGGCGCCGACGAAGAACGTCGTGCGATCCTCCTGTGCGCGACCGATCCCGCGAACGCCTACGGCTGGCTTCTTCCGTGGCCGGAGCGGCCGGCTTCGGCGCCCGCACCCCGGCGCGCCGCAGGCACGTCGGTCGTCCTCGTCGATGGTGAGCTCGTCCTGTACCTGGAGAAAGGTGGCCGCGGCATCGTCACGTTCGCGGCGGCGAAAGACGAAGAAGTGCTCTTGCTCGCGCTCCGAGCGCTCGAACCCATCGCTCGGCGCAACCGCGGCAAGCTCATGCGGGTCGAACGAATCGACGGGCAGCCAGCGCGCACGTCGTTGCTCGCGCCGCTACTGCACCGAGCCCAGTTCACGGCGGACCACCGTGGGCTCGTGCTCGAAGTGCGCGTCGCCTGACTGAAAAAAAGATGCCCGACGGCGGTACGATCCACCGCCCCCGTCAGTACCAACGACCCGGCGCGATGAAGCTGTCGGCCACCTCGGCCCACCGCCCGCGCGCGAACGCGAGCTGAACCGCGATCACCACGAGTGGCACGCCGACGATGGCGATGCCGACGAGCGAGCTTCGGGCCGCGCGCCAAGAAAGGTGCGCGCGCGTCGCGCCGAGAGCGGCGGCGACGACGACCGGCAACACGAAGACGAAACCCGCGATGAAGTAGCCGAGCCGCAGATCGGTATCGCCGGCTTGCCCCGAGCTCGGGTACGTCGTCGAGGCGAACGCGCGGGACATGGCGAGCAGAATCACCGAGAACATCGCCGCATCGCCGGCGGCGACCTGATCGGCGACGACGCGCAGGCGGATCTCGTCGGGGCCAGCTCTCGCGGCCGTCGCCGCCGCAGCGCCATAGTGAATGGCGAGAAGCCCGAGCCCAACAGCGCTGAGCACCACGAACGTCGTCTCGACCTGTGACTTCGACAACCCGAATCGAACGGTGGTGACCAAAATCCACGACACCAAGACGAGCGCAAACCCCGACAAGAGGATCCACGTCCGGCGGTGCTCGACGACGAGCTCCTCGGCGTGTTTTCTGGCTCGGAGCCCGTGGATCAGCGCCGACACCGACAGCAACGCCGCCGCGCACCCGCAAGCGACGCCCCACACCACCCCCGCTTTTTCGAGCGCGGCCAAATGGACTGGCGCTTGCTCGAATACGTTGAGCTCTTCGGCGACCCCGAGCGCGGGTTCGAGCACCCACGCGAGTGACACGAACCACCCGACGACGAGGCAAAACCCGGCGGGTGCCCAAAATAGCCATCGCTCGCCCATGAAGTCGGGACCGAACAGGCGCGGCTTCCGCTGCCAGAGCGCGATCGTGGCGACGGCGGCGAGCGCCGCCAAAAAAGCACCACCCTGAACGACGTACACGTCGTTGCCGAGCCGCTCGAAAGCGGACATGGTGCGGCCGATCCATCGAAGCGGGCGCTTGGAAAAAAGCGGCGACAGGGCCAAAGCCAACAGAAGGACCGTGGCCACGAGGTCCGGCAAGCGCGCCGGATGCCGCTTCGAGGGCGCCGCCGCGTCTTTCCCTGGCGCCGCAGGCGACGCTTCGCCCAGCGTCCCCGCCTGAGCACTCGGA
>JAJDAH010000159.1 GCA_029261965.1 Polyangiaceae bacterium
CCGCGCTGCCACAGGTGCCGCAGGCGACGAGCATGCACATCAGAACGACGAGCACGAGCACGATCAAGAGCACGGTAGAGGACGCGCAGCCCGACTTGCCGCCGCCGGCAGCAATCGTGCCGCCCCCGGCCGCCGCGAAACGTCCGCCAGGGCCGTCCACCGGCAGATTGAACGCCGCGGCGATGACCGCCCATGCAATCGGAGCCGAATAGCTCCAACGCGACTCCCCCGGTCCTTCTTCGCGCGAGACGACATCACGTCCGTTGATGAAGTCGCTGGTTCGCGTGGTCTCGCCGATCTCGCACTGCCAATACATCTCGCCGAGCACGTACTGCACCTCGGCGGATCCGTGGTTTCGTACGGTGAACGAGCGGCCGTTCCAACCGACGGCGTTCGGCATTTGGGTCAAGTCGAGGTCGGCGTTCGCCACGGGGTCGACCCACAACCACCCGCTCTCGGGATCCTTGACGAGCCAGCGATAGCCGAGTTCCTGGTTCCAGAGCAGGTACTCCTCCCAAGAGTACGGGTCACCGTCGAAATCCGTGCCGCGCCGCACGTAGGCGATGCAGATGTAGTCGCGGCCACCCAGATTGCCGGTCGTGCCAATCGGGATGTCCGGTTGGCTCATCGCCGCTTCCTGCTGGGCGACGATCTGCTGGGTGGCGATGTCGCTGACGGTGCCGCAGTAGGGGCAACCAAGTCGCTTCGCCCGGTCCCCGCTCAGCTTGGGCACGTCGCCCCCGCACTCGGGGCACTTGATCATGTCGGTCTTGATCTTGTCGACCGTGCGCTGACCCTCGAGGGTTACTTGCATCTGCGTCTCGGAGAAGACCCACCCGACGAAGACGTCGTACCGACCGGTGTTGTCGCCGTAGTCCAGCGTCGCGAAGGCGCTGTTCTGCCCGTAGCAGTCGGCGTAGTGCCGCACGTACCCCGACGGGTATGCTGTCGGCAGCTCGCCTTCGGTCGACACGACGGTCGCGGTCTTGAGCTCCGCCACGCGGAAGTTGCCCGCGGGTCCGAGCGGCACGTCCATCTCGAGCGTCAAGGACGCGAAGGGAGGAATGATTTCGCCGGCGACCTGGCTCGTCACGTACCAGTGGCCTTGGGCGTAGGCGAGCCAACCCCAGTCGTTGCCGTGGTCGAAAGATACGTAGAATTCGTCCCAGGGTCCCTTGCCGTGGTCGAGCTGGATCCGGCCCATGACCTCGAACGCGCGGCCGCTGAGCGAGCCCTGGTCGCCGATCGAAATCAGCGTCGGCGTATTGGCGAGGTCGGCTGCGACTCCGAGATTCTCCAGGCCGCGATCGCTTCGCACGACCGTGGCTCTGCAAAACTCGCAGACCTTCGCGAGCGACGAGCCGAGGCCGAACTCGATCGACGCACCACAGTTCGGGCACTGACCCTGCGCAACGGCCATGAGCTACGGCGCGGACGATATCAGGTTTCTGCGTCGAGCGGCGCTCGAAGCCCCCGCGGTGTTTCGAGCGGGTGGGGCCGCTGGCGTCACTTCTGGGCTCAATCGGTCGTGGCTCGCGAATCGCTCAGCGCCTCGGCCACGAGTGAGCTCAGCTCGTCCGCCTGTGGGTCAGGGTCCGACTTGGTCTTGCGTCGATCGGGCATTGTCGACGCCATCGCTTCGAGGTCGGCGAGGTCGGCGCTAGGATCGCTCAACAGATCCAATGGTTGGCCGGCGCGCGACCCTTTGGGTTTGTCTCGCCGAAACAGACGGACGAGCCAGGGCCGAGTCTCCTCGATGCTGAACTCGCCGCGCACGACTCGCGCGGGATCGTCGCGGAGCGACCGGCAGAGCGCGTCGTTGGACTTTGCCCACTCGGAAGCTTCGTCGAGCAGCTCGCCCTGGGTCGCTTCGAGCTCGCGCCTGGCCGCCTTGATCGGGTGCTCGCCGACTCTAGCGAACAGCGCGGTGGCGACCGCGAGCTCGGCGGTGCCCAGCTTGGTGACCTTCCCTACCGACGGCCCACCGCAGCTCTTCGAGTAGATGTACGAACCTGCCAGCAAGAGCGCACCAAAACCCAGCGCGACCGCCGCGAGCTCCCCTTCGACATCGAGCTCTCTCAAGAACTCGTCGTCGTCGCTGCATTCTACGATGAACAGGTGACCGAGCGCTCGAGCGAGATTGCACGTCAAGACGACGGGATGCTGCAGCTCGAAGTCAGGAATGCGAATGATCCAGTCGTCGCCGCGCTCGGCGAGTCGAGCGAAGTCCTGGTCGGCCGGGGCCGAGGGGGCGCATGCGCCGCTCGAACACGAGCCCATCTGCGCGGCGTCGGCGGGTTCCATCGACACCACCTCGACCTTGATGGGGATGTCGCTCATTCCGGCATGCTTTTGCATCCTTCGAGCGAGGCGGCGCACCGACTTCTCGTCGTCGGTGAAAGGGTCGGGGAAATGTTCCGCGTTTGCCGCCACCATCTTCGGGGTGCCGAGCTCCGGCCCGAGCTTGACGAGCAATCGAGCGTAGCGTTGGGCCAGCGAGCGAAGAATCGGTTCGGGCGGCAACTCCATGGGAGGGATTTTGGCAGACCAGGCGGCTGCTGGCCAGGTCGCTCCAGAATCAGCTCGTGGGCCGTCGCACACGGCTCGGGGCGAGCTTGCCCCGACGGATCCGTTCGAGCTCGGCGAGTCGTGTGATCACCCCGCGGGCGACGATCTCGAGCACTTGGCGGACGACCTTCAATCGATGCCGAGAGTCGCCTCCAAAGCGGAGCTTGCTCTTGGCGGTCTTGCCTTTGGGCAGCCGCCCCGTAGCGGCGCAGGTGACTTGGATCACGCCTTTTTCCGTCGTGACCTCGAGCTTGTCGACGCTGAATCGAAACTCGATCCGATTGCCTCGGCTCGCTCCCCAATCGGCGCGCCGAGCCTCCCGGAGCAGCCGTCGTCGAAGGAACTTGCGAAGCGACTTCTCGCCGGCGATTTCCGGGGGCAACTCGAGCCGATCGAGAACCACCGTGGGGCGACCCCGACTCGCGGCGAGCTCGCCTGCTCCGGGAATGTCGGCAGCAGCCGTGACCGGAGCGGCGAGCGCGAGGGCGCTCAGGCAGGCCACCGCGGCAGCGGTTCGAATGTGGTGTCCCAAGTGGCTCACCTCGGAGCGGAACCTACGAGTCGGGCCGGGTTTCGGGCAAAAAGCCCGTCGAGCACCCCGCCGTCGAGCGCCAAAGCCGAGCTATCCGAGAGTAGCTACGGTCGGGTATTTCCGCTATTCCCGCTCTCGGCCTCGATGTCTGCGGAGATTGTTACTGAACGGCACGACGTCGATGTCGTCATCATCGGCGGGGGGGTCAACGGTACGGGGCTGGCGCGGGACTGCGCGCTCCGAGGCATCAAGGTGGCGCTCTTCGAACGCAACGACATCGCGTTCGGTGCGAGCGGAAACTCGAGTGGGATGATTCACGGGGGGCCGCGGTACCTCGTGTACGACCCCAACGTCACCTACACTTCTTGCCTCGACTCGGGGCACATCCAACGGATCGCCCCGCACCTGCTGTTTCGCATTCCGTTTTTGATGCCGGTGCACGCCCAGCGCACGGGTGCGAAGGTCGCTCTGACGCTGATCGACGCGTTCTTCGATCTCTACGACAAATACCAACCGCTCAAGCGTGGAAAGCCGCACACTCGTCTGACGCCGGAGGAGCTCAACGAGCTCGAGCCAGGACTCGTCGGCAGCGTGGTCGGTGGCGTTGCGTTCGACGAGTGGGGCATCGACGGCGTGCGGCTCTGCCTCGGGAGCCTCGTCGACGCCATCGAAAACGGTGCAGAGGCTCGCGTGCACTGTACGGTCACCGAAATTCTGCGCAAGGACGACGGCAGTGTGAAGGGCGTACGCTGGCGCGATCGCACCTCCGGCGAGACGGGATCGACGACGGCCAAAATAGTCGTGAACGCGACCGGAGCTTGGGCGCCGATCACCGCGTCCCTGGGCGGACTCGAGCCGAAAGCGGCGCGTCTGCGTCCCGGTAAGGGCATTCACATTTTCTACGACCGACGACTGACCAACTACGCGATCGTCGCGCGAACCATCGACGGCCGGCAGATCTTCGTGATGCCTTGGCAGAACACGACGGTCATCGGCACGACCGACGACGACTACTACGGCGATCTCGATCGTTGTGTTGCGACAGCCGACGAAGCGAGGTACCTGATCCAAGCGGTCGAGCGGGTGTTTCCGGCGCTCAAGCAGGCGCGGGCCATTGGGACCTGGGCCGGCGTGCGGCCGACGCTCTACGCGTGGGGACCCAACGAGGACGCCCTCAGCCGGGAGCACGAAGTGCTCGACCACGAGAAACACGGCGCCGACGGCTTGTATTCGATGATCGGCGGCAAGCTCGCGAGCTACCGGATCTTCAGTGAGGAGGCAGCCGACGTCGTGGCCCGACGGCTCGGTAACGGCGAGGCGTGCCGCACTCACACCTCGTCGCTTCCGGGCGGTGACGAAGAGGTCGACCCGCTGTCGCTCGCCGGGGAAGCGGGGCTCGAGGCCGTCGCCGCTACCCGGCTCGAGTATCGACACGGTAGCCGTGCGCGGCGGGTGCTAGAGCGCATCCATCGGTCGCCGCGAGAGCGCGCCGTGGTTTGCGAATGCGAGCCAGTGCTGGAAGCCGAGGTTCGTTACGTCGTCGAGAACGAGCTCGCGCAAACCGTCGAAGATGTCTCGCGTCGGACCCGCCTGGGACTCGGGGCCTGCGGCGGCATGCGGTGCGCGGCGCGGTGCGGTCAGATAGTGGCTGACATGACCGAGCGCTCGCCTCAACAAGGGCAACGCATGGCACTCGAGTTTCTCGAGTCTGCGGCTCGCCGGCGCCTCAGCATCATCGGCGCCGATCAAGCGAGGCAGGAGGCGTTTGCGCTCGCCTCGGTCCGCTCCGAGCTCGGGCTCGATCGACGCTTCGAGGAGCCGTGAGAGTCGCGGTCGTCGGCACTGGCGTCGCCGGGACGGCGGCGGCTTGGTACGCGGCTCGCGGCGAGGGCGAGGTCGTGGTGGTCGGCTCCGGCAGCGGTTCGACGGCGCTCTACTCGGGCGCGCTCGACTGGCTCCCGTGGGAACGTTCGACCGGAGAAGAACGGCTCGATCACGAGGTCATGGCGTTCGCCACGGCCCTCGACGCCTGGACCGTCGGCTCTGGTCGTTGCCGGGTGGCGACTCGCGCGGGGCTCGCCCGACCCACACGAGCGATCGACACGGCGCTACTCAATCTCGAGCCGCTCGCCGGCCGCCACGTTGCCGTCGTCGACACGCCGCGGGCCGGATGGGATGGCCCGTCGCTCGCTGGAGCCTTGGCAGAATCGGATTGGGCGCGCTCCACGAGGACCGCGTTCGTGCCGGTGTCGGTCGACCTGTGTGCCGCTGAGCACGAGCGAGACATCGGCGACTACGATTTCGCCGCGCTCCACGACGACGAGGACCGACTCTCCACGATGGCCGAGCGGCTTCGAACGGCGTCGACCGCTCACGACGCGTGGCTACTCGGACCGTGGCTGGGGGTGAGCACTGAAGCCGCCGAGCAGCTGCGCGGCTTGCTCGACATGCCGGTCGGCGAAACGACCTCGGCGCCAGGGGGGCCCGCCGGCGCGAGGTTCGAGGCCGCCCGAGATCGCCTACTCGACGAAGCCGGCACGCGGGTCATGCCCGCCCGGGTCGCGGCGATCGAAAAAGCCGCCAACATGTGGACGGTCCAGCTCGAAAACAGCAAGGCCGGCGCGTCGGATCTCGTGGTCGACGCCGTGGTTCTCGCGGTCGGCGGCGTGGCTGCCGGGGGCATCGTGCTCGACGAGCCCGCTCGGGCCTTTCGCGACGGATCGAGCTTTCACCTCTCGCTCGGGGCGCCGGTTCGTTTCGAGATTGACGGCGGCGATGCCGACGCTTCCTCCACCCTGCATGGTTTCGACCTCGAGCGTCGCGGCGTCGGTGCACTCGAGCGAGTGGGTGTCGCCGCGGATCATGGGGCCGTGCGCGGTGCTGAACGGCTGTTCGTGGCCGGTGACGTGGTCGCCGGCCGGCCACGCACCGTGCTCGAAGCCGCTCGTGCAGGTATCGCCGCCGGCCGAGCGGTGCTCGGCCACACGAGAGAGTCGATCACGTGACCCGATCCGGTCCGGTGGCCCGCTTCGCTGCGTTGCCGAGACCGCGTCGATGAGGTAACCGGCTGCTCTCCCCCCGTTGGGCGTATCGCCCTCGAAAATAAAGGACTCATGGCGAACTCACTCGACTCTTTTTCGACCCGCGTAGACCTCGACGTGAACGGGAAAAAGCTCGCGTACTACAGTCTCCCGAAGTTCCAAGAGAGCTCGGGTATCGACGTTTCGCGGCTGCCGTTCTGTTTGAAAGTTCTGCTCGAGAATTTGTTGCGGAACGAGGACGGGAAAGCCGTCACCAAGGCCGACATCGAGGGCCTCGCGAAGTGGGACCCCCAGGCCGAACCCGAGACCGAAATCGCCTTCTCTCCCGCCCGCGTGGTGCTTCAGGACTTCACCGGCGTGCCTGCGGTCGTCGATTTGGCAGCGATGCGTGACGCCATGGCGGACATGGGCGGCGATGCGGCGAAGATTAATCCTCTATTTCCGTCCGAGCTCGTCATCGACCACTCGATCCAAGTCGACGCGTTCGGTACCGCAGACGCCCTGCGTTTCAACGGTCAAAAAGACTACGGCCGCAACGGCGAGCGCTATGCACTTCTGCGGTGGGGGCAGGGGGCGTTCAAGAACTTCCAGGTCGTCCCGCCGGAAACGGGCATCATCCACCAAGTCAATCTCGAATACCTGGCGCGAGTCGTCTTCGAGAAGGACGGCGTCGCGTACCCCGACACCCTCGTCGGTACTGACAGCCACACGACGAAGATCAACGGCATCGGCGTGCTTGGCTGGGGGGTGGGCGGCATCGAAGCCGAAGCGGCGATGCTTGGCCAGCCCATCAACCTCCTCGTGCCTCAGGTCATCGGATTCAAGGTGCACGGCAAGTTGCCGGACGGAGCAACGGCCACCGATCTCGTGCTGACGATCACCCGCATGCTTCGGGACAAGGGGGTGGTCGGAAAGTTCGTGGAATTCTACGGCGAAGGGATTTCGAACCTGTCGCTCGCTGACCGCGCCACTCTGGCCAACATGAGCCCGGAGTTCGGCTCGACTTGTGCCATCAGCCCCATCGACGACGAGACGATTCGCTACGTGAAGTTCACCGGTCGAAGCGACGAACAAGCTGCACGAATCGAAGCTTACGCGAAGGCTCAAGGATTCTTTCACGGTTCCGATTCGCCCGAGCCGAAGTTCACTGACGTGCTGTCCCTCGACCTGTCGACGGTTCGACCCACTCTCGCTGGGCCCAAGCGACCGCACGACAAGGTGCTCTTGTCCGACATCAAGTCGTCTTGGAACGAGACGATCGACGAGATTCTTCAGGCGACGAAGCAAGGAGCCGAGAACAAGTCGAAGACAGTGCGCACGGAGCTCGACGGTGAAGAGTTCGAGGTGGGTCATGGTTCGGTCGTGATTGCCGCCATTACGTCGTGCACCAACACCTCGAACCCGTCGGTGATGGTCGCTGCCGGGCTCTTGGCGCGAGCCGCTGTCGAGCGGGGGCTCATGAGCAAACCGTGGGTAAAAACGAGCTTGGCTCCCGGCTCCAAGGTCGTGACACGCTACCTCGAAAAGTCCGGCCTGCTCGAGGAACTCGAAGCGCTGAAGTTTCACATCGTCGGTTACGGTTGCACGACCTGCATCGGCAACAGTGGTCCGCTGCCTCCGCCGATCAGTCAAGCCATCAAGGATGGCAACCTCGCGGCAGTGAGCGTGCTCAGCGGAAATCGAAACTTCGAGGGGCGAATCAGCCCGGATGTGCGAGCCAACTACCTCGCCAGCCCGCCGCTGGTCGTCGCCCACGCCCTTGCCGGTCGGATCGACATGGACTGGGAAAAGGACTCGCTCGGCAAGGACAAGGACGGAAACGACGTGTTCCTTCGCGACATCTGGCCGTCGCCAGAGGCCGTCAGCAAGACGATGGCGCAGGCGCTCGGTTCGGAAATGTTCAAACGGGAATACGCCGACGTGTTCAAAGGCGACGAGCAGTGGCAGTCGCTCCCGGTCCCCGAGGGCAATCGATTCGGCTGGGACGCCGACAGCACGTACATTCGTCGTCCGACGTTTTTCGAAGGTCTGTCGCCGAAGCCCGCACCGCGCGCCAACGTCGAAGGCGCGCGCGTTCTCGTGCTTCTTGGCGATTCGGTGACGACCGACCACATTTCGCCAGCCGGATCCATTGCCGAAGACTCTCCGGCGGGCCGGTACTTGAAGGAGCGGGGCGTGGAAAAGGGGAGTTTCAACTCCTATGGGTCCCGACGTGGCAACCACGAAGTCATGGTACGCGGCACGTTCGCGAACATTCGCCTGAGAAATCAACTCGCCCCCGGAACGGAGGGTGGTCTCACTCGCCACTTGCCCGACGGCGAGCAGATGACGATTTTCGATGCGTCGACGAAGTACCAAGCGGACGGCGTGCCCCTCGTAGTCATAGGCGGCAAGGAATACGGTTCAGGATCCTCGCGGGATTGGGCGGCGAAGGGCACGTTCATGCTGGGCGTCAAAGCCGTCATCGTCGAATCCTACGAACGGATTCATCGGTCGAACCTCATCGGGATGGGCGTGTTGCCTCTGCAATTCGAGGGCGGTCAAAACAAGGAATCCCTCGGTCTCGATGGCACCGAAACTTATTCGATCAGCGGCGTGACGGACCTAAAGCCCGGATCGAAGCTTCGGGTCACCGCGAAAAGCGACGCCGGCACGGAAACGTCGTTCGACGTGCTCGCACGAATCGATACGGCGGTCGAGCTCGACTACTACGACAACGGGGGCATCTTGAACTACGTGCTCCGGCAGTTGATGGCGAGCTGAGCGAGCGCCTGCCGGGGGCGCGTTCATGGTCGAAGTCCCTTCTTGACCATCTGGAAGCCGATGCTGAGGGCAAAGTCCTTGCCCCCAGTGGGGTCCAGGGGAATGTCCCGGGACACCCCGAGGTGGGTTTCCCCCGGGGGCGGCTTCGCCTCGTCGGGAGGGGCTTTCTCGCCGAGGGGTTTCACGTTGCTGCCCGGTGGGCCTTCTGCGGGAAGATGATTTTCCAAGTCTTCTTCGCGCAGGGCCTGAAAGTCCGTGTTCTCGACGTACGCTGCCTCGACGAGCACGTCGGGCCGCACCCCCTGCGCCTGAATCGCCCGCCCGCTCGGGGTGTAGTACCGCATCGTCGTCAACTTGAGGCCTGCGCCACCGGGCAAATCCAGAATCGTCTGCACCGAACCTTTGCCGAATGTCGGCGCGCCGATGACTGTTCCGCGTCGGTTGTCCTGCAGCGCGCCGGCGACGAGCTCGGCTGCGCTGGCGCTGAACTCGTTGACGAGCACGACCATCGGCCCCCGTCTGAGCGCCCCGGCTTTGTGTGCCCGCGCGGTGTCGACCACCCGGCCCCGATGGCGCGTCGTGTAGATGACTCCGCCACGCAAGAATTCGTCGGCAACCGCGGTTGCTTCGTCGACGAGGCCTCCGGGGTTGTTGCGGAGGTCGAGAATGATGCCGCGTATCGGGTCCTTGGAGGCGGCCCGCAGCTCCCCGATCGCCTCGAGTAGCTCGGTGTGGGTGCCCGTCTGGAACGCCTTGACTCGGATATAGGCGACGTCGTGGGCCAAACGCTTCTTCGCGATGCTCGAGACCTCGATGACCTCGCGCTCGAGCGAGAACTGCAAGAGCTCGGTGACATCTTTTCTTCGTACCGTGATGACGACGGTCGTGCCGGGTGCTCCGCGCATCATGCGCACGAGGTCATCGATGCTCTTGCCCCTCACCGACTTGTTGTCGATGCCCACGATGCGGTCGCCGGGTCGCACTCCCCCACGCTCGGCGGGGGAACCCTCGATCGGCGCGATGACGGTGACGCGGTCGGCGCGAAAATCGACTTCGACCCCGATCCCGCCGAAGCGGCCCTCGGTGTCACCTTGAAAAACTTCGTAGTCCCGTGGCGGCATGTACGACGAGTGCGGGTCGAGCTCGGCGACCATTCCTCGGATCGAACCATCGACGAGCGTTGCCCGGTCGACGGGCTCGACGTATTCGTTCTCCACGAGCACGAGCACGCGCGCGAGTTGTGTCAGTGGATCGTACGGACTCTGCGATTCGGTTTTCGCCGAGGCGAGTTGCGAGAACGCGGCACCACCCACAAAGGCGCAAGCGCTGACCATCGACATGCGGAGGACGGATCGGAGCTTCATGAAAAAAGTATATAGACGCGGGTGCCCCGCTGCCGCTCTCGGCCCCGCGGGTCGAGCGCTGTCGGATGCCTGCCCCGGCCCGTCCGATTTCAGCCTGGTTACCGGCGGTTGTAGGTGATAGTGTGCCAATGGACGGGTGTCGGCGACACCCGCCTACACGGACGCAGACGTAGGCAAATGGCGGACAACAGCAAAGGCGGGAGCGACAAGCGCAAGCAGAGCCTCTATTTCCCCGAGGCCATGCTCCAGGAGATAAAGGATGAGGCGGCGCGCCTCGATCGCTCCTTGTCGTGGATCGTTCAGCGTGCGTGGAAGATGGCCCGCGTCGAGATCAAGAAGATCCCGAGCGTGAACGACATCAGTGACGACGAAGAGTCCGACGAAGGTTGAAGCTCCAGGGGACGCTGCCGACTCGGCCCCCAGCGCCGACTTCGCGGAAACCTTCGTCGCCGCGGCGGACGAAACGCAGCTCTACTTGCGCTCACGGCCTCGCCTTGGTGAGTCGACAGGCACGGCCCCAACGGGGACGAAAAAAGCTCCGCTGACCGCCATCCTGTCCGATGGCCTCGTCTGCGACGGATTCATCTACAAATACCTCTGGGACGATCTGGCGAGGCTCGCCGCGGTGGCCCATTGGCACTACCGCGGGCACGGCCGCAGCGGCAAACCTGTCGACCCCGACCGCATCGGTATCGTCGACCACGCCGCCGATCTCAATGCCGTGCGCGATGAGCTAGGCGACCCGCCGGTCGTGCTCTTCGGTCACTCGATGGGCACCCAAGTTGTTTTTGAAGCCTACCGCGAGCGACCCGAGAACGTGGCGGGCATGGTGCTGTTGTGCGGCAGCTTCGGGCGGGTCACCCACACGTTCAAGAACTCCGATCTGCTCGCGACGGTCCTCCCCAAGCTGCTCGAACTCGTCGTGGAGCACCCGAAGGTTGCCCGTGCGATTTGGTCGCGCATGCCGGTCGGGGTCGCTCTCCGCATTGCGTTTCTGATCGGCGACATCGACCCGAAGTCCGTCGTGCCCGAGGACGTGGCACCGTACTTTCGGCACGCCGCCCACGTGGACTTCGAGATGTTCCTCAAGATGCTTCGCGACGCCGGTGAGCACTCCGCGGCGGATCTGCTGACGTCGGTGCAGGTTCCTGTTTTGGTCGTCGCCGGCGAGCACGATTCCTTCACCCCTCCGGAGCTCTCGCTGGCGATGGTCGACCACCTCCCCCGGGCAGAGCTCATGACGATCCCTGGCGGCACCCACGTCGCTCCGCTCGAACACCACGAGCTGTTGGCCGCTCGTCTCGCGGAGTTCATGGCCGCGTTGGCCGTGCCCTCGGGGCTTGTCTAAGGATTTTTGTGCTCCGATAATCAGCGCGAATCGGCGGCCAAAAATGGCATGATGCCGTTCCCCTTCGGGAGACTTTGGTGTGACCACAGGGCTGAACAACGAGAACATCGGCAAGCTGCTAGGGCTGCTTGCCCACGATTTGCGGAACCCCTTGTCGGCGTTGCACAGCAACATTGGATTTCTGGAAACGATCGACGGGTTGGATGAAGACGCCCGGGAGGCAATCGGCGACGGAATGGTTTCGTGCGACGGCCTCGCCCACATCATCGACAACGTCGAGCTGCTCGGCCAGCGTCTGCGCGAGGCGAGCATCCAGCGACCGCGGCCCGCAGCCATGGGGTTGGCTCAAGCCGCCAGCGACACCGTTCAGAGCTGTGCTGCGGCAGCGCAGAGCCACGAGGTCGAGCTGGTCATCGCAGACACGCTTCGGGCGACGGACGTAAACGTATTGTGCGACCGTGACATGTTCCGAAAGTCGCTCGGCAACCTGGTCCGGAACAGCATTCAGCTGGGCGGCAGCGGGCCCATACGCCTGTCGTTTCGTAGTGACGACCGCCACGCAGTCGTCGTTGTCGAGGACCACGGGCCGAATCCGCGGGGAGATCTCCGAGAAGCCGTCTTCACCGTGGACGGGCAGATCCGCGCCAAGACAGAGGCGGCCGGTCGCTACAGCCGTGGTTTGGGTTTGCTCTGCGCCCGTCTCGCCGCCGACGCCTGCGGCGGTGAGGTCAAAGTCGTGGATCCGCCGAGCGGTCAGGGCAACGCGTTCGAGCTCCGAGTTCCGCACACCTGAACCCGCCTCAAGGCTGATAGATGCCGACGGCGTCAGCGTCGCGGTAGAGCACTTTTCCAGTTTCCCCGGGACAGCCCCAGCACGTGCTGAAGTGCAGGCGCGGTCGAATGTAGCCATTGTAGGCGAGGGCGACAGGTCCCTTCTCGTCGTGCATCACGAAGCTCGCAGCCAGTCGATAGTCGTCTTTGCCGACGACGTGGAATGCAGCGACGAATGAGGTGTCTTCGCCTGAGCGTCCCGCGACGATGAGGAATTCCGCGCCGGCGACCGGGTTCCAGAGCAGCGGCACGACGGAGAACAGGAAGCCCTTCCTGTCCCCCGGGCCTCGCGCGATGACGGTGTTGACGGCTTCCGGATCGCGGAAAAACTTGATGTCCTTGGAGACGACCCTCGTCTCGGGATGCTCGGCGAAAAGCGCCTCGAGTCGCTTCGCTTTGATGACCACCTTGCGGAAAGTCGTGCCGAGCTCCGGCTCGGCGACCACGGCGGCGTTCGGGGCGCCCTTGCAACAGCGAAAGCCGAGGTCGTCTTCCTTCGCTTCGGCGTCGACCGCGCGGCGAGCAGCGCATCGATGCTCCGAAGCCGGCGCCTTCGGCCCGGCGCCGCGGACGGCTGGTGAGCGGTTTTTCGGCTTCTTCGGTGGGGCGACGTCGCTCGCGGTCCATTCGCGGATCGAGCCCATGCCGAGCACCTCGAAGCCG
>JAJDAH010000160.1 GCA_029261965.1 Polyangiaceae bacterium
CGTCACCACTACATGCTTCCCGCCCGAATCGTTGCGTTTCGCACCAAGCTCGAACGCCCGCGCTTGATGTGTGTACGGGTTCTCGTTGAATCGCCAGAGCCCTGCCTCAAGGAAGCTGGTGACTTCGGCCTCCAGACCGGCACCTTCGACTGCGGCCGCTATATTTCGATCGGTCTGCCGGTAGCCCGGCATCAACTCGAGGATCGCTGGCTGCTGAATCACTCCAGGCTCTTCGAGAATCTGACGACGTTCGGCGGCAAGCGCGTCGTGGCGTAAACGGAACGGCGTATCTACGTAGAGTAGGTACGTATCGAGGAGCTCACGATGTAAGGTTCCGAGGTCGCGCATCTACCAGAGTCCCGGTGCGCGTGCTTGTCCCAGTCGGATCGCCACGGCGCGTCCGAGCGTGATGGAAACACAGTCATAAAGCCGGATGCTACCGATACGCTTCGGAAACGAGCCCGAGGCGAGCGCGCAGGCTCTGGCAAGGACGCGCGGAAGTCCGAGGGCGGCCGGCAGCCTCAAAACGCGGCTCTCGGGTTCGTAGACGAGCCATGCTCGGTCCTTTGGCGCTAGGGACCATTTCGCCGCCGATGGGTCGAGGGCAAGGCGAGGCACCTGCGAACCCATGAGGACGTGTCGTGCGGCGCCCCGTTCTCTCCAGCGGTAAAGGGAGTCGGGCGCAAACTTTATCTCGTCCGTGTGGAGATCCTGGTGCTCGTATGACCGCCACCTGAGCTCGTCCGCGTTCCACACATCTAGGACGCTTGCGACCCTTCCAGCGGGTGCGAACTCGGGACCGAGCCACCACTCATCGTTGGAAACTGCCTTCGCCCGCGTCGCGATAGCCTCCGCTGGCGAATCTGGCAGAACCGGAATGTCCAGCTCACGAGCGATCCCGCTCATGACATCGCGTGCAGGAGCGTGCAAGACGATCGGGCTGGGCACCCACTTGGGTTCAGTCGTAGAAGGAATGAGCTCAGCTCGACCGCTTGCGAGTTCGGCTACCCGGTCGACGAGATCCCGAGTTCGGGCCCCAGCGAGAAAATATTCGTTGGCGCGTGCGCTGCGTGGGCAGAAAGCCGGCGGGGCGACGCACCACCTGCGCTTGTCCCAATCCACGTCGACGTGCCCGAGCTCCTCGAGAAGCGCAAGAGTGAAGTGCCATGGCGCCGTGGCCGGGGCGAGGTGGCGGCAGATTGACCTGAGTTGCTCGACACGCCCCATGCCCTTCGCCGAGATGAAAGCGAGCAAGAGGTCAGCCTGCTGGTGATACTCCGCACCAGACGTTCGATCGTTGGCATCGCTATCCCAACTATCCCTCAGCAACGATACGTCAGCCGGGAGGGCCGGCGCCCCGTGCTGGGACCGAGACATCAGGACGACCTGCCGGATGGGGTCGCGCGATCGATACTCAAAGATCCCGCCATCCGGCGGCGCGCGCACCTTGTTGACGTTCGGAGCGTAGATACGAGCATCGCTCCCAGGGTTGAGATACCGGACGAACAGGTTTGGTGAGTCACGGACGAACGTCCCCCGTACGGTTCCCTCCGCCATTGCGCTCTGGAGAGCGGGCACCGGCGTGAGCTTCGGCGATCTGCACTCGGGCCAGCGTGGATCGGTGACCGAGAACATCACGGCGCTCTCGCCATGCGAAATCCGATAAACGCCTTCACCAAGGTCGAGGCCGCTCAGGGCATGAGCTCTCACACGGCCCCCGGCGACGAACGGGCCGCGGCCGTGCGTCTGTCGGATCTGGACCACGGCGTCTCCAGGTACGTCCGGGGTACCTATCCCACCGCGAAGGTACACACGCCGCCTGACCGCGAGGCCGCCAAACAACCGCAGCAGCCCCGTCTTCTTCCTAACGTCGATGCCCGGAACGCTGGCCCCAGTCGCCACGGTGATCCGTGCGAACGCGATCAAGCCAGTACCCGGCCAAGCGCCAGCGTCGCCTACTACCTCCTCGAGCTCGTCGGGGCGCTCCGCGGCGGCACTGACCATTGCCATTGCCTCGGCGCGGTCCTTCTCGGCAGCAACCAGCACGTACTCTCGCCCAGGTTCCAGCGAGCGAACGAACTCCCATAGACCGCGGCGACCCGAAGGGGAGGCGTCGGCGAGCCACGCAGGCACTAGAAACTCCGGGCGCCAGCAAACGCCATCCACTTCGACGACGAGGCGTCTCGAAGCAGCCTGCAATGCGAGGGAGTGCTCAAGCGTCGCGATGTAGCTTGGGGGGTCGCGTGGATCGAGCACAGCCCTGAGACTCCGGCCACCGACTGCGACGGTCGTTTCGTCACTGTCGCTTTCTCCAACATCCACCTCGAGGCACCATCGAGCTCGCCGCCACCGCAGCCGCGGGTGGTAGTACGGCTCAACGACGAAGCGAGGCGCTGACACGTCTGTCTCCGACGCCGCGACCCCAAGTGAATCCTCTCCGCCCTCGTCTAGAGCTTCCGCGGCGTCGGCCAGGGCTTCGGCAGCCTGTAGCAGCAACTCAGCGTCGTCTGCGTTGCCCAGCAGCTTCGCCAATCTGGAGGTCGCGCCCGGGCCACGAAGCCACCGGTTGAGCACCGGCGCGACATCCTCCGGCTCGACAGCGAAACCTGGTCTGTGACCGGCGGCGCGCAGGACGACGCTCATTTCAGCAACGTCGCATACGCGCACGAGGCACTGCGACTTGACTGGATTGACGAACCGACGCTTCGACGAAAGGCCGCGGACAGCCAACCTGCCTCTGCGCTCCTTCTGAACCCATTCGGCGAGCAACGTCCACAGGATGGGCGTACGCTCGAACCCCTGTGGCATTCCTTGTTCGGGATGTGCAGCACCGAGGATTTCATTCAAACGGTGGTAGTAGTTTGCCTGGGTGACCCCACTATCGTCCGTTCGCATGTCGCCAGCCGCGAGCACAGCGAGTGCGAGCCCCGCGACGAATGGTGGGCTTCCAGCACATCCACCGACCTCCCACACCCGGGCGAGTCGGGCGAGGACGTCGAACAGGGGCTCCTCGGCCGCAAGGTCGCGGACCGCCGCTATGAAGTGTTGGCGCCCGTCCTCGGCAACACCCAAGCCAGCTCCGTAATCTTCAAGGAGGGCGTCGTACACGGAGAGATACACGGGCGCACCCGTCCGACCCGTGGGAAAGAGACCGCTCACGAGCGCATCGTTCCACCGTTGGTACCTGGTAGGAATGTCCGCGAGGGTCCTCACCACTTCAGCCTTCGTGAGTCGGGAGCAGCCACGCGGAACTCGTCCGGTCCGCCGCTAGCTGCACGCCGACGCCGCGAAGTGAACAGAATCGAACCCTTGAACCCACGGCAGGGAGCGCTCCAAGCCCACGGCAGTCGATCGCGATCTGCGTACCGCGCGTCTCGAGCGTAGTGGTCCAACCCTCCACCCGAACGACGCTCCCCGCAACGTCGATCCGTTGGTCATCAAGCTCCACGTGGCCGCACCGGAATGCTGAACACCAGGGACGATGACGGCATGACGTGCAGTTGGCGCCGGACGGCCGACCCAAGCTGGCTAAGTCCGCTCGGCCGAGAGTTTCGTTTACATCGTCCATGGCCCGCAACAGTCTCGCCCGACGCCGCCCGATTTCTTCCGGAACAACCTGGACCTCGATGGGCGGCGCCGGCAGGACGTGGAGCCATAGCCTCCTCGGCCACTCCCCCGTCCGCTCATGAAAGACGGAGGCATACAACGTCAGCTGAAACGCACCCGACTCGCGAACCCGGTTGCCACGAGCTCCTGACTTGAACTCCTCGATGGCCACGCCGACGCCGTCGGCAACGATCGAATCGGCCTTCCCTCGGATTCGTCCGTCCTTGCTCCGAAGCGGAATCTCCATTCCGAGGTCGATCGCGTTCGCATCCGGCGCCGCATCGATTGCGGGCCCGGCGTGGCTTCGGCTGTTGCGGCGCGGAGGTGAGCCCCACCGCCACGCCGGTCCGAATCTGGACGCCGCAAAGACTTCTACCCGCGCTCGCACGAGTGCGTGGTACGGCAAAGACGTCGGCCGTTGTACATCGTCGCCGGGAAGCGTTCCGCGCGCTTCCAGTACGCGGTCCCGCTGCTCGCAGAGACGGAGCAGCTCGGCGTCGAACGCACCGCGGGCCACGACACGCGTCGCTTGGGAATCAGACTCGATCGTCAGCGACCCCCTCTGCGCTGCGTACAGAGACTCGAGTGTCTGGTGTGCCGCCGATCCGAGCAGCGCCGCCGCTGAGACCGGTCTGAACGTCCGTAGGCTGTCGTCTCGCTCGAACACTGCTCGGAGCGGGCATTGAAGAAAAGCCCATGCCTCGGATGCATAGATAAACCGGAGGAGCGGCACCTCGCTGGGCCGCGGGAGCGTTGGCAGTGACCGCATCCCCTCCATCTCAACCTCTCTAACAGAGCACTTCGCGCAGCAGGCGCAGCGCGAACGGGGGGGGAACACTGTTCCCGATAAGCTCGTACGCGAAACGGCGGCATGCGAGGTGTGCTGGAAAGTCGACGCTGTCGGGAATGCCCTGGAGGCGCGCGTATTCTCGCACCGACAGAGATCTGGAACGGCTATGGTGGTAAACGCAGTCGTACTTGGTCGATAGCGCGGTCGACGGCGCGTTGGGATGCAGGCGGCGATACGCGGAATCGAATCTCCGGTCCAACCCGTTGAGGAATCGTAGCGGGATGTCCCTTGCACACCCCCCCGGCGGGATATGCCTCAGACGGTCGACCGTCGCGGGCATCACGCCAGGAGTACTCGTACAGGTGACGAGTTTCGGCGCCCCTCGGCGAACCCAGCGTTGATATGCGTTCTGCGGAGCAAGTCGATACGACCGCGGCCTCTCGACAGACCCTGCGCCCAAACCTGGCAGATCGGAGAGCGCTTGCCATGCCGTCACCATCGTCGCGTCTCGCTCGTCCCGGAGGACATCCAACCACGGGAGCATGTTCTTCGGGCGCTTGCCGCCGTGCCGCAAGGACGCGAAGAGTTGGGAAGCGTCGGGGCCCGGGGTGGGGAGTCGCTCAGCCCCGTCTCCCTCCCTCACAGCAAGAATTATCAGCCGGCGGCGAGTCTGTGGCGTACCGTACATAGCCGCATCATAGGTGTGGTACTGCACGCAGTAACGGAGCTTGCGCGGACCGGGGCGCTGAAGGCGGCAGACGAGGTTCCGAAACGTCCGGCCATGCCAGTGAAGCATGAGCTCGGGTACGTTTTCGATGAGCACTATCCGCGGGCGCAGCATGGCCACGTAGTCGGGTAGCGCGTAAAGTACTCGGTTGTGCTGGTAGCTGCCTGACCGTTGGCCGTTTCTTATTCGGCTGAAGCCTTTGCAAGGCGGCCCAGCAGCGAGTAGGTCCAGCCCGCTGGCATTTCCAAGATCCCTGGCAACCATCCGCCGACCCTGGTCGCTGACGAGATCACACTGAGCTGCCACCGGCTCCGCCGCGTTTTCGTTGTACACGTCAACCGCCACCTTCCACGAGTCGTAGGCGCGCTCCACGTGGTAGCCCAACTCGCGCAGAGCGATGCCGATTCCCCCGAGTCCCGCGCAGAGTTCAACCGCAACGAGTTCATTCGGCGCGCCAGAATCAGTGGCGGCGCGCAATCGCTTGCCGGACGTGGACGTGTGCGGGGCCCCCTTCATGTGTCTACGACAAACCTCCGTCGGAATCGCTGACGCTCGCGTGTCCACGCGTCCACCGTCAGGTCGGTCGCTGGAAACTCTCCGAACGCCGTTCCCCGCCCACCCTTGGCGCGTGCGCCCGCTCCGCAATCGTGGGCGGCACCGATTCGAACGATTGTCATGGCCGCATCGTCGCGACACCGTCGCGCCAGCCGAGCGTCCATGCGCAAACGGCACACCGGTGTCGATGCTCGCCCTGATTCTCCTCAAGCGCCCGGACGATGCCCTCCGGCGCCGATCGGCCCTCCTCGCACATCTCCGCCGCACCGTTCAGCGACCAGGACGACACGCGGTGATCTGCTGCCGCAGCTTGTTTCCCGGCGTCGAATCCGGCGGCGTACGCGCACGCTACGCAGCGGTGCCGGCGCGCGCCGGACTGCGTTTCGTGTAGGCCGTCGAGTGCGGGACCGAGTTGCGCCGAAGCTGGACGCGGGCACTGATGCTTCGGGTAGCGCATGGGGAGAGCCTCCCGTGCTTTCAGCCGTGTGGCAATGGCCTACGTAAGCGGGTCTCTTCGTTCGTGACAGCGAAGAATCGACGGTGCTAGGTGCGCGACTATTTCTTTCGGCGCGGCGCCCGCCCGCGTTGTTTGTCCTCGGCGTCCCTGGCCCGCAACTCTGCGGCGCGGCGCCAGAACTCGTCCGGATTCTTCGACCTCGGCGAGTGGATCTTCTTCGCACAAGCAGACCGTAGCGTTCGCGTCCATCACCGCCGCGGGCACCAGCCATTCACGGTAGCCCTTGTTCTCTTCGATCCATTCGTAGTCGGCCAGGTCCGCTTCCTACCCGCGAAATACGATTCTGGGTAGCGCACGTCCGCCGGCGCCCTCATTGATGTCCAGCAGCTGCTTAGAGACCCAAACACCAACGCGCTTTCTCCGCGCCATCGTTAAACTCTCTCTTGAGAATGCTTCCGACGTTCTCGATTAGTGTGCGGTGCCAAAGTGTGACCGTGCGCTCCCGCCTCCGTGCGCCACGCGGCTGCCAGGAGCCTTCCTCTTGCCCCCGACGCCTAAGCCAGTGGCATGACGCGTGGCTGGGCGCAATTGTCGCGTGAGTTCGGGAATAACAGATCAGGAGCTGAACAACCCCCACTCAAGGAGGAGCACGATGCCGACCCTTGTCAAAGTAGCCACCACGGCCGGCGTCATCCTGATCGCCGCCGCCCGCATCGCCGCGACGTGGACGGAGCCGTCAGCTTCGTAGCGGTCGCACTGACAACCCCGGCCCGAACAGGCCCCACACAGCTTCGCGTCCTTCGGACGCGAGAGAAGGAGTATTCATATCATGTCCGACGAAAACAACGAGCGTTCCAGCTTTCTCTATCGGGTCGCGACTGCTGACACGACCAAGAAAGGAATCGCGGCAGCATGTGCCGGAATTTTGGTGAGTTGTGCTGTAGAGGCGCTCTGGCCGAGTTCGAGTTGATCCTCGAGATTTTCGGCGAAGGTCTCATCGCAGCGATCGGGCGACGCCAGTCGCAGATCTCCCGACACGTCGACCTCGCGTACGAATGGCTGCGTGAAGCAGCCCGTCCTCCGCGGGGCGTTCGGCTCGTTGCTGACGACGGCAGCTCCTACTCGGGTATCGCCGTGTTCGAGAGAAACGAAGTCGCGCTCATGGTCGCTTTCAGACACGTCGTGTGCGCTGGTCGCGGCTCCGGGATCACGCCACCATCGTCCGCGGCTCCCGCAGCCTCGACCTACCCGGGCCGGTACGTAGCGACTCAGGAGTTCGGCGTTTCGAAATACGAAGTCGACCCCGACGATCCCATGTGGGACCGCGACGGCGACCCTTACCGACGCTGAACAACCGACGACGTCCGCCAAGTGCTCGCCGCCCGCTCTCTCGGCGGCTCGAGCTCCGGACGTCTGCGCCCTTCAACCGATTCAAAAGGAGATCTCCAAATGCGCATACACGGAAGACGTTTGTATCCCTCAAGCCTCTCGGAACGCCGCGCTCTCTTTGCCCTCGGCGGCAATCCCACGTTGCGAGTCCCGCGTGGAACAAACCCGTACATGGTGAGTCGCAAAGTCGTTCGAGCCGCTCGCAACAGCGATCTGCTGCTCGTCCGCGACGTGCTCGCTCGCAAACGCAAGCCGAAGCCGCCCGAGCCCCGGCCGTCTCCGGATCTCGACATCCCCGAAGACGCCGCCGTCGCCGGTGGCCGCTGACCCGCTTCGAGAGCTGAGTTTGCTTCTGCGATCTCCCGAGCCCGACGAACTGCGCGCCTTTGTGGAGCGTGAGTGCGTCGGGCTCGGGTTCGAGAAGAAGCTCCGTGGATGCAGTGACACGGAGTGCGAGGCGGCGCTCCGCTCCTGGCTCACCCGAACGCGCGAGCGCTGTCGAAAGCTGCAAGCCCGCGAAACGCGCGCCCGAGCACTCGCTGCCGCCCGCACGCTCGTCGACACGGCACGCTGGCACGACGACGAAGTCCATCTCGACGAGCGCATCGTCCTCGGCGAATTGCTTGCCGACCGCACGCTGCCGATTCTCTGCTTCGTCGTCGAGGGCACCGAGGTTTACGTCGAGCGTGCTCGGTTGGCGGCAGCCAAGCGGGCGCTGAGACGGATGGCCACTCTTTGGTGTTGGGTCGACCGTTCAGCGCTCCAT
>JAJDAH010000017.1:0-27500 GCA_029261965.1 Polyangiaceae bacterium
ATGACTCGCGAGAGCTTCCCGACGCGCTCGAGGGTGAAGAAGCTGGGAGTTTTCATCTGGGTGAACCCCAGATCGACGTACGACCAGCCCAACAAATGCTCCACGCTACCCTCGTTCAGCGCGACGAGCGGATCTCGCGCACGGTTGACCGGATCGAGCGAGGGGTTGCCGCCGAGCGAATAGTCGATCATCAAGCTGTGCCGCGCGTCGAGCGGCATCGAATAGTCGCGCGCACTGACGACGCCATAGTGGCCGAAGGTCACAGGCTCCCCGTTTTTGTCCGTCTTCGGCACGCACGGCTCGTCGAGCGCGTTCTGCTGAAGCCGCACGTTCCATCCCCGGAGAAAGTCCGTGTCCGGCTCCCGGTGGAACGTCTTCATGAACTTCTTCCAAGTCAGATTCTCGACGAACTCAGGCAGCCCGAGACTCACCCCTTGATATTCGCTGTCGTCGAGGTCCCGGGGGTCGATGACGTGTCCTTTTTCGAGCGCACGCTCCATCTCCCGGCGGCTCATGTCGAGAAAGTCTGCTGCCTGGATCATGTCGCCACCCTCCCGAAGCTGGTCTGAGTCGGTGTCGCGTCGCCGGCGCGTGTAGGTGCCTTCGCCGAGAGCGGTCGCCGGCCCGTGTCGAACGCGAAGTCGCCTCGGGCGAGCTCTTCGATCGTTTTCTTTGGAGTTTCGGGCTGCGACGCGCACCACTGCATGTACGCGCGAAACGAATAATCGGGATCGCCGGCGATCGCCTCGGGGACCTCGACGCCCCGCTGGTTCGTCTCGGTGACGAGTGAGAGCAAGCGGTCGTGATACTCGTCGAACACCACCAGGTCGCGCATCCACTCGGATCGCGGCGAGTCGTTCTCGACGATTTCCCGCGCCCGCCGTTCGAGCTCCGCGAGAGCGCCGGGATAACACGCGAGAATTTCGAGATCGTAGACGAACTCGTCACGATCGTGATGCGCACCGAGCACGTGCCGAATCAGCCGCTCGGGAGACGACACGAGCCCGGTCAAATCTAGGGGAAACACAGCCTTCTCCTTGAGCAAAAACGGGAACCGGATCGGTCGCTTGAAGAGCAACTTCGCGCGCCAGGTGTTGCGCACCGGCTTCGACGTGCACATCCCCACCGTCTCCGGCCGAAACACGATCCGGTGCCACATGCGCACCACGCCGAGAGACAGCTGCCACATGTTGGGCGTCTTCTCGAGAGCCCCCGCGCGCTCGATGCGCTGCAAATTCTTCCGGATGCGCTTGGGAAACAAAAGTATCGGGTACGAAACCCACGGAATCGGCTCGGCCATACTCACCTCTCGTTCGACGACTGCTTCTCGGGACCGCGCCCGAGCAGTCGCACCGTCTCTTCGTCTCGACGTTCGAGCTCCGCGATGACCGTATCGATCAGATCACGACGCCGCGTCTCCATCCATCCCACGAGCAAGCGCCACCCGGCGATGTTCTCTTGCGGATTTCGGTACATCGCATCGCGCAGCTCCGGCATTTGCGTCACCACGTCCGCAATCGGGTTCAAACACAGGCCGAGCACGGGGCTCCGCGTCGCGTCGAGCACCGCCGACAGAATCGCGACGTCCGCTTCGGCAATCTCCGCCATCGACGCCCCGCGCGTCACGACTTCCTCGAATCGGTCGACCGCCGTGCGCACCTCGTCCGTGTCGCCCGCTTCTTCGGCCACCCGCTCGAGCACCGCGCGAGCCATGTGTCGCCGCATCAAGAGCAAATCGCGCGCGAGCCGAGACAGATGTCCATTCGTACCCGCCAACTCCGCGAGTCCCGGCAACAAGTCCGGCCCTCCCTCACGCCGAAAATCGCGAACGACGTAGCCACTGCCCTGGCGCACACTCAATAGCCGCGAGCTCGAAAGCTTCGCCAACGCGCTCCTCACCGTCACCCGGTTCACCCCAAACCGCTCCGCCAGCACGCGCTCCGCCGGCAGCCGCTCCCCCACCCGCAAGTCGCCCCTGAGAATCGCGACCCGCATCGCCTTCGCGCACGCATCCACCGTCGTCACCCTCGGCGCCACCCGCTCAAACATTGGTCCCATGGTCCGACCAATTTCCCCCCCGGTCAACCCCCACCGCAACTACCCAATCTCCAACACAAATCCTCGATTGCCTCGCCTGATCGATCATCGATCATCAATGATCGATCACCGATCATCGACGATCGATCATCGATGATCGACCGATTCTTGCGATCGAGGGCTACCCCCGGGGTGGGTTCGCGCGATCCTGGGGTGCCCGCCCGGTGAGGTGGGAACCCGTGAAAATGAGGATGCTATGGCCCACGCAGTGACCCGCCCACGAGAGCCGTTCGAAGTTGCCGGGGGCAAGCTTCGCGTGCACCAGATCCCTAGCGCTAGCGACAATTTGATTTGGCTGGTCGAAGCCACCGACGGGAGTGAGGTCGCCGCGGTGGACGGGCCCGAGGCGGGCTCGGTTCTCGAGTATTGCGAGCGGCAGAAGCTGACGCTGACGGCGATCATCAACACGCACACGCATTTCGATCACATTGGCATCAATCAGGATCTCGATCGGCGCGGCATGTTGTCGTCACTTCGGGTGGTGGGGCCGAAACCAGTGGCGAAGGACGTTCCGGGTATCAACGAAGAGGTGGACGAGGGGGACACGGTGACGTTCGGCGGCGTGGAGGGGAAGGTGATGCTGACCGAAGGCCACATTGATGGCCATGTCTCGTACTTGTTTCGCGACGCGTTATTTTGTGGCGATACGCTTTTTGCCGGCGGCTGCGGTTACTTGTTCGACGGGCCACCGGAAAAGATGTTTCGCAGCCTGTCGCGACTCGCCGAGCTGGATGGCGACACGTGGGTTTGCTGCGCGCACGAGTACACGCAGGACAATCTGAAGTTTGCGTGGTCGGTCGAGCCGGACAACGAGGACCTCGCCGGAAGGATCCGCGAGGTTTGGGCTTTGCGGAAAGAAGGCGGGTGCACCGTGCCTTCGAAGATTCGGGACGAAGTGTCGACGAACCCGTTCATGCGGTTCGGCTCGGACACAGTGAAAAAGAAAGTGACCGAGGCGTGGCCCGGCCGCGATCTCGTGGAACCCAAGGACATCTTCGCGGCAACCCGTGCGCTGAAGGACCGCAAGGATTACCGCGAGATGCCCGACTCCGAGCTGCCGCTCGATTAGCGGCTACTCGGCGGCAGCGGCGTTGTCCGGCGTGGCGCCGGGAACGTTTTCTTCGGCGAGCTTGGCGAGGAAGGCGGCGATTTCGGTCGGACCGAGCTCGCCGTGGTCCCGGGAACGCACGTTGATGTTGCCCGCCGTTTGTTCCTTCTCTCCGACGACGAGCACGTAGGGGATCTTCTGCAGGCTCGCTTCGCGGATCTTGTAGCCGACCCGGTCGTCCTTGAGATTGACCTCGCACCGGAGATTGTGGTCGAGGAACTTGTCGGCGATGAGGTTGGCGTAGTCGTTGAACTTCTCGCTGACGGGAATGACGAGCAGCTGCAGGGGCGCGAGCCAGAGAGGGAATCTTGCGGCGTAGTTTTCGATGATGATCCCGAGGAAGCGCTCGAGGCTGCCGTAGCAGGCGCGGTGGATCATGACGGGGATGTGCTTTTCACCGTCGGAGCCGATGTACTTGAGGCCGAAACGTTCCGGCATCGAGAAATCGAGTTGGATCGTTCCGCATTGCCACGAGCGCTTGAGCACGTCGCGGATGTGGAAGTCGATTTTTGGCCCGTAGAAGGCGCCGTCGCCAGCGTTGACCTTGTAGTCGACGCCCTTTTCGTCGAGAGCAGTTTTTAGCGCGCTTTCGGCCCTTTCCCAGACCTCGTCGCTGCCAATGCTCTTTGCCGGGCGCGTGGATAGCTCGATGCGCACGTCGTGCAGATCGAAGGCTCCGTACACCTCAGCGAAGAAGTCGATGAGCATCTTGACCTCGTCGCCAATTTGCTCTGGCGTGCAGAAGTGGTGCGCGTCGTCTTGAGTAAACGCTTGCACTCGGAACAATCCGTGCCGCACGCCGCTGAGCTCCCGGCGATGCACGAGCCCCATTTCGGCCATTCGGAGCGGCAGCTCCTTGTGACTGTGGGGTCGGCTTCGGTAGACGACGAGGTGGCCCGGGCAGTTCATTGGCTTGACCGCGAGCGGGCGTTCCTCTTCGACGTTGTCCCGGATCAGCTCTGACTTGTGCGCGTCACGGAGCTTGAGCTTCGTGAAGAACATGTTCTCCAGGTAGTTGTCGTAGTGGCCGGAGGTGTGCCAGAGCTTCTCGCTCAAGATGAGCGGAGTTTTGACTTCCTTGTAGCCGCGGCGTCGTAGGAGCCCGCGCATGTAGTCCATGAGCAGGTTGAAGAGGATCGTGCCTTTGGGTTGGAAGAACGGGAACCCCGGCGCTTCCTCGCTGAAGTGGAAAAGCTCGAGCTGCTCGCCGAGGACTCGATGGTCACGTTTCTTCGCCTCTTCGAGCGCGTGCACGTAGTCTTTGAGCTCGTCCTTACTGAAAAACGCGGTGCCATAGACGCGCACCAGTTGCTCGCGACTCGCGTCGGCGCGCCAGTAGGCACCTCCGAGCTTGGTGAGCTTGACGTGCTTGAGCCAGCCGGTGTTCGGTACGTGGGGGCCACGGCAGAGATCGATGAAGTCACCGTGTTTGTAGAAGGTGAGCTCCTCGTCGCGTTTCTTGATGCCCTCGACGAGCTCCTGTTTGAACTTGTTGTGACCGCCGTCGATGGCACGGTAGCGCGCGTAGTGCTCGTTCGCCGTGTCGTAGTCGCTCAAGCAGCGTTCGAAGGCCTTCCCTTCTTTGGCGATGCGCGACATCTCTTGCTCGATCTTCTGAAAGTCGTCGCTGGTGATCGTGCCTTCCGGCATGTAGATGTCGTAGTAGAAGCCGTCTTCCACGGTGGGGCCGATGGTGAGCTGGGCGGTCGGGAACACGCGAAGGATCGCATCGGCCATCAGGTGCGCCGCCGAGTGGCGGAGCACGTCGAGGGCATCCTCGTCGCGTTTCGTCAGGAGCGATACTTCGGCGTCGGGCGGCAGTGGTCGCGACAGGTCGCGGATCTCGCCGTTCACTTTCGCGGCGACCGCGGCTTTGGCCAGCCCCGGCCCGATGTCCGCGGCCAAGTCGCCGGCGCTGGCGCCATCGTCCAACTTCCGGACGCTGCCGTCCGGGAGACGTACTTCGATCATTGGATTTTCCTTCCTATTTTGCGGGACGGAAACCCCCGTCCTCGCCGCTCGCCGGGCGGAAACCCCCGTCCGGCGTCGCTAATGTAGTCCCGAGATCCGCCACTCGCAAAACGAACGAGATGCTCGCTCAGGTGTCAAAAAACTCAATGATTGCTGGCCATTAGCGGCCCAGTAGCCGAGCCCGGTCGCCCGGCTCGGGGTCGCCGCGCTCAAACTCTGGCGGTTCCGACCGTTCCATATCGCGTGTCTGCTCGTTCTCGTCGTCACTTGGGCGCGACCGGCGTTCGCTCTCCGGCCGAGGGTGCCGCACGCTTGGTCGTCGTCGAAGGTGACGTGCCCGGAAGAAAGTTCACGATCAACAGGCAAGCGACGCTCGGTCGCTCGAGTCGGGCGGACGTCACGGTGCACGATCGCGAAGTGTCGCGCGAGCATGCTCGCATCGCCCGCTGCGAAAAAGGGTTCGTCCTAGAGGATCTCGGAAGTCAGAACGGCACCTTCGTCGACGAGGTCCCCGTGAGCCGAAAGTTGCTCGCGATGGGCGACAAGATCCGTCTCGGTCCACGGGTCGTGCTCGTGTTCACTCGGCGAGATCCCATCGAGGAGGTGCTCCAACAGCGCCAGCGGCTCGAGTCGCTCGGACGACTCACCGCGGGCGTCGCGCACGACTTCAACAACATGGTGGGCGCCGTGACTGCGGCGGCCGAGTGTCTCGCCGGGGTGCTCGAAGACGAGACGATGGACCGGGATGTGGCTGCGGATTGTGTCGCGGACATGCAAGCAGCCGCATCGCGCGCGGCTGCGCTCAGTCGGAGCTTGCTCGACTTTGCCAAGGGGGCGAACAGCGGTCACCGGGTCGTCGATCTCGGTGCGCTGTGCAAGGATCTGGTGAAACTCGTTCGTCGTACCTTCCCGCATTCGACGCGCATCGTGCTGGACGCTCAACCGGGCCTCGCCGTCGAAGGTGATGCGACCGAGTTGCAGCAGATTCTGATGAATCTCTGCGTCAACGGGCGCGACGCCATGACGGATGGCGGCACGCTGCATATCACAGCGCGGCGGGCTCGTCCGGACGAGGGCCCGCCGGTCGGATCGGTCGAACGCGGGCGGGTCGTCGTCAGTGTCGGCGACACCGGCGTGGGCATCGACGAGGAAACTCGGAAAAGAATCTTCGAGCCCTTCTACACGACCAAGCCGCGAGGAGCCGGGTTTGGGGTGGGCCTTTCGACGGTGCGCGAGCTGGTGAATGTGCACGGGGGCTCCATCGAGGTCGCCAGCGAGCCCGGTGTGGGAACTAGGTTCGACGTTTTTCTTCCCAAGGCGTCGACTTCCGGAGCGCTGCCGACGGAGACGACCACTCAGGCGCCGCCGGTCATGCCTCGGGGCGGCATTGCTGGCTCGACGGTTCTGCTCGTGGACGACGAGCCCGTGGTGCGCCGGAGCTTGGCGAGACTGCTGCGCCGGGCGGGTGCCGAAGTCGTCGAAGCGTGCGACGGCCGTGCGGGAGTCGAGCGCTTCGCTTCCCTCGACGAGCGGCCGGACGTCGTGCTGTTCGATCTCGACATGCCGAGACTCACCGGTGACGAAGCCCACCGCGAGCTCGAAAGTGTGCACGGCCACGTGCCCGTCGTGTTCATGTCCGGACGAGGCTCGGCGCCAGAGATCCCCCCGGAAACCACTTGTTTGCGCAAGCCCTGCACCGGTCCGGAGCTCTTGATGGCCTTGGCCGAGGCCCTCGACTCGGTGCCGAGCGAAGGCGAAGAGGAAACCGGCGCGCACACCATGCGCTCGGTCCGCGTCGCTGCTGCCCGCGTTCAGGCCCAGGGTGGTGCGGTTCCCGAAGGGATCTTGTGACGCGGTGCGGCTCAGCCCCGCCGCTTGCTGAAGCCGGGGGACGCTGCGACCATGGGTCATGGTTGCTTCGCTTCGTAGAGCTGTCGTCGTAGGTGCCGCCGCTTTTTCACTCGCGCAGGTCGCGAACGCGCAGGTCACTCAGCCGAATGGGACGGTGATCCCGCAGGGCAACAACCTGGTGAATGCCCTGAACGCCGCTGGCGAGACCATCGATCCACTTGCCGATGCGGCCACTACTCCAGAGACCTTTTCGCCGCTCTGCGAGCTGACCTTCACGGTCATCGCGCGTGGTGCCGGACAGAAAAACTCGTTCGGTTGGTACAACGTCACGGGCGTGCAGCCGACCATTCCTGAGCTCTTCGAGTTCATTGGCTGCAACGACGGGGTCGGCACGGTAAGAACCCTGGACGTCAGAAGCGATCCGCGATGGACGGGCGGTGACATCGGGTTTTTTCAGGCGACGACCCAGGGCACAATCGGCAATTGCGTCAACCTCGCCATGCCGATCGGGACCCTCGGCCACCTCTTCTATTCGGAGGCCCGGTACAATCCCGACAACAATCCGTTGGGGAGCACCATTCATTTGCTGATCATGGACAGCAAGGTTCGGCCGGAGTCGTTCTACTTTGGGTGGGAAGATCTCTTCATGATGGGGGACAACGACTTCGAGGACCTGCTCATGCGGGTCGACGGGATCCAGTGCTCCGGCGGCGGAGAGCCGTGCGACACCGGCATGCTGGGCGGCTGTGGCATCGGCGTCACTCAATGCGTCAACGGCGTCGTCGAATGCATCCAGCGCACATTTCCCGGCACCGAGAGCTGCAACGCCATCGACGACGACTGCAACGGCACAGTCGACGACGGCGACTTGTGCGCATCGAACGAAATTTGCGACCAAGGCGTGTGCATCCCGAGCTGTTCGGGCGGCGAATTCAATTGCGATCCCGGGCTCGTGTGCCGGGCGGACGGTTTCTGCGTGGACCCGGCGTGCGAGACGGTGACTTGTCCCGCGGAGCAGCGCTGCGAGATGGGTGTTTGCGTCGGCGGTTGCGACGGCGTCGTTTGCCCGTTCAAGCAGACGTGCATCGCCGGTCGGTGTGTCGATCCCTGTCAGGGGGTCATGTGCGGGGCGGGCACGGTTTGCGAAAACGGCGCGTGCATCAACACCTGCGACTGCGGTGGGCGGTTCTTCGATCCCGGCACCAACCAGTGCGTCGACAACGGGTGTCAGGGCGTGGCGTGTCCTCCGGGAGAGCACTGCGTGATGGCCTTCGGGTGCATGAGCGACTGTGACGGTGCCGTCTGTCCCGCCGGCCAAGCATGCGACATGGGGCTATGCGGTGACGTGCCCGCTGCCGGCGGTTCGGCGGGCATGACTGGAAGCGGCGCGACCGGCGGCACCTTCGGGGTCGGTGGCGGCAGTGGCGGCACGACGATGGTCGGCGGTGCGGGCGGCGTCGGAGGGGCGGCTGGCGCTTCGGGATCGGGAACCGGCGCCGGCACGTTCGGTTTCGGCGGCGGCAACAGCGGCGACGAAGGCGGCTGCGGTTGTCGCGCGGCGGGTTCAAGGAGAAGCACGGCGGCCGGCTTGCTGGCGCTACTGGGCATCGCCGGCTTGCTTCGTCGACGACAGTTCGCCCGGCGCTGACCCGGTCTCGTTGGTTGCCGACACGGGGGACTTCGACCCCCGAGTGCTGACCGCGCGTGCGCCGAGACCTGCAGCCGAGTGACGTACTGATCGTCGCGCGAGCGACTTAGTCGCCCGCCGGCGCGAGCTCTTCGATCGGAAACGCTTCGAGGAACTCTGCGCAGGTGCCTCGAAGCGGCTCGTCTCGAGCCGACAGGTCATCGCCGTCGAGGGCCTCGATGAGCTGGGGAAGAAGAGTCTTGATGCGGCCGAAGTCGATCCCGGTCGCATCGTTGACTTGGGCGCCTTCTAGCGCGGAAAAGAGTGCCGTCGCCGCCTTGCGGAACGGCGCCCAATCGGCCGCGGGAAACAGTTCGGTCTTGCCATGATGGGTCACGAAGTAGGCGCAGTTCAGAACTGTCGAAACGTTCTCGGCGACGATCCGCGCCCGATCCGGGGAAGGTGAGGTCATCCGCTCGTACCGGGCGTCGGGGGCAATTTGCTCACTCTCCCGAAGAGGGCGGCACGCAGGCTTTCACGGTCGTCTCTTCGGTGAACGTCACGTTGGACGAACAATTGGCTTCCACGTCCGCGGATCGGTCGAGGTTGCAGGTCGACTTGTTCTGACAACTCAGAAAACAGTAGTTTTGACCGTCGCCGTGGGTGACGCAGCTCGAGCCTCTCGGGCAATCGTGATGATGAGCACAGCCACGCGGGGCGCAGTAGCCACCGGCGACGCCCGTGATGCAGGCGTTTTCATCGCTGCAGTCCGTGTCGGTCGCACAGCTGGTGCCGATTCCTTGCTCGTGAGCCGCGGTCCGGCCACCGCTGTCGCCGCATGCCATGCCGAGCGATAGAGCGGTGATTGCGCAGAAGAAAACGACGGCTTTTTCCACCCGCCGATTCTATCGGATTCTTAGTCGGGAGCTAGCTTCGAGGCCTCACTGTCCGAACGAAGCGGCGGTTTGCAGCCCGAGAGCTCCAAGCAGTTTTTGCGAGTCGAGGGGTTTTCCGAGTACGGCGACGGCGCCAGCGGTGAGAAGCTGCTCCTCGAGTTTGCGGGTCACTTTGCCCGAGAGGGCAACGACGGTCATGTGCTCGGTTTCGGTGTTCGAGCGTAATTTCTCGCAGAGCTCCACTCCGTTCATGCCGGGCATGTATGCGTCGACCAGCACTGCGTCGGGCCGGAAGATACCGATTTTGAGCAGGGCATCCATCGCACCTTCAGAGGTTTCGACGGTGAGGGCTGGAACGCGTTTCTTGATGAGTCGTTTTACGCTTCGAAGCACGCCCTTGTCGTCGTCGACGACGAGCAGGCGCGAGACGCCGACCAAAGATCGCGGCACCGGCATCTCGTTTTCCCGCAAAAACTGGATCAGAGCGCCGGTTCTCACTCTTCGGTGGCCCCCCGGTGTCCGGTAGCAGGGCAAGAGCCCCCCATCGATCCAGTTCAGCACGGCAGACGGGCTCGCACCGATGAGCTTGGCGATGGCGTGGGAAGAAACGTAGTTCGTGGTGGTAGTCATTCGCGCATCGACATTAGCACGGGGGGTTGCCGCGTCTGTCACCCGAGAGGGGTTACACTCGGCTCGATGAGCTGGCGAGCGTACTTGGCGGGTGCATCGATGTCGGCAGCGGCGTTTGCGGGTGCGGCGGCGTGCGGTGGCGTGGCGGCGGGCGATCGCGAGGAAGCGTCGAGCGGCGGCGCGAACGCGGGAGGAGCCGGCGGCAGCACGAGCTCGTCGGGCGGGACGGCGGCGTCGGGTGGGAGCGCGACAGGCGGCAGCCCTTCGACCGGTGGGACCCCATCGACTGGTGGTAGCCCGTCCACCGGTGGTGGGCCGTCTTCTGGCGGCAGCTCTTCCACGGGCGGGGCGGGATCGGTCTTCTGTTTCGCGTCAGGAATGAGGTGCGGCTCCGCATCCGGAACGTGTGAATGTTTGGGCTCCGGCGACTGGAGCTGCGACGTGCCCACCGCGGGTCTGCCCGCAGAAGCTCCCGGAAGCGGCACGCCGTGCGAGGCGCCCAGCATGACCTGCCAAGTCGGCGCGCAATGTGGACCGACCTGCGTTTGTGATCCGGCTTCCGCCACATGGCTGTGTACCGAGCCGACCGACTGCGAGCCGCCACCGTGCCCGCTCGATCGGCCCGGCGCCGAGCCGTGCGCCGAGTCCCAGCTCGCTCAGGAGTGCTCGTTCAGTGGCTTCTGCGCGCCGGTCTGTCGATGCGCGCGTGAAACCGCCGAGGCTTCTCCCCGGTGGTTCTGTTTGTCGCCTCCTTGCTGAGCGCCCGCACCGGGCGGCGGACTATTCGGCGTCGGCCGCTGGCACCGGGACGAACTCGTCCCAGCCGTTCCGCTTGAGGTAGTTCTTCCACACGCCTTCGCACTGCCCGACGTATTTGCACGAACGGCACTCGTCGCGCTTGGTGCGCTCTTCGTCGTCGAGATCCGACCGCAGCACCAGAAGCAACCCCTTGCCGGCGCCGTCGCCTTTTCGGTGCTCCTGGTTTTGGACCGGAAGGTCGACCTGGGATTCGAGGTCGAAGTGGCGATACTTCTCGACGTATCCGCGGTTGAAATCCGGGATCCCCTCCGTCGTGCAGTACGGAATGTCGACGAGGAATGCCATCGGCTTCTCTTCGCCCACGTCCTGGATGAAGGACCGGAAGGTCGCCGCGATTTCGGTGTAACTCGGGAAAATCTGCTCGAAGTAGGTGTCCGCACGCCCGTTGGCTTGCATCACGTTGAACACCACTTGGTGTACGCCGTGCGAGCGGAGAAAGCGGTAGATGTCGAGCATGTGCGGAAGGTTCCGCTTGGTGATCACCGTGGACGTGTGAAGCTCGACGCCGTGGGCGGCGAGCTTGGCGATCGAGTCGAGGCCGGCAACCGTCTGCTCGAAGCTTCCCGGTGTCCGAGTCAGTCCTTCGTGGAGCTTCTTCGTGTGACCGTGGATCGAAATGTAGAAACGGTTCATTCCGCGCTTGGCCAGCGCCACGGCATAGGCCAAGTGCGAGACTCGCCGACCATTGGTCATCATGCTGATGCGCTCGTAGCCGAGCGACTTGGCCCACTTGACGAAGTCCGGCAGCTCGTCGCGGGTGGTCGGCTCGCCGGAGGTGAAACACACCTCTTCGGAGCCGGCGTGTTTTTCGAGCACCCAGCGCACTCGCTCGGGCGTCATCGCCGAGTTGTTGATGTATCGCCCCTCGCGATCCTCCTCCATGCAGAAGATGCAGTTGTTGTTGCAGATCGCGCCGATCGAGATGTGAACACGCTCGTCTCGAGTTTCGAGTCGATCGATGATGCTGGGCTCGGTCTGAGTCAACTCGGGTGGTCCGCGGCGCGAAGGCAGCGAGTAGCGCCATCGAAATGGTCCCGCGAAGGGGAAGGCCCGTCAAGGAAAGGGCCGCCAATGGTGATAAGCTCGGTGGGGTGACGGGTCGTTGCGCGGTCAGAGCGGGTGGTTTCGTTTCTGCCCTGGTACTCCTTGCGTGCGGCTCGGGCAGCACGGAGCCCACGGGCGCTCCGGGTCCCGAGAGCGACGCTGGCACGGTCGCCCCCGACTCCGGACAGGTGGCCGAGGTGTTTCCCGATCCCGATTGGGTCACCGGCAGCGTCGAAGCCGCCAATGTCGACCCGGCATTGCTCGACGACGCCATCGACTACGCCGAGGCCCAAGACACCAACTGTCTCGTCGTGACCAAGGACGGCGTGCTCATCAGCGAGTCCTACTGGAACGGATGGGACGACACGACCGAGGCGCTGGTTTTCAGCGTCACCAAGTCGTTCTCGAGCACGCTCGTCGGCATCGCCCAGGATCAGGGTCTGCTCGACATCGAGCAAAGCGCGTCGCGATACATCAGCGAGTGGGCGGGCGGCGATAGCGAGGCGGTGACGGTTCGTCATCTGCTCAGCAACGATTCGGGACGCGAGTGGGACTTCGTCACCGACTACGTCGACATGGCGGCCACCGCCGATGACAAGACACAGTTCGCGATCGCTCTCGGCCAGCAGCATCCGCCGGGGCAACACTGGGAGTACAACAACAGCGCGATTCAAACGCTGGAGCGCGTGCTCCGAATGGCGACCGGCGGACCCGTCCAGGACTTCGCCCAGGCGAACCTGCTCGACCCGCTTGGCATGCAGTCGTCCATGGGCACCGACACGGCGGGGAACGCGGTGATGTTCAGCGACCTCGAAGCCTCGTGCCGCGATCTCGCCCGGCTCGGCCTCTTGATGCTTCGCGGGGGGCGATGGGCGGGGGGAGCGCGTGTGGTTTCGGAAGAGTGGGTGAAAGAAGCCACGACGCCGTCGACGCCGCTCAACAGTGCCTATGGCTATCTCTGGTGGCTCAACCACGAAGGGCATTGGGTCTTGCCTTCGGCGCCGGACCGCGTCGAAGGCGACGGCAGGATCATTCCCGGTGGGCGCGAGGATGCGTTCGCCGCGATTGGCCTCGGCTCTCAAATCATCGCGGTCGATCCGGGCTCGGGCATCGTCTACACCCGCATCGGCGGAGCGGGCTCCGGAGGATTGGCCGCAGACGAGCTCGTCCGCGAGCTGACGAGTCGGATCGTCGCGGCCGTCGTCGAGTGAAAAAACTCGCGGCTGCGGTGCTACTCGTCGCTCTCGGATCGGCGTGCGGTGCCAAGTCGGGGCTCTTTGGCGGCGGCGGTTCGGGCCTCGACGCGGGGGCGCTTCGACCGAACATCGACGCGAGCTTTCCCTCTGGGGACGGAGCCTCCGGCGGCGGTGGCACCGGCGGCATCCTCAACTCGGACGGATCGGTCAGCGAGTGTCGCCGTCTCGAGGCCCCCGCCGAGCTCGCACCGCTCGACGTGTTCTTCATGCTCGATACGTCGGGCTCGATGGAGGGGCTCACCGGTGCCGGCACGAGCAAGTGGCAGGCGGTGGGTGACGCGCTCGCGCGCTTTTTCGGAGATCCCGAGTCGCGAGGCGTTGGGGTGGCCATGTCGTTTTTCCCCGTGCTCGTCGACGGCGTGCCCGAGCTTTGTGCGGACGACTCCGCCTGCGGGATGCCGGGCGCCTGCCGCAAGTTCGGGGTGTGTTTTCCGAGTGGCATCGAGCTCTGCGACACCGATGCCGATTGCGCGAACACCGGCGATCCCGACGACCGCTGCGAGCCCATTGGTCGATGCGAAAACGACCGGAGCTCGCCGTGTTTCGTCTCGATGCCCGTCGGGCCATGCGCCAACAGCGCGTGTTTGAGCCTCGGGCTTTGCTTGAATCAGGGCTCGTGTGCGGCTGGCGACTACTCGACGCCCAGCGTTTCGCTCGGGCCACTGCCGGCCGTGCAACCAGCGCTCACGAGCGCCTTGTCCGCGCGCACGCTGACCGGCCCCACGCCGACGCTTCCGGCGATGACCGGCGCGATCACGGCGGCTCGGAGTTGGGCCACGGCGAATCCGAGCCACAAGGTGATTGTCGTGCTCGCGACCGATGGATTGCCGACGGTGTGCGGCTCGGCGGCGTTCACGCTCGATTCGATCCAACAGGCCGTTGGAGAGGTGAGCGACGCCGCTTCGGCCGGTGTCGTCGACGGGATCCAGACCTTCGTCATCGGCGTTTTTGCGTCCGAAGACATCAGCACGCCGCAACAGAACCTCGATCGCATCGCCATCGGGGGGGGCACGGGCAATGCCTTCGTCGTCAGCACCGGTGGGCCGGTCGCCGACGAGTTTCTCGAAGCCCTGGTCGCGGTCCGCCGGCAAGCGAACTCGTGCGAGTTCTCGATTCCCGACGTCGGCGAGCCCATCGACTTCGACGACCTCGTGGTGACGATCACCGCGCCGGGAGATTTGACCCGTCGGGTCGATCGGGTCGGCGGTGTCAGTACGTGCGATCCGCGTTTGGGCGGTTACTACTTCGACGCCCCGCCGACACCGACGCGTGATCCTGGCCGCGTCATCTTGTGCCCGGCGACTTGCGACCGCTTCGGTTCTTCACGCGAGCGGCCCGTGGAGCTATTCGTCGAGTGTCAGTGAGTCAAGGCCGCAAGCGCCGCGTCTCTCCCACGTCGAAGATCCAGACGCGGTCGTCGCCGTAGCCGTTCTGCGCGGCCCATTTTCTGAGGAGTAGCGGCGGCTCGCCGAGCGGTTCGTCGGTGAGCTTGAACGTGCCCCAGTGCATCGCGAGCAGGTGCTTGGCGCCGAGCGCTTCGAAGGCGGCTCCCGCTTCTTCCGGACACATGTGTTGGGGTTTCATGAACCAGCGAGGCGCGTACGCCCCGATGGGCAACATCGCCCAGTCGATGGGGCCGACCCGGTCGGCGATTTCTGCGAACCCGTCGAACATCGCGGTGTCGCCGCTGTGGTAGGCCGTGCCTTCTGGGCCCTCGAGCACGAAGCCGCCCCAAAGGGCACGGTTGCGGTCCCAGGGCATGCGCATCGACCAGTGCCGCGCCGGAACGAGAGTGACCTGGAGCTCGCCCTCTCGATGCTTTTCCCACCAGTCGAGCTCGACGACTTTTTTCGCGCCCGCGGCGTGGAGCGCCGGGGCGTTGCCGAGGGGGACGACATAGGTGGGCTCGGGGCCCAAACGACGAATGGTCCCTTGATCGAGATGGTCGCGATGATTGTGCGTCACGACGACGACGTCCACGTGCTCACGCACCGCGCCGATGGGCAAGCCGGGTTTCGAGAGCCGGCGGCGCGGCCCCATCGCGGGGGCCCAATTGGGATCGGTCGCGACGAGCTTCCCTCCGAGCCGGAGCACGAACGTCGCGTGCCCGACCCACGTCACGTGCGGTGATGTTTCACCGAGGTGGGCTCCGGTGTTTTCCACCGCCGGGGTTTCGAAGCCGTCGACCGGTGCGGAATGGTCACGTCCCAGCACTGGGTTGACGATTTTCCACTTCAGGATGTGCTGGAGGCCGCGCTGAGGTCGAGTCGCGAGGTGGGAAAAGCGTGCCAAAGCCTCCCGAATATGGGGACTCGGGACCCGCGCGGCAACCCGGGCTCAGTTGAACGTGCCGCGCAGCAAAAGCGACGTCGCGCTCACCTGGTGGTTGAGCAGATCTCCGGTCAGAAATGCACCCGTGCTGCGAAGCATCGGGCCGAGGCTCCATTGCTCTCCCACCCAGAAATGTAGCCGAGGCTGAAGCTGGCGAAGCCGCCGACGGGGCCTTCGTCCGCGTCCGGGTTGGTGCTGCTCTTCGTGCGGATGAAGGCTGGACCGAGGGCCCCTCGAATGAAAAAGCCCTTGTGTGCCTTCGGATACCACTCGGCGAAGAACCCGATCATCGTGAGGGTGCCCTCTTCGATGTCGGTGACGGCCGTGCCACCGAATTCGATCTCCGGATCGGTGACGGACTCGGTGAACACGCCACCGCCGAGGATGACGCCGGGTTTCGGCGATCCTCCCATGGTCAGCTCGAAAGCGAGTGACGCCCCTTTGGCTTCTCCAGATCGGGTGAAGATGATCGTGTCCGTCTCGAGATCGTCGCGCAGATAGCCGATGCCGCCACCGAAGTTCAGGTAAAAGCCGTCGTGGAGATGCACGCCCTCGGCGTCGCTCTTCGAGAGATTGGAGGGCGGATCGGCCGGGGGCGGCGGACCAGCAGCGGGCGGCGGCGCTCCCGTCGGTGGCGGCGGTGGCGGCGGCTCGTCGTAGGTTTCGGCGAGCGCGGCCGACGAGAGAAAAAACGCGGCGGCGCTCGCCATCAAAACGGGGGCGACGTGTCGAAAGCTCATCGGGACCTCCAAGTCATCACGACTCGAATCGTATGCATGGCGCGCGCCACCGCCGAAATTCCGTGCAATTCGCCGAGGCAGCGCCGGGACTCCGACGTTCGTGCCCGCTCGGGTGTGAACTGCGCTTGGCAGTCGAGGCATGCGCCGAGCTTTACGATTTTCTGGGCAGGGTGTTTTCAAACGCTGCTAGGCGTCCTCCGGCCCATGCGGCGCACGGCCCAAAAGCCCAAGAGCGTTTGTGCGGCCCCGAGGGTCCAGCCGGCGACGACGTCGGTGGGCCAGTGAACGCCGAGGTAGAGTCTGCCGAAGCCGACGTAGAACGCCATGACAGCGCCTCCGGCGTAGGCCGCCCTCGAATACTTCGGGTAGTGCAGCGCGATGCCTCGCGCCACGAGCGCGTAGAACGTGGCAGCGGCGACCGCGTGCCCGCTCGGCAGTGAGAAACTCTCGGGCGTCGGCACGGGGCCAACCCACAGATCGGGTCGCGGCCGAGCAAACGTCAGCTTGAGGCCTTTTTGCACGACGTAAGTGCTGATGCCGAGCGCGACCCAGAGCAGCGCTTCACGCTGATTTTTTCGGCCGATCCAGAACGCGACGGCGCTGACGGTGAGCGCCGTGCAAAAGATGGTGGTGCCGAGCTGGTTCGAAAGCCAAAAAAGCGCGTCCAGGGCGCCGCGTTCGTGACCGTGAATCCAAAGAAGGATCCGTTCTTCCATCGGCGCGAGGCCTCGGAGCTAGAAGACGACGCCGAGGGAGAACCGCGCTTCGAGATAAACCGGGTGGAGGCTGCCGTTGACGTCGAGGATCTCGCTTCGATTCTCGTCCAGAGAGATGAAGAACTCGTCACCATCGATGTCGGGCTGACTCTTGCAGAATTCTTTCGACGTGGTCGCCTGGGGCGGGGACGTGGGATCCACCGTTGGTCCGAAACATCGGGGCTGTTTGTTCATTTCGATGCCGATGCCGATGCCGCCGCCCAGCGTGAAAAATCCCCAGCGGCGGTGACTTCCGAAGAAGAAGTACATCCGTCGGTTGATCTGGGTCGCGGCGTCTTCGAGCTCACCGAAGGCGTCCGGGTTCTGGTACTCGGCGACGTAGCGGTAGCGCTCGCCCGAGTACACGAGGCGGAGCACATAGCCCTCCATCACTTTGCCTTGCACCCAGAAGCCAAGGCCGATTCGCCCGCCGGCCAAGGCACCAGCCAAGTCGCCTTCCTGGTGCACGTTGTCCTTGCGTCCGCGCAAGTTGAACGTCGGCGCCGTCTGCCAAACGACGAAGGTCGGCATGAACTCCACGGTCATCCAATCGAGAAGCTCGACCTCGGTTTCGAGTCGGAGGCGGCCTTGGATGATGGCGTCGAGCGGATCGGCACGAATCGAAATGTCCGGCCATTCCGTGTCGTCGCTCGGTGGTTTTCTCGGAGGAGGGGGCGGCGGACCGCCGTAGCCCCCGTACCCGGGAGGTGGTGGCTGCCCATAACCAGGCGGCGGCGGTTGGCCATAACCAGGTGGAGGCGGTTGCCCATAGCCGGGTGGAGGCGGTTGCCCGTAGCCCGGCGGCGGCGGCTGCCCATAGCCCGGAGGCGGCGGCTGGCCGTACTGCGCGTCAGCCCCGAAAGAAAAGGTGAGGCAAAAAAGTGCCGCGGAACCTATCGATAGCGCGCGGGGGAGCATGGGGGAAAGCATAGCTGAGAAGCCGCCAGGGCCAAGCTTCTCGGATAGACGGGCGGAGCGGCGCACTGCTTCAACCCGGGTCGCACCTGCTTCAACCCGGGTCGCACCTGCTTCGAGCCAGGTCGCGCCCGGCTTCACCTCGGGCCTTCGCCGCGCATGAAGCTGGCGTAGGTGTCGACGTCCTCGACGGAGCCCAGGATCAGTGGAACCCGCTGGTGAATTTCCGTCGGTGCGATGTCGAGGATGGGCTTCTGTCCATCAGTGGCCTTTCCACCAGCGGCTTCGAGAATCATCGCGAACGGGTTCGCTTCGTACAGCAGGCGGAGCTTGCCGTTGGTGTTGTTGGTGTCGGGCGGGTACGCAAAAATCCCACCCTTGAGCAGCGTGCGGTGAGCGTCGGCGACGAGCGAGCCCACGTACCGATGTTTGTAGGGTCGGCGCGTCTTCTCGTCGTCGGCCTTCACGTAGGCGTTCCACTTTTGCACTTCGGGGGTCCAGCGACAGTGGTTGCCTTCGTTGATCGAATACATGTTTCCGTTCGACGGGCAGCGGATGTTTTCGTGAGAAAGGAAAAACTCGCCGGCGGTCGGATCCCAGGTGAATCCGTGCACGCTCTTGCCCATCGTCAGAACGAGCACGGTGCTCGAACCGTAGATGACGTAGCCTGCGGCGCAGTACTCGCGTCCCGGCACGAGGAAGCTCGACTGATCGACCGGGCCCCGACTCTTGTCGTAGCGCATCACCCCGAAGATGGTGCCGATCGAAATGTCGACGTCGATGTTGCTCGAGCCGTCGAGAGGATCGGAGACGACGAGGTAGTTGCCAGTGGCGCCCTCGAACAAGATCGGATCTGGTGCCTCCTCCGTCGCTAACGCCGCGCAGTGACCTCGGCGTCTGAGCGATTGCACGAGCGCCTCGTGGGCAATCATGTCGAGCTTCTGAACCAACTCACCCTGAACGTTCGTCTCCCCGGTGTAGCCGAAGACGTCAGCGAGGCCGGCCCGCCGGACGCGGCCGGTGATGATTTTGGCTGCGAGGCAGATCTGGTTCAGCAGCGACGTGAAGGTCCCCCGCGCGTCGGGGAACTCGAACATGCCTTCGAGGATGAAGGTTTCGAGCGTGACGCCGATCTGCGAGGCGTCCGGCGGCTTCCAAGAAGGCGTGGGCATGGGCGTTCGAGTCCCTCCGTTGCGGGTGCTTGGATAAGGATCTACTTTCCACCGCCGCATTCAAGGGGCAAAGCATGGCATTCACCGATCGCGTCAAAGAGATACTCTCCTGGTACTCGTCCGATGCGCCTGGCACGCAGGCGAACATCGCGAGGCTGCTCACCCACGGCACGCTCGCTGGCACCGGCAAGCTCGTGATTCTCCCGGTGGACCAGGGCTTCGAGCACGGTCCGGCGCGATCGTTCGGCCCGAATCCCGACGCTCACGATCCGCACTACCACTTTCGATTGGCCATCGATGCTGGCTGCAATGCGTACGCCGCGCCGCTCGGTTTTCTCGAGGCCGGTGCGGACACGTTTGCGGGTCAGGTCCCACTGATTCTCAAGCTCAACAACAGCGACTCGCTGTCGAACGTGGAGCCGTGCTCGGCGCTGACGGGTTCGGTCGACGACGCGCTCCGACTCGGTTGCTCCGCCATCGGCTACACCATCTATCCCGCCTCCGGTGAGCGCAATACGATGTTTGAGGACCTCAGGGATCTCACCCGCGAGGCCAAGGCCAAAGGTCTCGCCGTCGTGGTCTGGTCCTACCCTCGCGGCGCGGGGCTGAGCAAGGACGGGGAAACGGCCATCGACGTCGTTTCTTACGCCGCGCAGATAGCCGCGCAGCTCGGCGCTCATTTCATCAAGATCAAACCGCCGACCGCGCACCTCGAGCAACCCGAGGCGAAGAAGGCCTTCGAGAAGGCGAACATCCCGATCGACACCCTCGCCAACCGCGTTCGGTACTGTATCCAGGCGGCGTTCGGCGGGCGGCGGATCGTCATCTTCTCCGGCGGGGCCGCGAAAGGTACCGAGGCCGTGCTCGAGGAAATTGGTCAAATCGCCGAGGGAGGCGGGTTCGGATCCATCGTTGGACGCAATTCTTTTCAGCGGCCCAGGGCCGAGGGCGTCGAGCTGCTTCGTAAGATAATGACTATCTACAAAGACGCCGGATGAGTCGTTGAGTTGAAGCCTGCCCGGGATCCGTCGACAATGAGTGACGGATGACGCGATTCGACTTCGCCACCTGCTTCGAAGTCGATGACGAGCTCATCGCCGAGGCACTCGCTCCGGCCGGCTCGTTGAACGAGGCGTCGCCGCGGGACAAGGTGCTCGCGCTGCTCGAACGCATGGCGGAGGTGTCCTCACCGCGCCAAGGCGCGTCGCGAGCGTTGATCGTGCTCGCCGGTGTGTGCGGTTGCTCTTGGCTCGAGGGAACCCTGAACGTGAAGCTCGGCTCAGTCGGAGATCAAACCATCATCGAGCTCGCCGTCGATGACGGGCTGAACCTCAATCGCCTGCACTCACCATTGGTCTTTCACGTTCCGCTGCTCGAATTCGAACAGACCGTGCGGCGCCGCCCGGCGGACATTCAGCCGCTTTATCCCGCCAAAATCACCAACCAGAACATCGAGCTCCACACCGGGTCCGAAGGCGAAGCCACTGGGGAAGAAGCGGTCGCGTCGAGCGTGTTTCGTCCTGAGAGGCCGCTGCGGTCGGCGGCGTCGGGAGCCGGCCCGCAGCACACGCCCACGGTGAAGGTGAGGGCAGTGAAGATCCCGCCCGAGGCCTACCGCGAGGACGACCCGCGCTCTCGGCCTCCAGGGCCGATGCCTGCTTCCGAGGAGGAGCCGGACGCTCATCAGGCTGAAACCGCGCCGCCACCCGCGCGGGAAAGCTCGGCTCCGGAACCGGTCGATCCCGACGATCCTGAGGAGCTTCCGGAGCTCGAGCTCGAGCTCGAGGATGAAGTTGCGTCGCCGACGAGCGCGACGACCTCGTCGACCGACGACGACATCGACGAAGGTTGGGGGTGAGCTGGCTCAGCCCGGCGGTGGCGCGCACTCGGCGTCGCACCACACCGCGTCGAAGCTGCCGCTCTCGGTTCGGCCGTCCTCCAAGGTGAGATCCCACACGCCCGCAGCCCCCGTCTTCTCGTCGTAGCGATCCAGCTGTACACGACCGGATTTTGCGGGCGTGCAGATTGCTCCCCCGGCGGGGCACATGACGGCGCTACCCGATCCGTTCTGACCGAGCGTGATCGAAACCGGTGCGAGCGGAGGCGGTCGGGTCGCGATGGAAATGGTCACGCGTTCGGCCGCGGCCGGCCCGCAACCCGAACCTTCCTTCGCGACGACGAGCAGTAGACGAGCGCCGGCCGCGGTTTCACACGTCGGCTTGATCAAGGCGTGGGGATACCGCGGATCGGCTCGGTTTACCGGTTGCGCTCGAAGCTCGCCCTTCGTCGAGCTCGAGTCCGAGCATTTGCACCCCGTGGTCTGTACGAGCACTGCCAGGGTCGCGATCGCCATCCGCACGTTCGACAAACCATGCAAAAACATCGCGGATTTCGCAAGTCGACGGGCTTGAACTGAAGCGGATGTGCAGGCACTATCGCCGGCCCGTTTGACACCGAGGGGGAAAGCTCCCCCGCGTGAGGAGGCTCCATGGCTTTGAAGGTTCAGCTCTCGTCCGGCGACGCGATTTCGTCCGACGCCGACGTCTTGGCAGTTTGCGCCACCGAAGGCCCTCTCGAAAAACAGTCGGTGATCGCTGCCCTCGACGAGGTTTTTGGTGGCGAGCTGCTCGAGCACGCCCGTAACGCTGACTTCAGAGGAAAAAAGGATCAGGTCCTCGACGTCCCGACCTTCGGTCGAATCCCTGCGAAGCGACTCGTTCTACTCGGAGTCGGCGCAAAACGCGGCGTGAACGCGGGAAGTCTCCGTGTCGTATCGGCGGTCGCCGCGCGGGCGGCTAGCACGAGCAGCTCGTTGGCACTCGCCCTTCCGGACAAGGCCACGGGCGGCGCGTTTCGAGAGATTGGCGAGGGCATCGTGTTCGGCGCGTACCGATTCACGAAGTACTTTACCGGAGATCGGCGTCCGAAGAAGGAGCTCGGGACCGTTTCTCTCTACAAGGGACGCGGCAAACCCACCGTCGCCGAGCGGCGCGCCCTCGACCTCGGCGCTGCGGTTGCCGAAGCCATCTCTGCGGCGCGCGATGCGGTCAACGAGCCCCCGAATCAGTTGACGCCTGCCGAGCTCGCGAACCGCTGCAAACAAGTCGCCCGGCGTGGCCGGATGAAGATCACCGTGCTCGACAAGCGCGGGATCGAGAAAGCGGGGATGAAGCTCCACTACGCGGTCGGTCAGGGCAGCGTGAACGAGCCGCGCTTCATTCACATGGTCTACAAACCGAAGCGCGCCAAATCCAGGATCGCGTTCGTCGGCAAGGGCCTCACCTTCGATTCCGGTGGGCTCTGCATCAAACCAGCCCCGGGCATGGGGGAGATGAAGTCCGACATGGGCGGCTCCGCTGCCGTGCTTGGTTTGATGGGCGCGGTTGCCGCGAGCAAACCCAACGTGGAAGTTCACGGCATCATCGCGGCGGCGGAGAACATGCCGGATGCAGCGGCCTATCGCCCCGGCGACGTGTTCGGCTCACTCGACGGCAAGAGCGTGGAGATCATCAACACCGACGCCGAAGGGCGTTTGGTGCTCGCGGACGCGTTGGCGTTCGCGCGCAAGCAGAAGCCCGACGTCATCGTCGACGCGGCAACGTTGACCGGAGCGTGTGTGGTCGCCCTCGGCAAGACTTGCTCGGCTTTTTACACGGGAGATGCTTCTCTCGCGAAGCAGTTCGACCGAGCCGCCTCGGACGCTGGGGAGAGCTTTTGGCGCATGCCCTTGCTCGAAGAGCTGCGGGAGCAGCTCAAGAGCGACATCGCCGACCTCAAGCACACCGGAGATCGCTGGGGCGGATCGATCTCGGCCGCGCTGTTTCTACGCGAGTTCGTCGGGGACGTGCCGTGGATTCACTGTGACATCGCGGGGCCGGCCCTTTCCGACCGCGCTCGCGGCGTCGTGCCGAAGGGTGGCACCGGCCACGCGGCGCTCACGTTCCTCAAGCTCGTCGAGAGCGTCTAGAACCGCCGCGCGACGGAGCAGGCATTGGTCGCGGTCGCGTGTCGAGTGCCCGAAGGTGTTTCGCTCTTCTACTGACAGCCGCCGCTGTCATCGCCGCGTTCCCCGCGAGCGGGCACTTGCGCTTTCCGAAGTTCAAGGCTGAGCGTTCCATAGAAATCCGACTCGACGAGTCCCCTATCCAGGTCGGCTATCGGCTGGGGCTGGGTGCCAAGGCCGCCGATGACGCCCGGCTGGCGGCGGACACCGATCGCGATGGCGTCGTCGGCGCCGCGGAGGCGAACGCGGCCTTCGATGCGCGCACGACCGCGCTCCTGTCGCACCTTTCGGTGTGCACCGGCCCGACCCTCGCCAAGGCGGACTGCCGACGGCTCGAACGACGGTCGGTCGTGCACCGCGAGGCCGTGGGCTGGGTGCCGGGGCCGGCGCGGCACCTGCACTTCACCTGGTCGCTCGACGTCGGGGAATCGACCGATTCGATTGGAGCCGTTCGCATCGAGGACACCTTCGAAGAAACCAAGGTCGACATCACCGAGGTCGAAATTCGGGTTCCACCGGCACTCCGGCTCGAGAGCGCCGGCGCGGACGGCCGAGACGAAATGAGCCCGTCGTTCACCTGGATCGAAGCTCGACGACCGCCCGGGCCGCGAATCGTGCATGCGGTATGGCCAGAGCCGGCGCGTTCGACCTGGCTCCTGGTCGTCGGGCTCGGCGGGGTGGCCGCGGTAGCGCTCGGACTCTGGCTCCGCCGGCGCCGGCTCGATCGCTCGTGAGTCGTCGGGTACGCTCGACGCGATGCTCGGCGTCCGCTCGTTCGACCAGCTACGCGCGATGCTCGCGCGGGCGCACATGTTGCTGCCGGGCCTCTACGCCTGGGTGACGACCGTCGCGTACCCGGCGACTCACCGGTCCGCGAGCGGCGGGGCGCGTACGACGGCGATGGTGGCACTCATCGCGCTCGTCGTGGCCCCGCTCGTCGCTTTCGACCGGCCGCGACTCGGACGTGCTCTCGGGATCTACGGGTTCATTGGCGCTTCGACTTTGACGTGGGTGCTGCTCGAGCCCATCGTCTCTGTCGGTAGGCTCGAGCCGATTCGCGGCTCGCTCGGCGCGGTTGGGTGGGCCCTCTATGCGTTCGGCTGGGGAGCTGTTCGTCGGGTCGACGCGGTCCCGGAGGACGACCCCCGCGCGATCCTGTCCGACCCGCTGCAGCCGCGAAGCAAGCTGCCAGCCGGCGCTATGGCGGTGTTCGTGGCGAGCGTCGTCGGGGCTCTCGTGCCGGCGTTTCTCGCGTGGCGGGTGGTGCGGCCTGGCCACGCATTGCTCGCCCATGCCGTCGCTCTCGCCTGCGGTATCGCGATGGTGGTCACCGGGGCACGCCTCGCCATCGAAAGGGGGAGTTGGACGCCCGTGACCCCATCTCGTGTTCGGGTGGATTCCGCCCGCGCGCCGCTCGCGCTGGTGTTGTTGTTGCTTGCGGCGGGCACCTTGTTCGTTTTGGTTCGTTAGTGGCTGGATGATGCCGAAAGCCGTCGACGCGCTCAGTATTTCGCTGATGGTCCTCGCCGCCGTCGCGTTCTCGATCGGTGTCTTCTCCCTCGGGAATCGCCAGGACTTGGCGGCGCTGTATTGGCTCGCCGTCGGCGGCCTCTTGCTGCGTGCGTCGACCGACATGCTGAGGCCGAAGTCGAGAAAGTGATGCTCCGACGGGTTGGGTGTGTTTTGGGGGCGCTCCTGCTGCTCCTCGCATGCGGCGGCAAGGCCGAGATCGTGTCCCCGAAGGAGACGGCGCTCGAAGACGGTCTCGCTGCCCGTGTGGGCCCCGAGCTCATTGAGCTCTCGGTCATCGAAGAGATCTCGAAGCGGCAATCGATCGACCCCCGAGTCGCCAGGGATCGCGCGATCGTCGATGCCCTGTTCGCCGCACACGCTCGCGAGACTCTGGCGGGCACCGGCTACGTGAAGACAGCCGAACGCTCGGTCTATGCGCGCCTCGTGCTGGCCGCGTTCGAAGCCGATGCGCTGAAAGAGGGAGAGCCATCCGACGAGGAGGTCGCCGAAGTGACGGCGCTTCATTGGTTCGATCTCGATCGACCCGCCGCTCGTCGCACCTACCACTCGGTGGTGTTGCTCAAACCCGGCGTAGACCCGACGGCGGCGGAGCAGTTGGCGAAGAAGATTCGGCAAGCCGTGGAGGGCGCGAAAGTCATCGAGGAGTTCGAGAAGGCGGCGAACGCCGTGCCGCGTGGCGACCTCGAGGTCACGAGTCAGAAGGTGCCCGCGGTCACTCTCGACGGGCGCTTTGCGGATCCCGACAATCCGCCGATCCCCGGCGCGCCGGCCCAAGAGATCGATCCGGTCTACGCCGAGGCGACGCATGCCATCGAGGAAGAGGGGCAAAAGAGCGATGTCGTGCGATCGAAGTTCGGATTCCACGTCATCATGCTGGTCACGAAGTTCGAGGAGACGCGGGTTCCGCTCGAGCGCCGGCGCAAGCTGCTGAAAAAGGAAATTCTCGCGCGCCGAGCTCAGCAAGCCGTGGAAGACCTCGTCAAGACGGAAACCTCGCGCCATTCCGTGATGATCGCGCGCAACGCCGGCACGCTCACTGAGATGTTGACTCGTCCGGTCGCCGAGGACGGACCGTGAGCGAGCGAAGGCGCTCGATTCTCAGCAAGCGCGACCAAGCCACTTCGGCGTTCAGCGCCATTTTGATGAGACTGATCGACAGCACCGGGGCTGTGGCCGGCGTGCTCGTCGACCGCGAAGGTGAAGCCGTGGACTACGCCGGCGCCCTTGACCCGTTCACGATCAAGGTCACCGCGGCCGAGCTGCGGCTCGCGCTTCAACTAATCGAAGCCGAACAGGCTTCGGAGTCGCCCCAGATCACCGAGATGACGATTCGCGCCAAGGACCGCAGCTTCGCGTTGTTCGCTCTGACCGACGGTTACGTTTTGATCCTCGAGCTCGTTCGCCGAAGTTTCGGAGTCTCCTTCCGGGCGATCAACGAAGCGGTGCACGAGCTTCGGGAGGAAGCAGGCCTCGACTACGTGGACCGCCGGCCGGATACCGAGAGATGGTTGCGTGTGGAGGTGCGCACGGCGCCCGGCGACGGCCGACGGCCCGAGGCGGTGTGGGTGGAAGGCGCGTGGAACGACGTGGAGATTCTGGGGCACTATCTGCTCGACAAGCGTGAGGTTGGCTACCGCGCACGACTTGGCACGGGCGCGGAGATGACGCTGGTTCGCGAGCGCCTCGGCCGTTGGTGGACGGACGCCTTGCCGACGGCGTGAGCGTCAGGACCAAATCAGACCGGCGATCTGCCAAGCGAGCAACGCGGTGACGGACAGCGCCACGATGACGAACCAGGCGATCACCTTCGAGCTCGCCTTCTTTGGGCGCGCGATGACGGGAACGGTCGGGTCGCGTGGCAACGAGAGCCTTCCCTCCTCGTAGAGCTCCACCGGCGCACGACTCGGCGGCACTTCGTTCTTGTCGGCGACTTGGGCTCGCTCCTCCTCGGACAACCCGACGACGTCTTTCGGTTGGATCGTGAGATCGAGAGGAATCGCGCGGATGGCCTCGAGCAGCTCGGATGCCGTTTGAAATCGAGCGCTCGGTTCGCGCTGCAAACAGGTGTGCACGATGTCCGCGATGTCCGGCGGCACCCACGGCGCAAAGTCTTGCACCAGCGGAGCCGGCCGAGTGCACATCGTGACGATGACGTCGCTCGGGCTCTCGGCGCGGCCCCACGGACTGCGGCCCGTCATGGATTCGAACAGCAAGACTCCGAGCGACCAAATGTCCGAGCGGTGGTCGATGCTTTTGAGTGCCTGAGCGCGCTCCGGCGACAGGTATGACGTGCGTTCGAGCTCGCGGTCGTCGGAATCGAGATCGATCGGCGTGTCCGGCTCGAGCAGCCGCACGCGAAGCGAGCCGCTGCCGGACGTCTCCAACACCAAGTGTCCGGGCCCGATGTACTCGCGCGCCCGCCCGAGCTTGTGCGGCTGGCGCAAGGCTTCGCACGCCTGTCCGACGATCTTGACCGCAAGTGCCGGCGACACCTCGCCGATGCGATCGAGATGACGGCGCCAGTCCGTAGATTCTGAACGTTGCATCACTCGAGCACCCGTGACTTCGGTCGCCACACCCGACTACGGTTTGGCCACGAGCCGTCGGTCGCGGAACTCGCGAATGTAGCGCGCTCGAAATTGGCGGTGGCAGCGGCCGCAACGTCGTTTCGCTGAATGAAAGTCACCCGAGGTCGCCGCGCGCGCGCCTTGCTCTGCCAACGTGGACCAGTTTTTCCACGTGTCCGGCTTCG
>JAJDAH010000017.1:32500-87250 GCA_029261965.1 Polyangiaceae bacterium
AGACCCCATGAACCTTCACTGCAACTTGGCACTGATTTTCGGGCCATTCTGCGTAGGATAGGTGGGAGGCTTTGAAGCCGGGCTTCCGGGTTCGGCTGAGCCAACCTTGAAATACCACCCTGGATGATCTGGGAATCTAACCTACGTCCGTAATCCGGACGGGGAACACTGTCTGGTGGGCAGTTTGACTGGGGCGGTCGCCTCCTAAAACGTAACGGAGGCGTGCGAAGGTTCCCTCAGGCTGATTGGAAACCAGCCGTGGAGTGCAAACGCACAAGGGAGCTTTACTGCGAGACCGACCGGTCGACCAGTTGCGAAAGCAGGTGTTAGTGATCCGGTGGTCCCGAATGGAAGGGCCATCGCTCAACGGATAAAAGGTACTCTGGGGATAACAGGCTGATCGCGCCTGAGAGTTCATATCGGCGGCGCGGTTTGGCACCTCGATGTCGGCTCATCACATCCTGGGGCTGGAGCAGGTCCCAAGGGTTCGGCTGTTCGCCGATTAAAGTGGTACGCGAGCTGGGTTTAAAACGTCGTGAGACAGTTTGGTCCCTATCTGCCGTGGGCGCAGGACACTTGAGAGGAGCTGCCCATAGTACGAGAGGACCTGGGTGGACGTGCCTCTGGTGATCCGGTTGTCAGGCCACTGGCATAGCCGGGTAGCCATGCGCGGAACAGATAACCGCTGAAAGCATATAAGCGGGAAGCTGGCCTCGAGATTAGGTGTCCCGCTCTTCGGAGCCTAAAGGCCCCTCGAAGACTACGAGGTGATAGGCCGGATGTGGAAACACAGCAATGTGTGGAGCTAACCGGTACTAATAGGCCGTGCGGCTTGACCATACTCTCTAAGGCAAACATCGCAGGTGACGCTCGGAGTTCGGGATTAGTACGTGAAACCCGAGCTCGACAGAGCTGGGGCTCGGTTCTCCGAGCCCGAAACGAAGAAAGAGTTCACGTATGCAAGCGCGCTCGAAAGCGTCTCGTCACCGAGACGCCGTGTTCTCGAGCATCTAGCTAGGACGCCCAAAAGATTCCGGTGGTGACGTCGAGGAGGCCATACCCGATCCCATCCCGAACTCGGAAGTCAAGCTTCTCAGAGCTGATGGTACTGCACGGGCAACTGTGTGGGAGAGTAGGACGCTGCCGGGCTAAATGCCTAAAGGGCCCCAGGAAACTGGGGCCCTTTTTTTGTCCATAGACCGCGCGGCCCCAGGAAACCGGGGCCCTTTTTTGTCCATAGACCGGCGCGGCCGCGTCTCTCACGGCGGGACGCGAGCGGCTTCACCAAGCGTTTACCGTGGAAATGACGCTCGTTGGGCCAGTCTTGGTTCGAGCGCTAACGTTGCCCCCGATGCGGCCGTGGTCGAAGGTGGCACTCGGGCTGGCGGGCGCTGCCGTGCTCGGGAGCGCGGCCATGGCGGCCTCGCTCGAGCCGATGGTGCGTTCGCGGATCGCCGCACGGGCCGAGGGCCTCGGTCTCGAAGTCAGCGTTGGCTCGGTCGATGCTGGTTGGTTCCGCGTGCATCTCGGCAACGTCAAGGTAAGCCCCGTGGGCGTCCGCTCGGTCGGAGCGCACTTGGGCCACGTCCGGGTCGACATCGGTGCTGCGTTGAATGTGCGTCGCGTCACAGTGGAGGGCGGCGAGATCACGGTCGATGGTACGCCGGACCTCGTCGGCGAGCAGGTCGACGCCTGGCGAGCGTCGCGGCCGAAAGCGGACGCGGCGAACGAGTCGGCCACCGGCTCTGGACGGGTAGAGGTCAAGGGCGTGCACGTGGTTTGGAAAGACGCTTTCGAGGGGTCGGCGCCGATCCACGTTTGGGGGTCGAGCTATCGGCGAGATGGCGATAGCGAATTTTTGGGAGCCGACCTGGTGCGCGCGGCGCACGGGGGCGCTTCGTTCGACGTGCACGGTGCCGAAGCGGAGGTGCGCCGCGGTGCCGACGGCCGCGAGCTCGAACGGGTTCGGGCGAGCGAGGCGACGATTCGAATTCGGCTCGATTCGTCCCCGATAGAGCTGCTCTCGGATCCGACAGCCCAAGAAGCGCCGGGGCCGGGATCGGAGAGGGCGCCCGAATCCGGCCGTCCACCAAAAGGGGGGGTCGCGGCGACCCATCCCGGTAAGCGGATCCGCGCGGCGTTTCGCAAGCTTGCTCGCGCCGCTTCGCTCGGGCTGGCTCCGGGGTCGGTGGTGGAGCTCGATGGGTTGCGAGTCGAGATTCGTCACGGCGAGCAATCACTCAACGTGGGGCCGGGGCAGCTCAAAGTGTCCCGTCAGCTCGAGAGTGTCGAAATGGGTTTCGTGCCGGGTTCGGGGGAGCAAGAGACGCCGCTCGAAGCGAACCTGGAGGTTCCGATCGGCGACGGGCCTGTTTCGGTTCGAGTCGGCGGCGGGCCGGTGAGTCTCGCTGCGCTCGGGGTTCGCGAAGGGGACATGGGCCTCATGAAGGTTCCCGAGGCGAGCATTGCCGCCGAGCTCGACGCCAAGCTCGCCGCGGACGGCACGACGGTTGCGGTGGCTGGGGAAGGCACGTTGAAAGATGTGGCGGTGCAGCAAGAGTGGATAGCGGGGCAGCCAGTGTCGGGAATCGAGCTCGGTTGGCGAGGCTCGGGCGACCTCGCGCTCGATGGAAGCCACATCGCCGTCGAGAGTCTCGAGCTTCGGCTCGGGCAAGTGAAAGCGACACTCAGCGGGGCGCTCGATCGAGTCGGCGACGAGTTCTCGCTCCGCTTGAAAGGCGGTGTGCCGCTAGCCGCGTGTCAACAGATGGTCGAATCGCTTCCTGCGGGGCTGGCGCCACTGCTCACCGGCGTGCGCATGGCCGGTACGTTTTCGATCGACGGTGAGCTCGAAGTCGATACGCGCGCGCTAGGGAAGATGAAGGTGTCGTCGACCACGTCGAACGAGTGTCGCGTCACGGCGGTCCCGGAGCCGATTTCACCGGCGCGATTCCAGAGCCCATTCTCTCGCCAGGTGGTTGGCGCCGATGGCGTGCCCACGGCACACACGTCCGGTCCGGGCGCACCTGGGTGGGTGCCGTTGTCGAACGTCTCGCACCACATGGAGACCGCGGTGCTCATCTGCGAGGACGGGCGCTTTTTTCGTCACCAGGGGTTCGACGAAGAGGCGATTCACAATTCGATTCGCGAGAACGTCAAGCAGCGATCGTTCGTGCGCGGGGCGAGCACCATCAGCATGCAGCTGGCGAAGAATCTCTACCTGAAACGCGAGAAGACGCTCTCTCGCAAGCTCCAGGAAACCGTGCTGACGATGCTGCTGGAGCAGTCGCTGAGCAAGCGTCAGATGATGGAGCTTTACCTCAACGTCATCGAATACGGTCCGGGGATCTATGGGATTGGCCCGGCCGCGCGACACTATTTTGGCACGCACCCCGCGGCTTTGACGCTCGGCCAATCTCTGTACATGGCTTCGATCTTGCCAAATCCACGGCAGCAGCACTTCGCCGCCGGCGGGCAAGTCACCGGCGGATGGGCCAACTACCTCCGAAAGCTGATGAAGATCGCCCATCGAATCCACCGCATCGACGACGAAGAGCTCGACTATGCGGTGCGTGAAATCGTCACGTACCAAATGGCGGAGTCCCCGCGACTACCCCCCGAAGCCGGAGAATTCCCCGCTGACGTGATCGACGATGGTGCGCTGTTCGGCTCTCCACGCCAGCGGTTCGAGCCCGGCGAGCTCTGAGCTACTTTTTTCCCAGAGCGCGAAGCTCGCCGAAAAAAGATCGCAGTTGGGCAGCGGCCTCTTCGGCCAGTACGCCGCCCGTGACATCGAATCGGTGATTCAGCCGGTCGTCGACGCCGATCGAATAGCGACTTTCGATGGCGCCGGCTTTTGCGTCGGCTGCGGCGTAGACGAGTCGGCCAATGCGCGCGTTGACGAGGGCCCCAGCGCACATCGCACAGGGCTCGAGAGTGACATAGAGCGTGGTTGCTTCGAGGCGCCATTGTCCGAGAGTTCGAGCGGCAGCGCGGAGTGCGACCATCTCGGCATGCGCGGTCGGATCCTGATGGTGCTCGCGCTCGTTCCTTCCCCGTCCAAGCGGCTCCCCCTTGGCGCTCACGATGACGCAACCCACGGGCACGTCGCCGAGCTCGCTCGCCCTGGCTGCCTCGCTGAGGGCTTCGCGCATCCACCGTTCGTCGTGCAGGCTCATGGGGCGAATTGCAGAGCTCGTGACGGGCTGCACCGGGGCTTGCCGTGCGGCCGCGCCCGGCCCAGTGGGACCCGACCCGCCGGTTGCGTCCGCGAGGCCCTGAGGGGCCCTGACAGCCAGGAACCGGGGATGATGCGCATGGGTGCAGTGTACTCCCCGCTCCTTGGTCGATTTCCCCGACCGCGCAAAGCCCTTACTCGTCGCCCCCTTGCATCGATCCGGACAAAAATCGCGAACATTTGCGTGCGATTCTGACCGCTTGCGGGTACACCTCGCCAGGGCCCGCGGGGCCCTTTTGGCTAAGGAGGCTGCGCATTGAAGGCACGACCATCATTCGCAAAGAGGCAAAAGGAGCGCGCTCGCCAGGAGCGTAAGCAGATCAAGGCCGAGAAGCGCGCGCAGAAGAAGCTCGAACCCAACGAGAAGCGCGCTGACGGCGAAGAGGATCCCGACATTGCGGGCATCGTCCCTGGCCCTCAGCCGCTGCCTTGGGACGACGAAGAGGACGAAGACGAGGACGATTCCAACGCCAACGGCGACGGCGAAGGCGCCGCGGCGAAGCCCGCCGCGAAGGGCGAAGGCGCCGCGGCGAAGCCCGCTGCGAAGGGCGAAGGCGCCGCGGCGAAGCCCGCTGCCAAGGGCGAAGGCGCCGCGGCGAAGCCCGACTAGATCGCGAGCTCGGTCTTTGGCGACCACAAGGACGTTCACTGTGCATCTCGCCCGTGCGGGCGAGTCGACGATGGGCGCCATCGAAATCCCGTTCGATCCAAAAGAGGTCTTCGGGAAGATCCGCGCGCCGGTCCAGGTCGCGATCAACGGCCACACCTATCGGAGCACGATTTCTCGGATGGGTGGTCAGACCTTCGTGCCGCTTCGTCGAAGCAACCGCGAAGCGGCCGGCGTCGAGCTCGGGCAGAAGATTCGGGTGAAGCTCACTCTCGACGAGGCCCCGCGGGTCGTGAAACCACCGACGGACTTCGTCAGAGCCATGAAAAAGAAGCGGGGCGCGTGGGAGGGTTGGAAGCAGCTGAGCTACAGCCGGCAGCGCGACCACGTCGACGCGATCGAAGAAGCCAAGCGGGCGGAGACTCGCGCTCGTCGAATCGTCAAAAGCGTCGAATCGATTGCCGCTCTGCCCGAGCTAGCAAAGAAGAAGGCGCGAAAGCGGTGACGAGCGCGACGGCTTCTCTACCGGCGCCCGCTGCCGTCGCGCGGGTTTGGCCAGGCCGCTTCGCGGAGTTTCTGCTCGTCGGTGGTGCGACCCTCGTCGTGTTTCCGCTCGTGTGGCTCTACAGCCGTGTGGCTGGGCTCGAACCCTCGGAGCTGACCGTGAGCTGGGTCGCGTTCTACGCAGCCTACGTGATCAACGACCCGCATTTCGCCGTCACCTACCTGCTCTTCTATCGCGACGCGAAGGACCGCGCGCTCGGGACCGTCTTCGGCACGGTTCAGCGGTGGCGTTATCTCGCCGTGGGTTTCGTGGCGCCGCTCGTGCTCGGAGCGTGGGCCATCACGGCGATCGCCAGTGCGTCGGCGGAGACCCTGGGCTGGATGATTCAGCTGATGTTTCTGCTCGTCGGGTGGCACTACACGAAGCAGGGTTTCGGTGTGCTGAGCGTTCTGTCCGCGCGGCGGGGAATTTCTTTTAGCGCGGTGGAGCGGCGCGTGATTTTGGCGCATTGCTACGCCGGTTGGGCCTATGCGTGGGGCCGGCCCTTCGACCCCGGCAGCCCGGCGAGCGAGAGCGGCGTCGAGTACACGACCCTGGCTCACCCGTGGGGATTCGAGCTTTTCGCGCTCGTGGCGTTTGCCGCCAGCACCGTCGCGCTATTTTGGATTCTGGCGAAGAAGCAGCGGAGCGAAGGGCGCTTGCCACTGGGTCCCCTCGCGGCGTTCCTGATCACCGTCTGGGTCTGGACGGTCTACTCGTCGTTCCACCCGCTGATGATCTACGTGATCCCGGCGCTGCACTCGATTCAATATCTGTACTTCGTGTCGCTCCTCAAGCGAAACGTGGCGCGGCACGAAGAACGCTCCATGGCGTCGAGCGAGGCGCCTTCCTTCAAGGTGTCGGTGGCCTCTCGGCTCGCGATCCTGGCGGCGACGGCGCTCGGACTCGGCTGGGTGCTGTTTCACGCCGCCCCCGGCGTTCTCGACGAGCAGGTGGCCCTGCGTGGGTTCAGCCAATCCGCTGACGCGCTCGGCCCGACCCCGTACCTGGCCGCGTTCGTCGCGTTCGTCAACATCCACCACTACCTCATGGACTGGGTCATCTGGCGTCGAGAGAACCCCGAGACGAAGCATCTCCGTCCGTCGCTTGCACGAGGTGCCGAAGCCGCGACGGCTCGCTAGCGGACCGGAGCAAGCGGAGCGCCATCGTACGGGGCCGTGCGGAACGTCTTGCGCCGACATGTATCGGCACTTATGGTGACAATATATGTCGCCGCCGACGACCGAGACCGGAGTCGAACGGGATGGTCGTCACGAGCGAGCCCACCGCAGTCGCGAGGCGGTGGTCGACGCCATGCTCGCGCTCGTGCGCGAGACCGAGGAGCGCCCCACTCCCGAAGCCGTTGCAGATCGCGCCGGGGTCTCGCGGCGCACGGTCTTCCGGTTGTTCGAGGATCTGGAAGCGCTCGACGTGGCGTGCGTCGAGCGGCAGCAAGCCGAGGTCATCCGGCTCTACCCGCCTCCGATGGATTTCCGTGCTCCGCTCGACGAGCGCATCGACGCGGTGGTCACACATCGGACCTCGGTCTACGAGCACGTCATGCCGCTTCGTCGCGCCACCGAGCGGTTTCGGCGTGACAGTCCGGCGATCGAACGGTCGGTCCGCACGTCTCGAAAACAGTTGCGCGAGCACCTGGCAATGCTGTTCGCACGCGAGCTCGACGACTGTGGTGGCGGTCGCGACGAGCTACTCGGTTCGCTCGAGCTCGTCACGAGCTGGGAAGCGTGGCGCCAGCTGCGCGACGAGCAGAAGTGCTCGGCAAGCAAGGGGCGGAAGCTTCTGCGCGGCCTACTCCGGCGAAACTTGAGAAGCAGCGGACGAGGCCGGCCGCCGGCCTGCTGAACGCCCGAGTCAGTTCGCTAGTCGTGGTTTCGACTCTGGAAGTGGCTCGTCTGGGGGCTGTTCCGCGTTTTCAGGCAACGCTTCTTCGTCCACGGGCAAGCCGATGTCGGCAGGGGCTGCAGCGTCCGTCGAGAGGATCGGCGCTGCGTCGATGTCGTCGCCGTCCATCATGCGCACGATCTTCCTGAGGCTCAGCCGGAGAAACTCGCCTTCTTCTTCCGACAAGGTGGCGAGCCGTTGCGCGAACTTCTCCTGCAGGGCGGAGGGTGCTTCCCGGAGCAGCGCCATCCCGGCGTCGGTGATGGTCACCTTGACGTGCCGACGATCGTCCGGGTTTCGATTTCTCGCGACCAGCTGGCGGGCGGCGAGCCGATCCACGATGCCGGTAACCGTCGCGTGACTCAGATCGACCTGCTTGGCGAGCTGGCTCGGGGTCGTATGGCCGATCCGACCGAGCACGCGGAGGCAAACGAGCTGGGGACCCGTGAGACCGAAAGTGCTCGCGAGATACCGGCTATGAATGTCGATGGCCCGCGTGATTCGCCGAAGCGAAACCAGGATTTCCTCTTCGAGGTCGTGAGCCATCTATCTCCTCGAAATCCCCCGGCGCATCATATCAGGGAGCTGGCCAGCTGCTCTTGAGCGCTCGTAAGTGGTGGAAATCAAGCGAAATGTACTCCTTTGCACACTAATTCTTTGAGTTCAAAGGATCAGTGCCGTAAGAGTTAAGGTCCAATGAATTCCCTCGCAGACAGCACAGCATCAGAGGCCCCGCGGATCTCCCGCTCGCGACTCGAAACCGATCCCATTTCCATCAGGAAAACCGGTCACTACCGGCAGGAGTACGTTCACGATTTCGTCCAGAAATGGGACGAGCTCATCGACTGGGACGCCCGCGCAAGCTCCGAGGGTGGCTTTTTCATCGAAAAACTGCGCGAGAATGGCGCCCGGCAGGTGCTCGATGTGGCGACCGGCACTGGCTTTCACTCGGTCCGGCTGCTCGAGGCGGGCTTCGAGGTCGTGAGCGCCGACGGCAGCGCGGAGATGCTCGCGAAAGCGTTCGAGAACGGTCGACGGCGAGGACACGTCCTGCGCACGGTGCAAGCTGACTGGCGCTGGCTCAACCGCGACATCCATCAGAAGTTCGACGCGGTGATTTGCCTCGGCAACTCGTTCACTCATCTGTTCAGCGAGCGGGATCGGCGAAAAGCGTTGGCGGAGTTCTACGCCGTACTTCGGCACGACGGCGTGCTGATCCTGGATCAGCGCAACTACGACGCGCTCATGGACAATGGCTACTCGTCGACGCACACGTACTACTACTGCGGCGATGAGGTCGAGGTGAAGCCGGTCCACGTCGACGACGGCCTTGCGCGTTTTCAGTACCGGTTCCCGGACGGCTCGGAATTTCATCTGAACATGTTCCCACTACGGGCCGAGTACACACGTCGACTCATGGAGGAGGTCGGTTTTCAACGATCCGAAACCTTCGGTGACTTTCAGGAGACCTACCGTGCCGACGATCCCGACTTCATCGTCCACGTCGCGCACAAGGCCTACGTCGAGCGGAGCGGGGGCGCGTGACGAGCGCCGCTCCGACATCTCGGGCGGTCGATACTGCACGCGACTACTACGATAGCGACGACGCGGACCGTTTCTACTCGACCGTCTGGGGCGGCGAGGACATCCACATTGGGATTTACGAGGAACCAAACGGGTCGATCTGCGACGCGAGCCGGCGCACCGTCGAGCGCCTGGCTTCCACCGTTGGCACGATCGACACATCCACGCGCGTGCTGGATCTAGGCTCGGGTTATTGCGGCGCGGCTCGGTACCTGGCCGGCACCTTCGGCTGTCATGTCACCGCGCTGAACCTGAGCCAGGTCGAAAACCGTCGGGCGCGAGAGCTCAACGCCGCGGCCGGGCTCGGCGGGCTCGTCGAGGTGCTCGACGGGAGCTTCGAGAATGTCCAGTCACGGGACTCGTCCTTCGATCTCGTGTGGTCACAGGACGCAATACTCCACAGCGGCGACCGGGATCGGGTGATCGCGGAAGTGGCACGCGTGCTCCGGCAGGGGGGCAGCTTCGTTTTTACCGACCCCATGCAGTCTGATGATTGCCCGCCCGGCGTGCTCGCGCCGATACTCGACCGCATCCATCTCGAGACGCTGGGTTCGCCGGGCTACTACCGCGACGTGGCGGCGCGCCACGGGCTCGAGCTGGTGCTGTTCGAGGACCTGACCGATCAGCTGACGACCCACTACCGACGAGTGCTCGAGGAGACCGAGGCGCGCCAGGGCGAGCTCACGAGGACGATTTCGAGCGAGTACATCGTGCGGATGAGGCGCGGGCTGCGCCATTGGGTCGATGGCGGAGTGGCCGGCCATCTCGCTTGGGGCATCGCTCACTTCCGAAAGAAGTGAGGCAGAACAAGCACCTCGCGATCAGCCCGCCGGTCTTCTTGACCTCTGCGGGCGTACTGCTTGCTCTCATTGCGTTCGTAATCATCGATACGGCGCGAGCTTCGGCGCTGTTTGCGGACGCGCTCGATGGCATCGTGTCCTCTTTCGGGTGGCTCTACGTCTCGGCTGTCGCGTTCTACGTCGCCTTTGCTGTCTGGATTTCGTTGAGCCGCGCTGGCGAGTTGCGGCTCGGGCGCGACGACGAAAAACCGGAGTTCAGCACGCTCTCGTGGTTCGCGATGTTGTTTAGCGCTGGAATGGGGATTGGCCTGGTCTTCTACGGCGTCGCGGAGCCCATGATGCACTACCGGTCCCCGCCCAGCGTGGATGGGCAGAGCGCAGAGGCGGCGCGCATGGCGCTTCCGATCACGTTCTTCCACTGGGGGATCCACGCTTGGGGCATCTACGTGCTCGTGGCGCTCGCCATCGCCTTCTTTGCGTACCGCAAAGGTCTGCCGTTCGCCCTTCGCTCGTGCTTTCACCCCCTGCTTGGTGAACGCGTACATGGTTGGGCCGGTCACAGCATCGACATCCTGGCGGTTGTCGCCACGCTGTTCGGGCTGGCCACGTCGCTTGGCCTGGGCGCCATGCAGATCAGCGCCGGGCTCGCGCGGCTGTTCGGTGTGCATCACGGTTTGTCGACGCAGCTGATCATCATCGCAGTCGTCACCGCGGTAGCGACGCTCTCGTTGGTGACGGGCATCAAGGGGGGGATTCGTCGGCTCAGCGAGCTGAACCTCGGTTTGGCGACCCTCCTCATGCTCTTCGTGCTTTTTGTCGGTCCGACGACGTTCATCATTCACTCGCTGGTCGAAGGCGTCGGTGGCTACGTCGAGGTGATCGTCACGCGAACTCTGCGGCTCGGCTTGTTCAGCGCCCCCGAGGAGAAGTGGACGAAGGCGTGGACGCTCTTCTATTGGGGCTGGTGGATCGCCTGGGCACCGTTCGTCGGGATGTTCATCGCCCGCATTTCTCGCGGTCGGCGAATTCGGGAGTTCGTGCTCGGGGTTCTTCTCGTGCCGACAGCCGTAGGCGTGGTCTGGTTCAGCGTTTTCGGCGGCACCGCGCTCCACCTCGAGCGCACGTCCGGGCTCATCGGCGATGCGGTCGCCGCGGACGTGTCGACGGCGCTCTACGTCGTGTTGGAGCAACTCCCCTTGGCTGGGGTCACATCCGTCCTCGCCGCTCTCGTCGTCGCCGTCTTCTTCGTCACATCTTCGGACTCGGCCTCCTTCGTCGTCGACATGCTCGCGTCCGGCGGCGAGCCGAATCCACCGGCGTGGCAGCGGGTGTTCTGGGCAACGGGCGAAGGAGCCTGTGCAGCGGTGCTGCTCTATGCCGGCGGCAAAAAGGCGCTCACGGCGCTTCAAGCAGCGTCGGTCAGTGCCGGGTTGCCGTTGTGCATCTTGCTGCTCGCGATGGCGTACTGCCTGGCCGTGGGACTGCGCCGCGAGCTTCGTGAAGCGAAGTGAGCGCGCCCGGGAGGATTCGAACTTCCGACTTTCGGTTCCGTAGACCGACGCTCTATCCAGCTGAGCTACGGGCGCTGAGGGACGCGATCCATACCACGTCGGGTGCCCTGGCAAGCTCGAAAGTGCCCCCGCGAAAGACCGGGACCCGTAAGCTCGCGACATGTCCGGGGACGCTCCCATCACGCTCTGCGGGTCGCTTTCGCTGCATCCGGTTCCCCTCGGAATGCGGATGCACAACGCCGGCTATCAGGCCCTCGGCCTGCCCTACACGTACGTCCCGTTCGCTTGCCGCGAGGATGGCCTCGAAGCGGCGCTCGGCGGCATGCGCGCCCTCGGCATCCGAGGTTTCGGCGTCAGCATGCCGTTCAAGATTTCGATCATGCAGCACCTCGACGAAATCGACGAACTGGCGGGTCGCATCGACGCGGTCAACACGGTGGTCAACGACGACGGCAAGCTCTCGGGCTACAACACCGACGCTTGGGGCTCCGCGCTCGCGCTCCAGGAGGCGACGCCTCTCGCCGACAAGCGTTGCCTGCTGATCGGTGCCGGAGGTGCCGCACGGGCGGTCGCCTACTCGTTGACGGCGCGCGGCATGAAGCTCGACGTGGCCAATCGTTCGCTCGATAGGGCCGAAGCGCTCGCCGCGGATGTCGAGCGGGCATCGTCGCATCCGGTAGGGGCTCGGCGGCTGGGCGCCGTCGACTCGCTCGAAGGTTACGACGTGTTGGTGAACGCCTCTTCGGCCGGGATGACCGAGTACGGCGCCGACAGCCCCATCTCGTCGAGGCTGCTCGGACCCCGTTTGGTGGTCATGGATATCGTCTACAAGCCGATTCGGACGCGCCTCATCGAGGACGCGGCGGCCGCGGGAGCCCAGACGGTGCACGGTGGCCGCATGCTGCTCCACCAGGCCTGCGGGCAGTTCGAACTCTACACTGGCCGGCCCGCGCCCATCGAGGCCATGAATCGCGCCCTCGAGGCCGCGATCGGCAACTAGTCCTCTGGATCCGCGATCACTGCCTGCCGGCGAGAATTCGTCGCGAGGTCAGGGGCTGGCCAGATGTCGCAAACTTTGCGGGCTTCTGAGCCGAGCGCGACACCAAAGCCGCACCACCGTGTCTCGTGTTTTGTGGCGCCCCGCGGCACGGGTCGTATCCTTTCGATATCAATAAGAAAAAACAGCGGTGTCAGAATGGCACGTTCACTGCTTTAGGTCCCCCCGTACTAGGTCGCGCGGTGGGCGCGGCGCTTGTCTTTCGGCGGCTCCCGCCGCTGCCGACTCCGCTTCAGTTTTTCCAACACTCGCGAATGGGGCGGGTGGTGGTTGCTTAGAACGACTCGACTTCCTTAGTTCTTTTCGGCTTCTCTTATCTTCTTCTTCTCTTCCTAGACCCCTCGGGCCCGCGTCCTTGGGGTCTTTGTGTTTTGTCCGACAACGGTTTGGGCCGCGGGTTCATTCCTCGGACGCATTTCCGCGGCAAGCCCTTGGGCGGGGGCCCGTCTGTCTGTGCTCGGGAAGCGGCCCCAGTCCTCTGCGGTGCCAGGTCCTCTGCGGTGCCAGGTCCTCTGCCGTGCCAGGGCCCTCAGTCGGTGCCGGCGTCTCGCGAGGGCCGTCGACGCCCGAGGCCGAAGAGCTGGTCCGCGACCCCTTCGGAGTGACAACGCTGGCAGAGGTCGAGGGCGCCGCGCTCCTGGACCGCCCCTGTGGCCTCGGCCACGAGGTATTCCCAGCCGTCCCGAGTCTTGTGCATGGCGAAGACCGGGCCTGGGTTTCCGGTTTTGTCGTCTCGGTGGAACTTCGCGACCCACGTGCCTACTGGCAGCGCCATCCCCGTCACCAGCGTCTGGTATTCCGCTCTCGACGCCGGGCTCACGTGCACGTCCACCTTCCATGTTCCCCCGGCGTGACCTGCCGAGAGGAACGGTTCGGCGTTCACCGGTGGCCAGTCTGCCACCTCGCCGAAGTTCGTCCATGCCGGTGGCGGCGGGCTGGGTTTTGGCGCGGCTGCCGACTCCGCGTAGCTAGCGGTAGACGCGCCCGGATACTCGGGTGGGGTCGCATCACACGCGATGACGAGGGTGGCGAGGAGAAGTCGGCTTCGAGCGCGGCCCCTCCGAGCGTGGTAGCTAGCCGAGTGAGCGATGAGGTCGATTATCCGGTTTGAGGGCTGCGCGAAAGGCGTAGCGCTTCTCTCGTTACTCGTCGGTTGCACGGCGATGCCGGAGCCAAAAGCCCAGGTCGGTGGAGGCACGACCGAGCCCGTAGCCCCGTCGCCGGCCTCTGTCGCGGAGGAAGAGGAAAGCGAGGCGCCGCCGCCTATCCCGCGAGTGTCTCGCGGCGGATGGCTCGGTGTCGAGTACGGCAGCACGGGAGCGAAGGAGCCCGGTGTTCGACTGACCGGGGTCATCCCGCGATCGCCGGCAGCGAAGGCGGGACTCCGGCCGGGCGACGTCGTCATTCAGATCGACGGTCAGCCCGTGAGTCGACCTTCGGATTTGGTGCGCTTGCTGTCGGTCAAGAGCGCGGGGGATCGAGTGGGCATCGTCGTTCAGCGCGGTCCGGATCAGCGACTTCTTGCCGCCGAGCTCATCGGTCGTCCCGACCGTGATCGAATCATGCGCATGGCATTCGTCGGGGCGAAGGCCCCGGCATTCGCCGAGCTCAAGCCCGTTCAGGGGACCGTGCCGGAAACGCTGGGGGCGTTGCGGGGCAAGGTCGTCGTGCTCGAATTTTGGGCGACCTGGTGTCCCGTTTGCCCTGCGCTCGTACCCGACATGAACCGATGGCATTCGACCTACGCCGCTCAAGGGGTCGCCGTCGTCGGTGTCACCGTCGATCCGGTGCTGATGGCCTCTCGAACGGCAGCGCAGCTCGAGATGAAATATCCCGTCCTCAGTGACGAGACTGGAAAAACGACCGAGTCCTACCGGGCGACGGCGCTTCCACTCGTGTTTGTGATCGACAAGACCGGAACGGTGCGGGACATGATGATTGGCTATGATTCCGTCAAGCTGCCCGAGCTCGAACAGCTCGTCGGCCGGCTGGTCGACGAGGGCTGAGCCGGCTTTCAGCTTCAATTCCGTCCGGTCGCGCGGTAAGCCGTGCCGGTCGAAATGAAGGACGAAGAGCTCGAAAAACTGCGCGGCCGAATCGAACGCGGGGGCGCGGAAAAGTACCATCAGAAAAACGCGGCCCAAGGCAAGCTCTTCGCGCGCGAACGGATTCGCTTGCTGCTCGACGACGATTCGTTCGTCGAGGACGCCAAGCTCGCGAATGCGAGCGCCGCGGACCTCCCGGCGGACGGTGTCGTCATCGGCGTTGGAAAGTTGGACGGTCGGGTCGTCGCCGTGATGGCGAACGACTCGACGGTCAAAGCTGGCTCTTGGGGAAGGCGGACCGTCGAGAAAATTCTTCGTATTCAAGAGACGGCGAAGGATCTCGCTTGTCCGCTCTTCTATCTCGTGGATTCCGCCGGCGCGCGCATCACCGACCAGGTGGAAATGTTCCCAGGGCGCCGCGGCGCTGGACGCATCTTCTACAACCAGGTCGCGATGAGTGGACAGGTGCCTCAGATCTGCCTCTTGTTTGGACCGTCGGCGGCCGGCGGCGCCTACATTCCCGCGTTCTGCGACGTGGTGGTGATGGTCGACGGCAACTCGAGCATGTATCTCGGTTCGCCTCGCATGGCCGAGATGGTGATCGGGGAAAAGGTGACCCTCGACGAAATGGGCGGCGCGAAGATGCACACCTCGGTGTCCGGGTGCGGTGACGTGCTCGTGAAGACCGAGCAAGAGGCGATCGAGTTCGCGAAGTCCTACATCGCGTTCATGCCGCAGAGCTTCGAGAGCGAGCCTGGAGCAGTTGCGCCTCGGCCGAGAAAGGCCGAGCAGAAGCCGCTCCAAGAGGTGATCCCGGTCGACGAAAACAAACCCTTCGACATGAGGCTCGTCATCGACGCGATCATCGATGAGCGCAGCCTGGTCGAGATCAAGAAGCGGTTCGCCAAAGAGATGATCACCGCGTTTGCTCGGATCGACGGTCGGGCCGTGGGGATCGTCGCGAACCAGCCGCGCTACCTCGGAGGCGTGCTGTTCGTCGATAGCGCCGACAAAGCGGCGAGGTTCATCTGGCTGTGCGACGCCTTCAACATTCCGCTCTTGTACCTGGCGGATGTGCCGGGGTTCATGATCGGGACCAAAGTCGAGCGGCAGGGCATCATCCGTGCGGGGGCGAAGATGATCGCGGCGGTCAGCGAAGCCACCGTGCCGAAGATCAGCGTCGTCGTCAGAAAGGCTTACGGCGCTGGGCTCTACGCGATGTGTGGTCCGGCGTTCGAGCCCGATGCGTGTCTCGCTTTGCCCACGGCGTCGATCGCCGTCATGGGTCCCCAGGCTGCGGTCAACGCCGTCTACTTCAACAAGATCCAAGAGGTGGCTGAAGGGCCCGAGCGCGAAGCCTTCGTGGCGAAGCTGCGCGACGAGTACCGCGAGGACATCGACTTGCAGAAGCTCGCCGGCGAGCTGGTGGTGGACGACGTGATTCCCTTCGAAAGTCTTCGCGCCGAAGTCTCGTCGAGGTTCGATAGATACGCCCAAAAGTCGGAGCGCCGACCGAACAAGAAGCATCTCGTCCCACCGGTGTGAGCCGGACGGCGCGGCGATGTAGGGAAAAAACCCCCGATCCGGATGGGCCTTTCGATCGTAGGACGCGTGGTTGAAACCGAAGCGTTCGCCCGCTTAACTCGTGAGGTCTGAGAGGGCGACGGAAGCCACTCCCTCCTAGGAGAAATTGATGTTCAAGCTTGGCAGTATTGTTTCTATCGGCGCGATGGCGCTGTTCACTTTGGGTTGCAGCGACAGCTCCGGCGACGACGGCGGTACTGCCGGAGCCCCGGGCACCGGTGGCGGAACGAGCACCGGCGGCGCTGGCGGTGGGGGCGGCGGTACGACCGGTGGCGCACCGGTCATCAACTCCGTGACCTGGACCCCTGCATCCGGCTGCATGGCCATGACCGCCGGCGACTTCACGATCGCGGTCGACGCGACGGATCCCGACGGTGACACGCTCAGCTACTCCGGCATGGTGACGGGTTGCACCGGATCGATCGATAGTGCCTCGGCCACGCTGAATTGCCCGAACTTCAGCCCGTACCCGGGCTCGGTCACCGTCAGCGACGGGACGAACGATACGAGCCTGCAGTTCATGCTCGAGCCGTGCGCTCCGGGCATGGCGCCCTGATCCGGCTCCACACGGCGTGCCGGCGCATCCGTGCGTCGGCTTCGGCATCGCCGATCGCGGGCGTAGCCGGGTGTTCTGGATCACCCTGCTAAGCTCAGGGCACTCATGAACGCTCGGTGGACGACGATGGCGAGCGTCGCGCTTTTGGCGCTCGCCGCGCCGGCTCACGCCGACGTGAGGGGCCAGGCGGTCGTGTCGGCGATGGCGTCGACGGGGGTTCGAGGGACGCCGTTCGCGGTCGCCGGCACCTCACGCATTCCGCTCGTCGTCGAAACGCCCGGCGCGGCGTCCGGCGACGCTCCGGGACTCGTTTTCACCTCCCGTCGGTTTGCCACCCTGGTCGCCACTGCCGACGAAATCGAGGCGCTGTCGGCGCAGCACCCCGACTGGAGGTTCAGCTGGTCGCCTCCTCGGCACACGCTGCTCGACCAAACGGCGATGTGGGTCGGGTCCACGACCTTCCACGAGCGGACCGGCAATGCGGGCCAAGGCGCTCTCGTTGCCATCATCGACACCGGTATCGATCCGGCCCACGGCGATTTTCGCGAGGCCGACGGGTCGACCCGGATCGCGTGGCTCATCGACTTCTCGCGGCCACCCCGTGGATCGCATCCCGAGCTCGAAGAACGCTACGGGTGCACGGGCGAGGGGCGCCAGTGCGCCATCTTCTCGCGCGCGGACATCACCCAAGTTCTCGGTAGCAACGTCGCAGGCGATCAGCCGCGCGACGTGTTCGGACACGGGACGCACGTCGCGTCGCTCGCCGTGGGCAACGGCCAGTCGATGCGTACGCCGTTCTTCATCGGGAGCGCGCCCGAAGCGGACCTCGTCGTGGCGCGAGTGACCCGAGGCGCCTCGAACTCCATCCTCGATGGCGACATCCTCGTCGCCACGCGTTTTGCGTTCGATCGAGCCGACGAGATGGGCCTGCCGATGGTCGTCAACCTCAGCCTCGGGAGCGATTTCGGCCCCCACGACGGCAACTCGTCGCTCGAGCGCGGTCTCTCGGATTTCGTCGGCGCCGAGCACCCCGGCCGGGCCGTCGTCGTTGCCGCCGGCAATAGCGGAACACTCTTCGTGGAAACCGAGGGTCAGTTCCCCGAGCCACTCGGAAGTCACACCGAAGTGCACGTGACTCGGTCGTCGAGCGTGCGGGTCCCGATTCTCACGCCAAACGTCGATTCGGCGCCGAACCAAGGCACGGTGTTCATTTGGCTGGCGTTCGGTCAGTCCGACCAGATCTCGGTCGGGCTCGATGATCGCCGCGGCAAGTGGGTCGCCCCTCTGGCTCCAGGAGAAGCGAGGGCGTTCGATCGAGACGGCCTGACCGCGACCATCTTCAACGGCTCCGAGAAAAAAAACAGTCCGGTTCCGAGCGGTTCAGCTGGGGCTGCGGTCGTGCTGACCGGGCAATGGCCCGCCGGAGAGACGTTCGCGGTACGGCTCGAGGGCAAAGGAAACGTGGGCGTGTGGGTGCAATCCGAGGGAGATTTCTCGGTGGCTGGAGGCAACGCGTTGGTCCCTCGGGCGACGAAGCAGGGCACGATCAACGTCCCCGCTTCTTCTCCTGCGCTCATCGCCGTGGGCGCGACGGTCAATCGGGACACTTGGTCGACCCACAACCGCAAGCGCGTGACTCTCGAGAGCTCCGTGCCGGACGCGATGCCGTTCTTCAGCTCCTCCGGGCCGAACGCTCTAGGCGTGATGAAACCCGACATCGTTGCTCCCGGTGTTTTCTTGATCGGTGCGATGGGTGTCAACGCCGATCCGCGCGAGAACGCGGGCGGTGTTTTCGAGGGCATCAATGCTTGCCCGGACGGCGATCAATGCCTGGTGGTCAGCGATACTCACGCCGTCACCAGCGGAACTTCGATGGCTGCGCCGGTCGTCGCCGGTGCTGTTGCGCTCTTGTTCGCCCGCGATCCGACCCTCACACAAGACGAGGTGCGCGCGCTGCTTCAGGCTGGCGCCCGTCGCCCGACCGGTATGATTCCGGTCGAGCAGCAACTCGGTCCCGGGGCGCTAGACCTGCTCGGCACTTTGACGGTGATGGACTCGGAGCAATCTCCGATCCGCAAAGATCCCGTCGAGGAAGAAAGTTGGGTCGCGCTCAGCCAATCGTTCGCGCGACCCGGCGGGCGGCCGCTGTTTGGCACCGTGGAGCTGCGGGGCGCCGACGGCGCAATCGCGGATGGTTTCGATGAGAGTCGGCTGAGGCTCGAGGCCGAGCCCGCGATCGTTCATTCGAGCCTCACGAGGGTCGCCCCGGGTTTGTGGCGGTTCGAGCTCGCCGCCCCCGGTGGCACCGGGGGTCAGAGGATGAGCGTGCGGCTGCTTTTCGACGGCGCGCTCTTTCTCGAACGAGACGTGCCCATCGCGGTCGACCAAGCCGCCGCGGAAGTGGGCTTCGCCTCCCGTGGCGGCTGCACGATCGTGGCTCCGCGCTCGGCGCCCGCGATCCCTTGGGCCGCCTGGTTTCTAGCCGCCCTCGGAATCACAGTCGCGCGAGGTAGAGCGTGTGTCCGTGTGGCTCGAACGGCGCGACGTCGGGGTCGAAAGGGTGGGCGAGGGTGACGCCACCGATGTTCGTCCCGACGATGAGCACGGCGCGGGCCCCGGAGAGGTCGACGATTTGCCGTTCGGCTCGAGTCGCGCGCTCTTCGTAGACGACGTCGATTTCTCTGAGAGCAGCGCCGTCCGGGCCGATCAACGTGGCGCGCCACTTGAACGCTACCGGCGGCTCCCAGGAAGCCCGGAACGCCAACGAAGCGCCGGCGGGCACGTCGTCGAGCTCGAGCCAAACGTAGCTCGAGCCCGTCGGTTCGATGGGGCGAGGCATCGCGAGATTGCGAGGAAGCGACGAGAACTTCACGTGCCAATCGAACCGGACGTTTCCGAAGGTCCCGGCCCAACCCAGGGTCGGTAGATGCATGCCGTCGTCGCGCTCGCCGACGAATGCGCGGCCGAGCGCGAATCCCCCGAGCACGTCACCCACGTTTTGGGTCGCGAGCGAGCGTCTGAGCACGTCGAACACGTCGGGCTCGTTGTTCCAAGTGGCGGCTTCGGGCGGAGTTTCGTTCACCGCGAGGCTGAGCAGGAACGTCGCCAGCTCGCCGGGCGAGCCTCGCCCCAGACGGTGCTCGAGATAGTCGAACCACATGGCGGCTCCTTCCGCGCGCCGATCCCGGTCGCGGGTCAGCGTCGCCAGATCGGGTCGGCTTTGGAAATCGTCGATGGCTTCGTAGTCGAGGCCGGTGGGCCACCCCGTAGCCAGCCACAGATGTGTGGCGAACGCTCGTCGTACGAAAGGTGTCATTCCGGCGTCCAATCCGAGGGCGCTCGCCTCGGCGACGCAGGTCGTCGCCGCGCGCTCGAGCTCTGGGTGCTCCTCGAACCCGAGAACACAAAAGCCCGGGGCTTGGTCGAACGGGCCGAGTCGCTCGGCGTCGGCGAGCACTTCGAATGAGTGGGGAGCGCCGCTATCCAGGTAGAGATCGAGTTGATCGCCTCCGCCGCGGCCATCGTCACCGAGGGGTGCGGGAAGGCCGACGGCGAAAACGAGCTTCTCGTAGGCGACTTCGAAGGCTTCGAGGGTTCGGAGGGCGGTCGCCGCTGGGGCTCGTCCGCGGTGAACGCAGACGGGTCGCCGGGGGCTACACGCTGGCGCCTCTTGCGAGGCTGGACGGGCGCTCACCGTGCGAGGCGGACCAGTGGGAAGCGAGGGATCGAGCTCGACCTCGGGTACCGGGGCCGGTGGAGATGACGGCAACAGGCCTTGGGCTTGGGCCACGGTGGTCAGCGTGAGGCCGCCGGTCACGAGGCCAGCAGCGAGGGCGAGCTTCACGAAGCGAGTCAGCCGGGCCCGGGCGAAAAACGACGCGGATTTGACAGGTTGGCTCACTCGTCGCCTATACTGGCATAGGATTACCGGGCAAAAGCCCCGGGGTACAAATGGCTCAGCCTCGATTCGACCCCTCGCAGAGCGTGAAGTTCGATCTGACGCGTGGTGCCGTCAGCCTCGAGGGTTCGGCCTCGAATGTGGTCGTGCCTCAGCAGGCGCTCTTGGACCTTTGCCGGCAGGCCGGGGACGAGGCGCTTCGTGACTTTGGTCGCAAGATCGGCACCGAAGCCGGATGGCGAGCTTCTGGAAGGCTCATCGATGGCCCGACGCGAGCGAGTATTCCCGCGGTCGTCGAGCACCTCGGCGGGAATCTGGCGTTGCTCGGTCTCGGCAATCTGAAGGTCGAGCAATGGGGCAAGGCGCTCGTGTTCGCCGTAGGCAACGCTCCGCCCGGAGATCACGGCGCCGTGCTTCTCGGAGCGGTGCTCGAGGGCGCTCTGCAGCGCGCGATGAGTCGCGACTTGCGAATGGTCGTGCTCGATCGGGACGACCAGACCGTGCGTTTGCTCGCCACTAGCCCGATGACCGCCGACAAGGTTCGCGGGTGGCTGGCCGCTGGTTCGTCGTGGGGTGACGCTTTGACCAAGCTCAATGCCGGGGGGGATGCATGAGCGTGCAAGACAAGGTGAGCGCGCTCGAAGGGCTGCTCGACCGGGTGCGCCGAAACGCGGCGAAACCGCGCGCCGCCGCGGCGGCTCCGCCATCGGCCGAGCCCGCGCCTCCACGGCAAGCCGCGCCTCCACCGCAGGTTGCCCCACCACCGCAGGAGCTAGAGCTCAGCGGCGGTGGCGACGTCGACGACTTGCTCGACGCCCCGCCCATCAGCTCCGGTCCGCGCTCCGACATGGAGACGATGGTGGCCAACCCCGAGGAAGAAGCCGCGCTCGCGGCCGATGACGGGGCGGGGGACGACATCATCGACATGGACATCGACGACTTCGGCGAAGAAGTCGATGTCGAGATCGACGTCGAATCACCGGCGGCAGAAGCGGCCGACGTGGAAGTGTCCATCGACTTCGACGACGACGAGCCACCCGCTTCGTCGAAGCGTCCGATCGTGGACGAAGCCGCGGATTTGGCAGAACGCGAAGTCCCACTCAAGACGCCTCCGCCGGAGTCCGGACGCCAGGTCGCAGTGGCGCCGATTTCCGAGGCGGCCGTGCCGAGCATCGAGCAGCTAGGGGCGACCGTCCAGCTCGAGTCGGATGGATCCGGCGTCGACGATTTGTTGGAAGCGGATCTGAACGCGACCCCCGGTCAGGTCGACGGCCCGCGACCGCAGATGCCGACGATGGAGCAACTCGGCGAGACGATCGAGCTTAGGGGCTCCGACGCACCCGACGCCCACCTCGAACTCGATGCGCCCGAGGACGAAATCGGCGAGGACGCGCCGGACGAGCTGGAGGCGGCCATTCCCTCCGGCGCTGGTGGCGGAGTGTACGACGACAGCCTGGCCCCTCCGCCCGAGGCGAAGGAGGAGCTGCAACGCCACCTCCAAACCGAGCGGTCGGCGTCCGGTGCTCCGGCAGCGGGTCCCGAGGTAACGTCGCGCCCGGCGATCGACATCGATCCGACAGAGTTCACCGTCTCGACGACCGACGACGACAGCTCGTTCCTCGCCGCCCTCGAAGCGTCGCTGTCGTTGTAGCCCTCAGCCGTCGCTTCGCTCGACCGCGTCGAGGGGAGTGCGAAGCGCATCCCAAGCATCCTGCGCGTTGTCGTAGCGATCGTCAGGTTCTCGACACACCGCGCGCAAGAACCACGCGTCGAGCTCGGCGGGGATCAGCAGCGGCGAGCCAATCTCGCCGACACGCTTGCTGGGTTTTTGGATTGGGTGCCGCATGAGCTCCATCGCCAGGTCCATCATCGAGCTGCGGCTGTCCGCATGGAGCCAGTACAAGCGCCCGGCGAGGATGTAGAACACGAGCAAACCGAGCGCCCAGACATCGGTGCGTGGGTCTGGCTGATAATCGCTCATGCCCTGTTCGGGCGCGGACCAGAGCGGCGTGCCGAGCCCCGCGGCGGTCAACGAAGCCTTGTTGTCGGCGTACGCCCGCTTGGCGATTCCAAAGTCGAGTACCTTGAGCACCGTGTTGCCATCGCGTTCGGCAGCAAAGATGTTTTCGGGCTTGAGATCGCGGTGCACGATACCCGCAGCGTGCGCGCTGATCACGGCGGAGAACAGCTCGGAGAGCATCTGCTTCGCGCGGTCGAGGGCCGGGGCGCCCGCGACTTTGACGAGCTCGCTCAAGGTCTGCCCTTCGAGCCGCTCCATGACGAGCCACGGGGTGCGAGAATCTTCGTCGAAGCCGGTGTCGATGGTCTGGACGATGTTCGGGTGGCGCAGCTGCGCGCTCAGTCGGGCTTCGCGTTCGAAACGGTGGAGCGCTCGCGGATCGGAGTCGAAGAGATCGTAGTTCATCGCCTTGAGGGCAAGCTCACCGCCGTCCCGCAGGTCTTCGACACAGTAGACCGCGCCCATGGCTCCGGCTCCAATGCGCGCGACGATCCGGTAGCGATCGTTGAACACGTAGCCCGGGCCGACGACGGTCATCCTGGATTCAGGGTAGTTCCAGGTCGGATCCAGTCAACTCGTTCATCCCGCAGCCACGATCGTTGCTTGCGCACGAACGCACGCGTCGCTTGGGTGACTCGTTCGAGCAGACTCTCGCGGTCGATGACGGGTCCGGCACGAACGGCTTCGGCGACTTGGCGATAGCCGATCGACTTCATGGCACGAGCTTCGGCAAAACCGTCGTTCATGAGCGACTCGACTTCTTCGATCCAACCACTGTCGAGCATCTTGCTCGCTCGAGCTTCGATGCGCTGGGCGAGCTCCTCGCGGGTGCGCTCGACCCCGACGAGACGAGCGTCGTAGCGCGGCGCCCGGAAGCCGTGCTCGGCCTGTACGTCGCTCATCGGGCGCCCGGTGAGCTCGTGCACCTCGAGCGCCCGGCTCACGCGGACCAGATCGTTCGGGTTCAAACGCTCTGCGCTTTTGGGGTCCACCTGTTCGAGCTGCCGATGAAGTGCCGCTCGCCCGTCGCGTTCGGCAATGGTGCGGTGCCGATCACGAATGGTGGTGTCCGCCGGGGGGGCGTCGGCCAGCCCGAAGAGCAGCGCGCGAACCCAGAGGAACGTTCCTCCACATACGATAGGCACCCGGCCACGCGATCGAATCATTTCGATTTGCTGCGCAGCAAGCTCGGCGAACGCTGCGGCATCCATCGGGTCGAGGGGGTCGACGACGTCGAGAAGGTGGTAAGGCACGCCGCGGAGCTCGGTGGCCGACGGCTTTCCGCTGCCGATGTCGAATCGGCGGTAGATCTGGACGCTGTCGGCGTTGACGACCTCACCTCCGAAGTCGCGGGCGAGCTCCAGGGCCAGCTCGGTTTTCCCCGACGCGGTCGGCCCGACGACCACAATCAGCGTGCCGTCCGCGGCGAGCGTCTCTTCCATTTCGGAAGTCTACCTTCGGCCGACCTGCCGCTCGAGCTCGGCCCAGCTCGTGTAGGTCACGACGGGACGGCCGTGGGGGCAATGTCCGGCGAAGTCGGTGATGTCGAGAGAGCGCAGGAGGTGCGTCGCTTCGTCCGCCGTCAGCGGATCGCCTGCGCGAATCGAACCGTGACAGGCCATCGTGGCGAGCGCGCGATCGACGGCGTCCGAAAAGGCGCGTCCGCCCGTACGGGTGATCTCGGCGAGCAAGTCGCGCACCATGCGCTCCGGGCTCGCCCGGTGCAGGAGCTTGGGCACCGAGTGCACGCTCACCAGCTCGGTCCCACGGACCCTCACGTCGAACCCGACTCGCGCGAACTCTTCGCCGTGCTCTTCGAGCATCTCGCTTTCGAGCGGTGTGATGTCGAAGGTCAGCGGAAACAGCATTGCCTGCGAAGCGATGTCTTTCGATTCGTAGGCTTTGCGCAATCGGTAGAAGTTGACGCGCTCGGCCGCCGCGTGCTGGTCCAGCACGTAGAGCCCGTTGTCCCCCTCGCAGATGAGGTACGTCTGACGAACCTGGGCAAGGAAACGAAGGCTCGACCACGGCACCGCCGGCTCTTGCTCGAGCCGGGCGTGTGAAGAATCGCGGACGGCAAAAACCAACGGATCTTTCGATGGGATGCCGGGGGCGTCCGAGCGGGCCGAGGCGCCGTCCGCGGCAGTCGGGGAAGCGGCGGGTTGAGCGGCGATCCTCGCGACTGGGGCTGCTCCCGCCGCGGGCTCACTGGGCGCCGCCGCTGCTGTTTGGGGTTGGTTCTTGGGAGACCACTGTGAGCGCGGCGGAGCGGGAAGCGAAAACGCCGAGGAAAGCGCCAACGAGAGCACCCGGTAGAGAGCATCGGAGACCGCCCGGGGATCCGCGAATCGCACCTCGGCCTTTTGCGGATGTACGTTGACGTCGAGTAGTTGGGGCGCGATGTCGAGATAGACGACACCACGCGGGTAGCGTCCGCGGTCCAGTACGCTGCCGTAGGCCTGGGCGACGGTGTGCGCGAGGGCGCGGTCGCGAACCGGGCGCCCGTTGACCAACAGTCGCAACCCACCCGCGCCGCTTCTCGCGCGTTCGGGTCGAGACAGGAAGGCTTCGACCGTCAGCGGCCCCCGGTCGCCACGGCAAGCAGCAAGCTCTTCGCCCGACAGCGCGCTCTTGACGCGATGCTCGCGGTCGGGTGCGCGCAGCCATTCGCGCACCCGACGACCATCGCGCGTCAGGGTGAACGTCATTTCCGGTCGAGAAAGAGCCGCGGACTCGACGACGTCGGTCACGTGCCCGGATTCGGTACCGCTCGAACGGAGGAACTTTCGACGAGCGGGGACGTTGTAGAAAAGGTCGCGCACCTCCACCGTGGTGCCCAGAGGTGCGCCGACCGGACGCGCCGCGGCTTCGCTTCCGCCATCGACGGAGACTTCCACGCCTTCGTCATCGTCGGCCGTCCGTGTGCGCACGACGAAGCGGCTCACCGAGGCGATGCTCGGCAGGGCCTCCCCACGAAATCCGAAAGTCTCCACGCACCCGAGCTGTTCGAGCGTGTGGATTTTGCTCGTCGCGTGTCGCTCGACCGAAATCGAAGCGTCTTGCTTCGACATGCCCCGACCGTCGTCGATGACCGCGATTCGCTTGATTCCGCCGCCCTCGATTTCGACTTCACACCGCGTGGCGCCCGCGTCTATCGAGTTCTCGACCAGCTCCTTGACGGCGCTTGCCGGGCGCTCCACGACCTCGCCCGCAGCGATTTGGCTCGAGAGACTGGGCGGTAACCGTTGGATCGACCCCATCTGTCGTCCTCAATACTCTTCGTCGGCGCTCGGTTCGGGGGGGGCCAACGCCTCGCGGACCGAGCGGCGGGTGAGAGCGAACGCGCTCAAGCCGAGCGCGGCGAGCTCGGCGGCGAGCTTGACCCGGAATATCCACCAGGTCGACGTCGGCGAGATCGGCGACGACTTGGGGCTCGCGGCCGCCAGCGCGTCGAAGATCGCCTGACGGATGGGTTCGCGGAGAACGAACCCCAGGCCAGCGAGGATGGCACTCGCGGTGATCGCCTGGAGCGCGAACCCCGCCGACGCGCGTCGTCCGATGAGAGCGTTGAACCCGACGAGAACGAGGAGGCTGCCGAGCAAGAGCTGCGCGATGCCGATGGGTAGGAGCGTCGTCGGGTGGGCCTGGATCGCCTGAATGCGAGCCTGGGTGGCTGCGATGGTGATGGCATCCGTCTGCTCGCCGAGCACCCGCGCCCCGGAGAACGGATCTCGAATCAGTTCGATCGTCGCGTACCCCTCGTTGAGCGTGTTCAGGCCCACGAGCGACATCACGATGAGTGCCACGCCGAGCAAAATCGGCCGTCGAGGCGGTCTGTCCGCGTGGTCCTCGTCGGACATCGCGACAGGATGCCACCTCGAGCCTTGTTCGTCGACGACCGATCTTCACGGAGTACACTCACGCCGTGAAGCTCTTTCGCGTAGGGCTCTTGATGTGCGCTTGGAGGGCGCTCGCGTGCGCTTCGGCACCGCAGGTTGCAACGGCAACACCAGAAGCGCCCGAAGTCGTCGTCGAGCAGCCCAAGCCAGCGCCGACAATCGAACGAGCCGATCCACCATCGGAACGAAGCGAAGCGTCCAGCGAGCGGGCGCGGTCGCTTCGCCTCGTGCTGGTCGAAGTGGATCCAGCGCACAGCATGAGCCCACGCGAGCTCGTCACCGACGGAGATCGACATTTCCACGCCGGCGACTTCGAGGAAGCGGCGGCGTACTTTTTTACCGCCGCCCGGCGTCGGCCATCGGATCCGGTTGCTCGATTGGCGCTCGGCCACGTTCTGTCGCCGCTCGGGTTCTACGATGAAGCGACAGACTCGATCACCCGTGGCATGGCTCTGTTCGCGGCGAGCCGCGGCTCGCGCGGACCGACCTGGGGCGAGATGAAGGTCGATCTTCGCGGCTTCTACGCGAGCCGTCGACGCTTCGCGCTGCAACTCCGGCAGCTCGAGACTTGGGTCGATGAAAACGCTCGGGACGTCAAAGCCACATTCCTCCTCGCCTACACCTATTACTTCTCGGGACGCAGGAGCGATGCCAAAAAGCTTTTTCGCCGAGCTTTGGCTCTGGACCCGGATTTCGACGAGGCGCTGTATTTTCTGCGGCTGCTCGGCGCGCTCGAAATGACCTGATTTCGCACGTCGGCGGTTCGCGCGTGAGCTAGCGCCGTCACGGCCTCGCTTCCGGGGCGGCCGTGTCCTCGGCGCCCAGTCGAATTTGATCAATCCGCCACCGCCCTTCAACGAGACGGAGGTCGAGCTCGACCTCTCGCTTGACGTCGAAGTGTCGGTCGCCGCCCTCGAGCAGTGCCGCTTCGGCCCGAGCACTGGCTCGCCCGTCGGCGCTCACGTCGACCGTGACGTTGCGGAACACGACGTCAGCCGTTCGGTAGCGAGCGGCGTGCCGTCCCACCGCGTCGACCACGCGGGGCCTGGTGGAGATCGTGGCCCCCGGCGTCACGAGTCGAACCTGCTCGGTGAGCATGCGCCCCAAGTCGTCCTCGAGCTGGCCTGGCACGCGGGGCTCGCGAGCACGGAGCACGAGCGCAAGCTCGTCGATCGCCCCGCGCGCGCGTTGCTCGGGCGTAGTCGACCAGACGTACCACGCGCCCGCGACGAGCAAGAGGCCGAGCGCGAAAGCCGTCCACCGCTTCTTCACGGCGACGTGTCGGTGGGCGCCGTCAGGCGGTCTGACCGGGATAAACCGAGACGCGCTTCTTCTTGCGGGTGCGCCACTCGTACGCGACCGTTCCGTCGACGAGCGAAAACAGGGTGAAGTCCTTCCCCATGCCGACATTGCGGCCGGGAGAAATGCTCATGCCAACCTGGCGAACCAAGATGCCGCCGGCTCGGATGTCCTGGCCGCCGTAAACCTTGACGCCGCGAAACTGCGCACACGAGCCGCGCCCGTTGCGAGTCGAACCACCGCCCTTTTTATGCGCCATGCTTCAGCCCGTGATCCCGGTAATGCGCACCGCCGTGAAATCCTGGCGATGACCTTGCTTGCGTTGGTAACGCTTCCGGCGCTTCAGCTTGAACACGATGATCTTTTTCTCGCGACCTTGCTGAACGATTTCGCCTTCGACCTTGGCTCCAGCCACTGTGGGCTTGCCGATTTTCACTGACTCGCCTTCGCCGACCATCATGACCTCGTCGAAGGCGACCTTGGCGCCGGCCTCGCCGGCGAGCTTGGCCACGCGGAGCACGTCGCCCTCGCTGACGCGATACTGCTTGCCGCCGGTCTTGATGATTGCGCTGGGCATTGGAGGGGGCGGAAAGGTAGTCGGCGACCTCCGGTCAGGCAAGCCGAGTTGCTCTTGCTCGAGAAAACCTCATAATATCGGCCTGATGGGCGCGACCTGGAGAGCAGTGGGACCCGGGCTCCTGCTCGCATTGTTCGGGCTGCATTGCGGTCCCCTCGACGACGACGAGGTGTCCGGCGATCTCGGGCAGGGGGCATTTGCCTATGGTTGCGTGGATTCGAGCGACCCGGCTTGTCGCGACGGGTTCGACGCCGACGAGTTTCCCAACGGAGTCAGCACGGGTTCGAGGTTCGAGGTGAGCTTCACCGAGTTCGATCGTGTTTTCGACGACCCCGACGCCGCGCGGGTTTTTCCGGCAGCGCCCGCCTTCATCGCCGAGGAGGGAACCACTTTCCGGGCCAGAAGCGCCGGCCTGGCGGCGCTTTTGGCCCAACAGCTCAACGGTGGACGGGTCATCGACTTCGTGCACGTTCGCATCGCCGACATCGTGGAGCTCCGTGTCGTCGAATCAGACGGAGATCCAGTGTCGCTGACGCTCACCGAGGGCGAGCTGCTCGAGCTGAGGGTGTTCGGCGTCGACGATGTCGGCACCATGCTGTCGGGCTCGCGTTCCTACGATTGGTCGACGAGCGATTCGCTCGTCGTGGCGCTGGACACGTTGTCCCCGACCGCGCTCATGACCGTCCGGGCCGAAGCGGCGGGCCCGGCGACCGTGACCGTCGAGACCGAAGGCGCGACGGCCAGCGTCGATTTTTCCGTGGTGGCGCCGTGAACCGACTTCTGTTCCTCGCGTTGCTGCTCCCGGCCTGCGGATCGGGACCGAAGTTCGAGCAACTCGACTACTCGCGGGTTTCCACCGCGCCGAACGTCGTCGATCTCGAGCCCACCCAGATCCGATTGGCTCACGGTGTGGCGGTGGCTGCCGACATCGACGCTCTCCGTCCCAACGGGAAAAAGCTCGAGTCGGTCGCATTCCAGTCGAGCGACGAGTCGGTGGTCGGCGTCGCGCGTGGTCCGGATTCGCGATGGGTGTTTTTTGGTGCCGGGCTCGGGCGCACGCAGATTCAGATTTTCTCCAAAGGCAAACGCAAGGGCCAGATCGAGGCGCTCGTGGTTCGTCAGAGCGAGCTGTCCTCCGACTGATTCGACGCGCGAGCGACGTTTCTCGCCCGTCGCTCGGCGATGGGGTTAACTGGCGCCGCACGTGACCCGGGTTCCCGCTGAAGCGACGTCGAGCAAACGGTTCGGAACGTTCGGTGGAGTCTTCACGCCGAGCATCCTCACGATCCTCGGCGTCGTCATGTACCTGCGGTTCGGGTGGGTCGTCGGTCAGACCGGGCTCACCACCACACTCCTCATCGTGGGAGTCAGCCATCTCATCACGATTGCCACCGGACTCAGCATCGCGAGCATCGCCACGAACCGCACGATCGGAGCTGGTGGCGCCTACTACATGATCAGCCGGTCTCTCGGCGCTCCCTCCGGAGCGGCGATTGGCCTGCCATTGTTCTTCGGGCAGGCGCTCAGCGTCAGCTTCTACGTCGTCGGATTCGCAGAGTCCGTGACCGCGTTCCTTCCCGACGTTCCGCTCAAGGCGATCGCAGCGGTGGCGTGCCTGGTCCTCGCGGCGGTGGCGCTCAAGAGCGCGGCGTTTGCCATCAAAGTTCAATACGTCGTGATGGCGGCGATCGGACTCTCGCTCGTCGCGTTTTTCACCGGTCGCGGCCCGAATCCGCCGGAAACGATTCAATGGGTGCGTCCAGCTGGGGGCGAGAGCTTCGCCACGGCGTTCGCCGTGTTCTTTCCCGCGGTCACGGGGATCATGGCGGGTGTCGGCATGTCAGGCGACCTCAAAGACGCTCGCAAGGCATTGCCGATCGGCACCATGGCTGCGGTCTTCGTCGGGCTCGTCGTTTACAGCGTGTTCCCGTTCTGGCTTGCGATGAACGCGACCTCGGCCGAGCTCGTCGAGAACCAGCGTGTCGTTTGGGACATCTCGAGCGTGCCGGCGCTGATCTACGTCGGCGTTTGGGGAGCGACGCTTTCGAGTGCCGTCGGCTCGCTGCTCATCGCACCGCGCACGCTGCAAGCGTTGGCCCGCGACGGCCTCATGCCGAAGTTCTTGGGCCGGGGTTCCGGCGAGCACGACGAGCCGAGGCTTGGTGTCGCGGTGACGTTGTTGCTGGCGGCCGGAGGCATATTTCTCGGCAACCTGAACGCCATCGCGAACCTGCTCACGATGTTCTTCCTCGCGACCTACGGCCTGACGAACCTGGCGTGTGGGCTCGAACGGTGGGCGGCGAGCCCCGCGTTCCGGCCTCAGTTCCGCGTCCACTGGGGAGTGAGCATCTTCGGCGCGGTGGCTTGCTTCTACGTGATGAGCATCATCGACCTGCCGTCGATGATGGCGGCTCTCGCGGTGTGCGGCGGCATCTACGTGTGGACCCAGCGGCGAGTACTCGGGACGGCCTACGGAGACGCGCGCCACGGCATTTGGGCGGCACTGGTTCGCACCGCGCTTCACCAGCTGCGCCGCGCGGAGTTCCACCCCGCAAACTGGAGACCGAATCTCGTCATCATGGGCGGCGACATCGAGCGTCGGCCGTACTTGCTCGAGCTGGGCAGCACGATCGTGCAGGACCAAGGCGTCGTCACTTATTTCCAACTGCTCGAAGGCACGGTCGCCGAGCACGCCGAGGAGCGGCGGCGATTGCTTCGCGCGAGCGAGGGAAAGATCGCCGCCGACTTCCCGACCGTGTTCTACCGCGTGGACGTCGTCGCGGACCGCTTTCGCGGGATCGTGGCGACTGCCCAGGGTTACGGAATGGGTAGCTTCGAAGCGAACACCGTGATGCTCGGGTGGCCGCATCAGCCAGAGCGCTACGCGGGATACGCCCAGATGGTGCGAGAGCTCGTGCTTCTGGACCGGTCGCTCTTGCTTATGCACTTCCGGCCAGAAAAGAAGTTCGGGTTCCGTCGTCGCATCGACATCTGGTGGGGCGGGCTACAGGGCAACGGGGGGCTCATGTTGCTCCTGGCTTTTCTCATCACTGCGCACGACGATTGGCGCGGGGCCCGAGTCTTCTTGGTGGTCGTCGTCAGCTCCGAGGGCGACCTCGAAGTGACTCGGGGGGCGGTCGAAAGCGTCGTGCGGTCTTCACGGGTCAACGCCACGCCCCGCATCGTCGTTCGCGAGGGTCGCGCGATTCACGAGATCATGCGCACCGAGAGCGAAAATGCCGACCTGGCGATTGTCGGCACGGCGCTCCCCGATCCGGAGCATCCGGAGCAGTTCTTCGAGCGCATGAACCCGATCCTCGACGCGCTGCCGACGACGCTCTTGGTGCACAGCGCTCGAAGCTTCTCGGGGGAGCCGGTGTTGTTCCAGGACGAGCAGGACGCGTCCCGCTCGCCGGACTGACGGTGAGTGCACTCGCTTCGCCACCTTGTCAGTGGCAGGGGGGTGGCTCGCCGACACATTGTCCGGTTTGGTCCGACGGACTGCTGATTTCTCGGCAATGCGGGCGTGGCACGAGCGTTGCACACTCACAACGCATCTGATGTCGCGCGCTGGCGACCGTCGCGCGCCCCAACGAAAGGAGTCGAGAGCGTCTGCTTTGCCCGGTGGACCTCAATCCCCAAAACCCCATCTGTCGCGGCGGTGCCTCAACGCACCCGATTCGCCGCCGCGCCCCATGGCAAGAAGAATCAAGCACCTCCCAACTGCGCGGGGGCTCACGAAGTCGACACGGTCCGGCTAGTGGGCCCCTCGCGTGCACCCACGAAAAACGGCGAAGTCTTCTTCCGGGCGTTCCGGCCGAGCGTATCGCGCGCGACTCGACCACGATGGCGGTATCCTCGACGGATCGTGAGAAAGCCGGAATCAGACGGAACCCGTTCGATAACGCCGTCGGCAGACGCGTTCCGGACGCTCTTCGAAAGCTCCCCGCAGGGTCTGCAGATTTATCGCGCCGAGAGCCTCGAAGATCCGGGAGAGCTTCGTTTGCTCGCGCAGAACGCCGCCGTGAGCAAGCTCGTCGGCGTGGACGTGGGTGACAACGTCGGCAAAACGATTCGCGAGACCGCGCCTCAGTATCTCGAAAGCGAGTTCCCGTCGCGATACCTCGCCGCGATCGTCTCGGGAAAACCCGACCACTGGGTCGTCACGTATCACGACGAGCACTTTCCACGGGCGGTATGGCGCGCCAGCTTGGTTCCGCTCGACGCTGAGCACGTTGCGGTGGTTTTCGAGAACATCACGGCGCAGCACGACGCCGAGGAGCAGGTCAGGAAGCGCACGAACGAGGTCGAAAGGGCGAACCTGAAGCTCGAAGCTCTCGCCGCACGGGTCACGGCCAACCTCGACGAAAGCGAGGCGCGGTTTCGCGCCGTGCTCGATCAGGTGCCGGGGATCGTCTGGACGGCCGATCGCGACCTGGTGATTCAGTCGTCGCGCGGATCCGCGCTTTCGACGCTCGGCCTGGAGACGGACGAGGTCGTCGGGCTGACGCTTCAGCAGTTCCTCGGAACCGAGGACCCAGAAGATCCTGCGGTTCGTGCCCATGTCGAGGCGCTCGGCGGATCGCCGCGCGACTATGGCTACGAGATCGGCGGTCGAGCCTACGACGTGAAAGTGAAGCCGCTCACGTCGCCGGACGACTCTATTGCCGGGGTGATCGGAGTCGCGCTCGACGTCACCGAATACCGGGCACTGCAGGAGTCGCTCCTCAGAAAGCAGCGGCTCGAGAGCGTGGGGCGCTTAGCTGGTGGCATCGCCCACGATTTCAACAACTTGTTGACCATCATTTTGAATCAAGCGCACTTCCTGAAAGCGCCGTCGCCGGATGCCGTCAACGCGGCTCACGATGCCGAACCGATCATCGAAGCGGCGGAGCACGGGGCCAGACTCACGTCGCAGCTATTGGCCTTCGCCCGCCAGCAAGTGACGCGTCCCGTTCACATTCAGCTCAACGAACACATCGAGAAAATGAGCACGATGTGGGATCGCGTGCTCGGTGACGACATCGAGGTCGTGCTCGAGCTCGATGGCTCCCTCGGGACCGTGAGGGCCGACCCCGGTCAGATCGAGCAAGTGTTGATGAACCTCACGCTCAACGCTCGTGACGCCATGCCGACCGGCGGTCGCTTGAGGATTGGCACGGCGACGGTGAACCTTCCGCAGGGCAACGCCTTCGACGTGGCGCCGGGTCGCTACGTGAAGCTGGTGGTGGAAGACGATGGCGCGGGCATGGAGGCCGACGTCGTGTCTCGGGCGTTCGAGCCGTTCTTCACGACAAAAAAGAACGAAGGCGGGACGGGGCTCGGGCTATCGACGGTCTACGGCGTCATCGAGCAGAGCGGCGGGGCGATTCGCATCGATTCGGCCGTTGGTCGTGGCACGTGCTTCGAGATTGTCATTCCGGTTTCGCTCGTCGCGGCGGGCTCGGCGGCGGCGGAAAAAAATCCCGGAGTCAGCTCGTCGTCCGGTGGGACGATCCTCGTCACCGACGACAACCTAGCGGTTCGGCGAGTGACGGTGCGTGGGCTTCAGCGCGCCGGCTACGTCGTGCTCGAGGCCGGCGGCGGGGAAGAGGCGCTGAGCGTCGTCGCCCAGACAGGTCCGATCGACTTGGCGGTGTTGGATGTGGTGATGCCGGGGATGACTGGCCCCGAGCTCGCCGCCAAGCTCAGAGAGAAGAGTCCGAAGCTTCCCGTGGTTTACATTTCTGGATACCCTGGCGGAAGCCTCGAGCACGAGTCGGACGCGCATTTTCTGGCGAAGCCTTTCAGCCCCGTGGCGTTGCTCGAGCTGGTGGAATCGGCGATTCGTGGGAAAGAACCGTCCTGAGCCTGACCCCTCGCGGTCTATGCTGCGCGCCCGGTGAACGACAGAACCTACGTGCTTGGAACCCACCGCGCGGAGCTCGAGCGCCTCGAGCTTCAGCAGCGGATCTGGTCGTCGATGACGCAAAAGTTTCTCGATCGCCTCGAGATCCGAGAAGGCTGGCGTTGTCTCGACGTCGGGTGTGGGCCGGGTTTCGTTTCGCTCGAGCTGGCACGGCGCGTCGGTGCGCGCGGGCGAGTGGTGGCCGTCGATGCAGCAGAGCACTGGCTGGCTCATCTCGACGTCGAGGCTCGCTCGGCCGGCCTCGACAACATCGAAACGAGATCGGCGAGGATCGAGCAGTTCGAGCACGAAGAGGGAGACTTCGACCTCGTGTTCAGTCGTTGGGTACTGTCGTTCCTCCCCGACGTCGCTTCGGTGGTGAAGCGACTCGGTAGCCTGCTTCGCCCCGGCGGCGTGCTCGCGATCGAGGACTACAACCACTACGGCGTGTCGCTGTTCCCCGAGAGCGCCGGCTTCGATGCCGCGATCCGGGCGACACGAGCCCTCTACGCGGCGGGTGGAGGGGACACGTGGGTCGCCGGGAGCTTGCCGGCACATTTTCGCGCCGCGGGGCTCGAAATGTTCGCCTACACGCCGACGGTGATCTGCGGTGGGCCAGGTTCCCCGGCCTTCGAATGGGCGGATGCGTTTTTTCCCGCCTTCGTCGATACGTTCTGCGAACGCGGCTTGATGACCGACGCGGAAAGGGAGCTGTTCCTCACAGATTGGGCCGAGCGTCGCGCCGATCCGACGAGCGTCTTTTTCTCGCCCACCGTCGTCGACGCCGCCGCACGTCGCCCCATGGAAGCCACCCACCCCGCGACCGAATGAGCGGACTCCAGAGATTTGGCCGCCTGGCCGAATCTCTTTGACCACTACATAGTCCTACTCTATAGTTATGACTCAGGTGCCTGAATAATATTCGTTTTTTCGCTACTAAGGGCACGTTGACGCTCAGCAAACCCCCGTTTCCGCAGTCTTTTCCTGCGGCTGCTACTGAAGGAGATTCAACATGATCTCGTTCGACCCCACCGAGGACCAGCAGATGATCCTCGAGACCGTCGCCGAATTCGCCAAAACCACTCTCGCGCCCCGAGCGCGCGAGTTCGAGAAGGCGGGTGCAGTCGCCGAGGACGTGTGTCGATCCATCCAGGAAATGAGCCTGGCGATGGCGGCGATTCCGGAAGATCTCGGTGGCCAGGGCCTCGGCTTGTTGTCGGCAGTGCTCATCAACGAAGAGCTGGCTTACGGCGATCCCGCCGCGCCGTTCGGCATGCCCGGATTCGGCGGCTATCTGCTCGCCGCCCTCGAGCTCGGCACGAAGGAGCAAGCTCGAGAGCTGATCGAGCCCTTTGCCGATCCCGAAGCCCACGAACAGTTTGGAGGAATCGCCTGGAGCGAGAAGAAAGCTCACCCCGAAAGACCGGGCTTTCAAACGACCGCAAAAAAGGACGGCGACTCCTGGGTCCTCGACGGTGAGAAGGCGTTCATCGGCAACGTCAAACGCGCCAAGACCTTCATCGTGTTCGCTCAGGTCGACGAGGCGGCGGGCTGGAGTGGCCTCGGCGCCTTCGTGGTGAACGCTGATGCGGTCGAGGTGACCGGCATGCACGAAACTCTCGGCCTCGACTGTGCTGGTTTCGGCGACATCAAGCTCGCGGGCGCAAAAGCCGAAGCGCGCCTCGAGGGCAATGGAGACTTCACGAACTCCGTGATCCGGTTCTGGGCGAAATACGGCGTGCTCGTTGCCGCCCGCCAGGTGGGATTGAGTCGTGTGGCGTTCGACATCGCTCGGGAGTACTGCGACATTCGAAAAGCCTTCGGCAAGCCGATTGGCCACTTCCAGGCGGTGGCGTTCAACCTCGCCGACCGCCACATGGACGCCGAAGCCGCGCGCGAGCTCGTCCGGCGGGCTGCATGGGCTTGGGACCAGGGGAAAAAAGAAAAACGCGCGCTGTCGTACAGCGCTCAGGCGGTTGCGCAGGCCCACGAGGTGGCGATGCGCTGCGGCAACGATAGCGTGCAGCTACATGGCGGCGCCGGCTTCATGAGGGACGTCATCGTCGAGAAGTTGATGCGTGACGCCAAGCAAATCGGACTCGCCGGGCCCACCGCCGAGCAGATGGATCAACTGCAAGCTGCCGTCGAGCTCGGGGCCGAGCTCGATCCGGCGCTCGTTCTGCCCACGCCGGAAGTCCAAGCGATCTTCACCTGAGGGCTGTCGTCACCGACCCCCGCCCACCGACTCCGACAGCCCGTTAGCCAAGAAGAGAGATAGAGCCATGATCGAGTTCGAGCTCACCGACAAACAGAACATGCTGCGCGAGACACTCGCCAGTCTCGGAAAAGACGTCATCCGGCCTCAGACCCTCGCCTGGGACCGGCAGAAAGCGGTCGACGAACAGTTCCTGCGAACCTTCTACACGATGCAGAGTTCGCTACGCGGCCCCGACAATCCGATGGAGGACTTTTACGAGGGAAAGAAGAAGCGTGACCCCAGCAAACCGGTTCAGACCAACCGCACCGCCGTGGTCGGCTGCGAGATGCTGGCCTGGGCGGACGCTTCGATCATGCTGAGCTTGCCGGGCCCAGGGTTGGGTGGCCCGCCAGTGCGCGCCAGCGGAACTTCCGAACAGAAGGAACGCTTCTTCGGCATCTTCAAGAACATGGACGACGAGCTCCGCTGGGGCGCCTACGGGTTGACCGAGCCCGGCGCAGGGAGCGACGTGGCGAGTATTCGTACGAGCTGCAAGAAGGACGGCGACGCCTACATCCTCAACGGACGCAAGTGTTACATCACCATGGGAGGACGCGCGTCGTGGGTCGTCATCTTCGCGACCGTCGACCCGGCCCTCGGCCGCGCAGGGCAGCGGGCTTTTGTCGTGGAGAAGGGCACGCCGGGTTTCTTCGTCGGCAAGCTCGAGGACAAGATGGGCCTCAGGGCGAACGAAACTGCAGAGCTCGTTCTCGAGGACTGTCGTGTGCCGGTGGCGAACCTACTTGGAGGCGAAGAGAAGTACGAAACCAAAGAGGGTTTCATGACCGCCATGAAGACGTTCGACGCGACTCGCCCAATGGTCGCGGCGATGGCGGTCGGCATCGGACGCGCGGCCTACGAATACGCGCGCGACTTCGTCAAAGAAAACTACATGCTCTCACGACCGATCCCGAGATACGCGGCGATTGTCGAGCGGTTGGCGCGTATGAACCGAAACCTCGAAGCCGCGCGCATTTTGGTTTGGAAGAGCGTGGCGATGGCGGACCATCACCAGCCCAACGCCAAAGAGGCGAGCATGGGCAAGGCCCTCGCTGGCCAGGCCGCGATCAACGCTTGCGTCGAAGCGATCGAGATCTGTGGTGCTCACGGATCGTTGAAAACCGACCATGCGCTGCTCGAAAAATGGTTCCGAGACATCAAGGTGTACGACATCTTCGAAGGCACGGGACAGATCCAGCGCATCGTGATCAGCAAGCGGTTGTTGACGGATTTGAAGTCGTTCTGACGAGCGGCTCGCTCAGCACGAGACGATCTGCGGCGAGTAGCAGGCCGGCGATTCGCTTCGCCACGGCCGGCGTGCGGACGCCGACGGCGTTCATCGTCCTTGCGTGGTCGACGAGCGCGATCGTCGCCGCACCGGCTCCGACCGACCAGAGACAGGATCTATAGGCGAGGCGGCTCCACGTCGTCGTGGCTTGCGTGCGAAAGAACTCGACGTGGAACTCGAGGTGGAAGCGCTCGTCGCGCACCATCTCGCCGATGGCCGAGCGGAGCGAGCCGTGGGGCAGGCCGCGACGCAGCGAGCCGTAGAACGCTAGCCCGATGATTTCGGCGACCAAGAGGACCAAGAGTTTGAAGCGCACACCGAAGAGCCGGCGTACGACCGTGAAGACACGACTCGTCCAATTGGATCTTGCGAGATCGCCGTCGAGGGCGCGAACCATCAACTGGAGCATTCGGGCGTGCCTGCCTTCTTCCCGGACGAACAGCCCGACCGAGTGACGGTAGTCGTCGTCGATACCAGGCAAATGAGCGTCCCGGACCTGTTGCACGATGCGCCCCTCTCCGCATTCACCGAGGTGAAAGATCCCGAGCGATCGGATGAGAAGTTCGCGGGCGTGGTCCTCGAACATGTCGGCGCAGGGGCGAATCATCGGCAATGGCCGATGGCGTTGAGATTCGAAATGCGAGCGCCAGCTCGTCCAGCTCGGCTTGCTAGTCTCGGGATCTTCGATTGAGTTCATGGGCTTCCTTTCGATGTCTTCGTTCGTGGGCACCCAGGAAACGCTGACGATGAGCAGAACGCGTGAACCGTACGGGGGGCTTCGGGGGAGAAACCGTGCAGGCTCCGGGTTCAATACGAGGCGGTTTGGTGCAAAGCGGTGAACAAAGGGGTAACCTTTTGTCTGGCGGCGTGCGCACTACGGTCGGGAGGTGACTCGTGATTCGACGCATCGACTTGGTTCTGTTTTCGGCCCTCACGTTGGCTACGAGCTCGCTCGCCCACGCTCAAGGCGCGTCCTGCGGCACGGAAATCTGCCCGTCGGTTCCGCCGCCCCCCGCGTGCAAGACCGTCAACGAGAACTTCACCGACATCGGATGCCCGCCGGACTTCGATGCGGATCCCGATCTCGAGTTCTGCTTCGAAGACAGTGTGCCGAGCGGCAGCAGCTTTCCGAGCCTGGACGGGAACGACGATCAAATCTTCGTGCTCGGCAGCGACAGCCGGCAGCAAGATTGCGGCATCGTCCGTGTGAAGGAGACCGGCTACTACGCCATCTTCGACTCGGAGCTGAGCGAGAGTTGTGCGGACCAGCTCGACGAGACCGGCTACTTGACGGTGCACAACGCCTGCAACGGTGACGGGTACGCGACCACGCGGAACGTGGGCGAACGGTTCTTGGTGCCGGACCAGGACAACACCGGTGCTGGATGCACGGCTGACTCCGAGTGCGATCCCGATCAGGTTTGTCGCGAAGGAAACAACCACGGAAATTGCTGCGTGCCGGCGGAGCCGGTGTTCATGGGCACGTTCCTCTTGGTGGAGGGCGAGGACAACGTCATCTGCATCAATCACTGGTGTCAGGAGTGGGAGGACTTGGCGGCTCAGGACCCCGCGACCTACGAGGACGTGTTCGTCCACGACACCGATGATGCGTCGAACAACTGCGTGTCCGCAGACTCGATTCATTTCAAGATCGCCGCGACGACGGTCGCCTGCCGGCAGGAGGGCTTCCTTCAGCAGTGCGCGGGCGGTTGCGACAACGGGGAGTGCAAACCTCACCCTTGCGTCGAGGCTAATTGCCCGGATTTCTGCCGGATGGATTCGACCGGAGCGGTGCAGTGTCTCGACACGAACCCGTGCAACGGATTCGTCTGTGAGCACGGCTGTGCATTTGGACTGTGTTTGCAGGGGCCGGATGCTCGGGGCGAGGACCGGGACATGGATGGCTTCGTGGACGTGAGCGACTGCGATGACACCGACGCCGACGTTAACCCCGGAGAGTCCGAGGTGTGCGGCAACGGCAAGGACGACAACTGCAACGGGCAAATAGACGATTGCGGAGGTCCCGTGTTCACCGATGGTGGCCTCAGTCCAACCGTGGATGGGGGAGGCAATCCGGCGGGGAGTGATGGCGGTGCGGACCCGGGCAGCGACAGCAGCTGCGGGTGTCGCGCGGTCGGTGGAGAGGACGCTTCGCTCGGAGGCCTCGGCTTGTTGTGGATGTCGGTCGTCGCTGCCCGCTGGAGTCGCCGTCGTTCTCGCGGACCAGGCCCCCGACCCAGGTAGATGTGAGCGCCGGCCCATGGGGGATTCGACTGACGGTGAGTTCGGCGACGAGCTCGAGGAGCAGACGCGGGTCGACCGCCGCCGCTATCGAACCGAGCCCCCACTGAATCCGCGGGCAGAAGTCGAAGAAGAGCCGCCGAGTCTTCCGCCACCCCCGTCGTCGGACGAGCCCCCGAGCGTTCGAAGTCCGCCGAGCGTCGGCGAAACGACGAGCGAGGCCGATGATCTCGACGGGGATCGGCCGAGCGAAGCGACGATTCGTCACGCCAGTTTGGGGGCACCGACCCAGGCAGATTTTGGCTCGAGCACGATTACCTCCGCTGGAACGTCGACGATCTTGTCGCACGACGCGCTCGTTCAGGAGCGGCGCCTCCAGGGTCTGAACGGTCTGAAAATGACCGTCGTCATCGCGCTTCTCTGCGGCGCGGCGCTTCAATTTTCCCGGGTGCGCACGCCGACCCACTATTACGCCACCGCGGCGATCCTGCTGCTCGCGGTGGTGGCCAGTTGGCAGTACGTTCAGCTCCGCCGGGGTGCCACGAGTGCCGTGTCGAATTCGAGCGCGCTCGTCGGTGTGGCTTCGGCGTTCGTCACGATCGCGGCCATCGCGCACGTCGGGGTGCTCTCGCCGGTCTGCATCGTTCTGGCCGTGAGCGTGTACTTCTTCGGGCTGAGTGACATGCAGGGGCGCGCATGGCTCGTGTATCTTGCGTCGGCGTTGGGCTACGCATTTGTCGCCGGCCTGGCGATCGCCGGCGTTCTGCCGCTGACAAAATCGGTGTTGCCGCTGGCGGAAGAGAACATTCGCGGAGTCGTCATTTTGGGCGGTGTGGTCGAGGTCGTTCTAGCCGGCACGTTCGCGCTCGCGCGGATGGGGAGAAAAACGACACTCCAGGCCATGGAGCAGCTCGAAAGCGCTCGGCGGGAGATCCGCCAGCGCGAAGCGCTGCTCGAAGAGGCAAGAGAGGAGCTCGACCGAGCGCTCGACGTCGGCAAGGTCGGTCGTTTCACCGGTCAAGACGTCGGACCGTACATCGCTCACGAGGTCATCGGCCGAGGCGGCATGGGCGAGGTGTACCGGGCCATCGATCGTCAGAACGGCGCGGAGCTCGCGCTCAAGATTCTTCATCCGCAGTTGCAAGACGACGAAGATCACGTGCGGCGATTCTTCCGCGAAGCCAAGATCTCGAGCGACCTTCATTCGCCGAACATCGTCGAGGTGCTCGGCAGCGGGCACGCCGCGGACGGGTCTCCGTACTTGGCCATGGAGCTCTTGATCGGCGAGAGCCTGGCGCAGCTGTTGCGGCGACAGCGACGCCTGAAGGTTCGTGACATCGCCACGCTGGTGTCGCAAATCGCTCAGGCGCTCACTGTCGCGCAAGAAGCCGACATCGTTCATCGCGATCTCAAGCCGCAGAACCTGTTTCGGACCAAAAACGGCGTGTGGAAGGTCCTCGATTTCGGGGTCTCCAAGATCGTCGGGGCTTCGGTCACCCTCGCGGGCGGAGAGATCATCGGTACGCCGAGCTACATGTCGCCGGAGCAGGCTCGCGGCCTCGCCGTCGACCACCGCTCGGACGTTTTTTCGTTGGGTTCGATCGTGTATCGCGCCTTCACCGGGCGCCCGGCGTTCTACGCGCCGGATCCGATCGCCGTCTTGTACAACGTGATGGAGTCGATGCCCGTGCGCCCGTGTGAACTCGTCAAGGCCGACACCGACATCGATTTGGCGCTTGCGCTGGCCATGGCCAAAGATCGCGAGCGGCGGTTGCGTTCGGCCACGAGCTTCGCCGCCGCGCTGCACGATGCGGCGAGAGGCGAGCTCGACGATCGCCTCCGTGAGGCGGCCCACGCGCTCTTGCACCAGTTTCCTTGGGCGGCCGAGGCTGTCGACGCCGAGGCGATGAGTGAGCGCCCGCCGCCCGCCAGCATGAAGTAGCTTCGCTCGGTGTCCGACTTCCATCGTCGTTATGGCCCCTGGGCGCTGGTCGCGGGCGCGTCGGAAGGTTTGGGCGAAGAGTTCGTGCGACAGCTCGCCTGGCGAGGGATCGACGTGGTGGCCCTGGCCGAAAAACCCGAACCGCTAGCGCAGGTCTGCGAGGGCATTGCGGCGTCCCATGGCGTGGCCGTTCGGTCAGTCGTGGCGGATCTGCGTGACGCAAACGCAGCGGACGTCGTTCGACGCGAGACCCGCGACATCGATGTCGGTCTCGTGGTCTACAACGCGGCCCATGCCGAAGTCGGTACGTTCGTCGAACAGTCTCTCGAGTCGAAGCTCGCGACAATCGACGTGAACTGCCGCGGACCCGCGCGCCTCGTGCACGAGCTCGCGCCCCGTCTCGTCGAACGAGGTCGTGGCGGAATCATCCTGTTGTCCTCGATGGCAGGCCGGCAAGGCACGCCGCTCGTCGCCACCTATGCGGCGAGCAAGGCCTTCAATCTGGTGCTCGCGGAGTCGCTCTACGAGGAGCTTCGACCCCGGGGTGTCGACGTGCTCGGGTGGTGCCCCGGCGCGACCGACACGCCGGGATACCGCAGAAGTCGACCTCGGGACGACGGGTTCTTCGCGCCTCCAGTCATGGCCGTGCAGCCGGTGGTGCGGGAGGCTCTCGAAGCGCTGGGGCAACGACCGAGCGGCGTCGCCGGCGGCGCGAATCGTCTGAGCTCGATGCTCCTCGGCGCGATGCCTCGACGCTGGGCGGTCGGCATCGTCGGCCGCGCGATGAATCGTCGATACCCCCGCGACTCGTGAGCTTCGATGCGGCTAGACTTGGCGGCTAAACGAGCGTGAGCTCGAGGTACTCCGCGTCAGGCTCGGGGTTTTCGCAATAGGCCTCGATTCGTACGAAACCCATCGACAAGTACATGCGCAGCGCAGGCTTCAGTCGTCGCAACGTGTCGAGGCGCATGCGTTGGTATCCCCGGCGTTTTCCTTCGTCGACGATGGCGGTGGCCAGCGCGCGACCAGCGCCGCTCGTTCTGCCCTCCGGTCGAACGTACAGTCGCTTCATTTCGCAAATTTGTTCGTCCAGCTCTCGTAGTCCCACGCACCCGACGATGCGCCCATTGGCTTCGGCGAGAAGGAGCTCTCCGCGAGGCGGCGCGTACCGGCCGGGGAGCGCTCGGAGCTCGGCATCGAATTCTTGGTGGCCCAAATCGATGGCCAACTCTTCGGCAAACTCCTGAAACAGAAGCCTCACGGTGTGAAGCTCGTCGCTCGACCGCGCTACTCGGATCCGCACAGACGAATTCATCCCCCGTTCCGCCGGCTTAGCCGAATGGGCGGAAAGACGCGAGAACATGGCTCGCCGCGTGCGGAAGACGCTTGACCGCGCTCCGGGTTCGGTCTTTGTTCTTCGCCGCGTTCGAAAGAAACCAATTGGTTCCGGGCAACGCACGCCACGAAGCCGCCGTCCGATGATTCTCGACAAGTTCCGACTCGATCAGCGTGTAGCGGTCGTCACGGGTGCGGGTCGGGGCATCGGCCGGGGTGTCGCGCTCGGCCTCGCCGAAGCGGGGGCCGACGTCGTGTGCGCCGCGCGCACCGGCGCGGAAATCGACCGCACGGCGGCGGAAGTCCGTGCCCTCGGGCGCCGAGCGCTCGCGGTGCCCTGCGACGTGACCGAAGGCGGCGATCGAGAACGTCTCGTGGAAGCTGCAATGAAAGAGCTCGGTCGAATCGACGTGTTGGTGAACGTGGCGGGCGGCACCGCGCCGAGCTCCGCCCTCAAGACGACGGAGCGCATGTTGGCGGAGGCCTTTCACTTCAACGTCTCGAGTGGGTTCTTGCTCAGCCAGCTCGTGGTCCCTCACATGACTGCCGGGGACGGGGGTTCAATCGTCAACATTTCTTCGGCGATGTCCCGCGTGGTCGACAAGTGCTTCGTCGCCTATGGCGCAGCCAAGGCGGCGCTCAACCACATGACACGACTGATGGCGCACGAGCTCGCCCCGGAGGTCCGAGTCAACGCGCTTGCGGTGGGGGCTGTCGAGACTTCCGCGCTCGAAGGGCTGATCGCCACCGATGAGCTCAAGGAACGCATGATCGAAAAGACTCCAATGGGCCGGATTGGTCTGCCGGAGGATGTGGCGGCGATCGCGCTGTATCTGGCTTCGCCAGCCAGTGCTTGGGTCACCGGCAAGGTCTTCGAAGTCGACGGCGGAGCGATTGGCTCCACGATGCCGATGGATCTGACGACATTGGGGATCTGACCGAGCTTGCTCCGCGCAACCCTGCTGTTCATCGTCGCCTACGTCGTCGCGTTCGGCGCCGCCATAGCCTCCGGTTTCGTCGTCGACGAGCATTCACCGATAGTCGTCGCGGCGGTCGCCAACGTCGTCGCCACCATCGTCATATTCGGGTTCAGCCGGGCCATCGACAACTCGAGTGTGTACGACCCGTATTGGAGCGTCGTGCCTCCGGCGATCTGCGGCTATTGGGCGCTGTTGCCGGAAGCGGCGGGCGGGCAGCCGCTGAGACAGGTCGTGGTTCTAGGTCTCGTCGGGATCTGGGGGTTTCGGCTGACGTTCAACTTCGCCCGACGCTGGCAAGGGCTCGCCCACGAGGATTGGCGCTACATCGACCTGAGGAAAAAGCACGGCAAGGCGTTTTGGGTCGTCAGTTTTCTAGGGATTCACTTTTTCCCCAGCGTTCTCATTTTTCTCGGCAGCGTACCCGTGTTTTTTGCGCTCGGGTCGAGCGCGCCGCTGTCGTGGCTCGACGCCGGTGCGGCAACGGTGACCGCCGTGGCGATCGCCCTGGAAGCGCTATCGGACCGACAGCTGCACGACTTCGTCCGAAACCGAAAAAAGCCGGGCGAGATCATACGAAGCGGCCTGTGGCGGTATTCCAGGCACCCGAACTACTTCGGTGAAGCGCTTTTCTGGTTCGGTCTGTTTCTTTTTGGGCTCGGCTCGGGTGCCCCCTGGTGGACGGTAGTAGGGGCCGTCGGCATTTCGCTCCTGTTGCGTTTTCTCAGCATTCCCATGCTGGAGGAGCGGATGCAAAACCGCGCAGGCTATGCCGACCACGTGCGGAAGACATCAGCGCTGCTGCTTTGGCCGCCGAGGCGCTGAGGAGACGGAAAGTCTCCCGGGGACGACGCTTTTTCGCGATGCGCCGTGGCGTTTTCCGGGATACTGCGCCGCAAGATGAAACGCCGCAACGTGCTGACCACTGCCGCCACCGCGCTGACCACGATCGCTCTCGTCGCGACGATGGGCGCTTGTGAGGAACCGAAAAAAACCGAGCCGAGCGCTAAGCCGAGTGCCGTCGCGCCAGCGCCTCCCCCCGAGCCGGAGAAGCCGCTCAAGATTCGACCTCTTCGAAACAACAAGCTCGACATCAAGCTCAACGACGAGCGTCGTGCGAAGATCGAAAAGGCCATTCCGGACGCATTGGGTTTCATCCCCGCCGCAGAAATCGAAGCCAAGATCCACAAGAAGAAGCTCGAGGAAGAAGAGCCGGCGCTCGAGGCTTTCGACAAGGAAGCCAAGGGCAAGTGGCTGCTTTTCGTGGGCAACATGATCAAGATGACCGATTCGGGATTCGAAATGGCCGTCTCCTACACGCCGCAGGCCGAAGGCGATCCGATGGGCATGAGTCGAAAGTTCTTCATGGTCAGCATCAGCGACGTAAAGGGCTACGAGAAGTCGAAGTTCAAGGATGGCGAACGCGGCGTCGTGCTCGCGAAGTACGCCGGGGACAAGAAGGCTTCTCCAGCTTACGAGGTCATCGAGCTCGAGCACTGGTAGATGCCGTCGGCGGCGCCTGTCCTCCGCGTAGCGGGCATCTGTGTCCGTCGAGAAGGCAAAACCATCCTGGATGACGTCGATTGGTGCGTCGAGCACGGGCAACACTGGGTCCTGATTGGCGCGAACGGGTCGGGCAAGACGAGCCTGCTCAACACGCTCACGGCGTACCTTTCTCCGACGCGAGGCTCGGTCGAAGTGCTCGGTCATCGGTACGGTGAGACCGACTGGCGCGAGCTGAGAAAGAGCATTGGTATCGTGACGACCGCGGTGCCGACCCTGATGCCAGCGGGGGAATCGGCACTTCGAGTCGTGCTGAGCGGCACCGAGGCCATGATCGGTTTCTACGGCGAGCCCCAGGCGGACGCGCTCGAGCGAGCGAGACAGATTCTCGCCCAGGTCGAGTGTACCGAGCTCGAATCCAGGCCCTGGCGTGTGCTCTCGCAAGGCGAGCGTCAGCGGCTGCTCATCGGCCGCGCGCTCATCGCAGATCCACCGCTCTTGATCCTCGACGAGCCGTGCGCGGGTCTCGATCCCGTTGCCCGCGAGCGCTTCCTGGACTTCCTAGGCCGTTTGGGAAAAAAGCTCGACGCACCGACGCTCGTGTTCGTCACTCACCACGTCGAAGAAATCATCGACGTGTTCACGCACGTGCTGTTGCTTCGAGCGGGCCGCGTGCTGGCCGCGGGGCCCAAGTCCGAAGTGCTGACGAGCGACGGTTTGGCCGAGGCGTTTGCCACGTCGGTCGAGCTCGAAGAAAAGGAGGGGCGATACGTTCTTCGGGTCGAGCCGAACGCCGAGGTCATCTCGTGACCGCTCTGGGGCGATCGCCGACCGTGGTGCTGGCGGTTGGTGCGACGATTGGTGTGCTGATGGCGGCCTACGGCATCGCGAGGCCGTCGATCGAACATCGGGACGTGCCGAAGGGCGCGGTGGCCGTCGTCAACGGTACCGCGATCACCACCGTCGACTACCAACAAGCGCTCCAGGCCTTGAAGTCGGACCGGAAACGACAGTCCCTCGAGCCTGGTGACCGTGAACGAGTGCTCGAGCGACTCGTCGACGAGGAGCTGTTGCTCCAACGCGCCCTCGCTCTCGACATCCCACGCCAGGATGGAAAGATTCGTGCCTCGCTCACGAGAGCGATGATCGCGTCGATCGTAGGCGAGGTCGAGGAGGCGCCTCCGTCGGAAGCCGCGCTCGAGGCGCACTTCGAGGCTCATCGTGACTACTTTCGTCAGCCGACATTGCTCGAGGTCGAGCAAATCTTCTTTTCGACGGCCGGGGACGGTGGCGCGCCGGCCCTTGGGCGCGCGCAGGCGGCGACGGGACGCTTGAAGGCCGGCGAGTCTTTCGAAGACGTCGCCCGCGACGCCGATTCGCCCCCCGTGGCTCTGCCCCGCGGACTTCTGCCGCTCGGGAAGCTCGTGGACTATCTCGGCCCGACTGCAGCGCGCACGGCCTCCGAGCTCGAAGGCGACGGGGCGAGCGGCCCCGTGCTGAGCGGCGACGGGTACCGGCTCTTGCGTGTCACCGCGAGGAGCGGAAGCGCGCCGGCGTCGTTCACCGACGTGCGCGAGCAGGTAGCGGTGGACTACCGACGCCGCGCGGACGACCGGCGATTGCGCGAGTACCTCGAGGGGTTGCGTGCCGAAGCCGAGCTTCGTCGCCCGAAGGAAGCTCCTTGATTCGGCTCATCGGCGTTTTGCTCGCGCTGGCCCTGGTACTGGGCGCGACGACCGCCGAGGCCCACCAGCGCAACACGTCGTATTCCTCTTTTTGGATCGACGAGTCTGGCGCGCGCGTCGTTCTGCGCGCGCCAACTCGCCAGCTCACCAGTGGCGGCAACTCGCCCGCGGTCGAGCTATCGATCCATGCTGAATCGCTCGTCATGCTGGCGGACGGGCACCCGTGTTTGCCCGTCGCCGGCAGCGGCAGACCGGTAGCCTCCGCGCCCGGGTGGACCGCGCGAACCTGGCGAGTCGAGTGTGGGTCCGGGGTGAGGAGCATCGAGAGTCGCATGAGCCAAGCGGCGCCAGGGAGACTTCACTTCGTTCGCGTTCGCCGCGGCCAGAAGGTGTCCGAGACCGTTCTCACCGGCAGCACGAGCACGTGGATCCTCGAAGAAGGTCGCGCCGAGCGCGTCGGAGGAACGAGTTTCTGGGGCTTCGTGCAGCTCGGCGTGAAACACATCCTCTCGGGCTACGATCATCTGGTCTTCCTGCTGGTGCTCGTCATTGCGAGCCTTTCGGTTAGCCAGGTGGCCTTCTTGGTGACCGGTTTCACGATTGGGCACAGCGTGACCCTCGGCCTCGCGGTTGCCGGAAACGTTTCCCCCGACGTGAAGACGGTCGAGGCGTTGATCGGGGTGTCGATCGCCGTGGTCGCCGTGGAAAACGTGTGGTCGATTGGTTCCCGCGGACCATGGATCCCCCGAATCGCCGGCGGTGCGCTCGCCTTGCTCGCTGGGGCCGTGTTTCTCCGAGAGCGCGTGGTGCCGTGGGCGTTCGCCGGCGTCGGGCTCTTCACCCTTTGCTATTTCGCGCTGCTGTCTCGCTCGGAGCATTCCGAGCGTCTGCGGTGGGGCGTTGCAGGCCTTTTCGGGCTCGTGCACGGATTCGGATTTGCGGCGTCGCTTGGGGAGCTCGACATGCCGGCGGGGAGGACCGCCGAGGCGCTCTTTGGCTTCAACACGGGAGTCGAGCTCGGGCAGCTCGTGGTCGTTCTTGCCATTTGGCCTCTGCTTTTGCTGGTGCGGCGGCGAGCGGGCCAGGAGGCGCTGCTTGGCTGGGGCTCTGCCGCGGCGCTCAGCGTCGGTATCTTCTGGGCGCTGACGCGCACGTTTTCCTGAGCCCGCCGAACAGCGTCGGGGTGTGACACAATCACGGCCAATGAAGCGCTGGCTCGCGCGTATAGGCATCACCCTCGGCGTGCTCGTCGTGTTGCTCGCGATCGGCGGCTACGTCGTCTACTCGGGCGGCGCTCTCGAAGGTCCGGGGAAAATCGAGGGCAAGGCTCTCCCTCCGGAGGCCGTGGCGGCACGGGTGAAGCTCCAACGGGACGCCGCGCCCGAAAAGGCCAAACAGATCCTGTTCGGCGATTTGCACGTGCATACGACCTTCTCGATGGACGCGTTCTTTCGCAGTCTGCCGATGGTCAATGGCGAGGGCGCCCACCCGCCCGCGGATGCGTGCGACTTCGCCCGGTACTGCTCGCAACTGGACTTCTTCAGCTTCAACGACCACGCCGAGGCGCTCACGCCGGAGCACTGGCAGGAGACCAAGGAGACCGTTCGGCAGTGCAACGCGCTCGCCGGGGATTCGGAGAATCCGGATCTCGTCGTGTTTGCGGGCTGGGAGTGGTCGCAGGTCGGCCTCGTCGCCGAAAAGCACTACGGCCACAAGAACGTGATCTTTCGCGACGAGGCCGACGACCAGCTCCCCCGACGCACGATCGCCGCGCCGGGCCAATCGAGGCAGGCGCTCCGCGGCGGCGGTCAGGGGGCCCCACGCAACGTGCGCGCGCTTCTCGTGCCGTTGCTCGAGTTCTCCGAGCGCCAGCGCTACCTCGACATCGCCAAGCTGCAGCGCTCGGCCATGTCCGTTCCCGATTGCCCCACTGGAGTCGACTCGACGAAGATCACCGAGCGCTGTCACGAAGAAGCCGAGACGCCCCGAGAGCTGTTCGAGAAGCTCGAGCAGTGGGGCTTGCCGACCCTCGTCATTCCTCACGGCACGACCTGGGGCCTCTACACGCCCCCGGGCTACAGCTACGACAAGCAAATAGCCCCCGAGCAGAACCATGCGATGCAGAGCCTCATCGAGATTTACTCTGGCCACGGCAACTCGGAGGAACATCGCGCGTGGCGCGAGGCGCTGAACGAAAACGGACAGCTCACCTGTCCGGAACCGACGGAAAACTACGAACCCTGCTGTTGGCGTGCCGGAGAAATCATTCGCTCGCGCTGCGGTGACGCGCCCGTCGACGAGTGCGAGAAGCGGGTGAAAGACGCCAGAGCCAAGCATTTGGCCGCGGGCATGGCTGGCCACTTGAGCGTGCCGGGCCACGACATCGAGCAGTGGGGCAACTGCGGACAGTGTGAGGACTGCTTCCTGCCGACGTTCGACCACAAGCCGGGTGGAAGCGTTCAGTACATCATGGCGAAGGGCAGCTTCGCCGAGGGTCGACCGCCGGCCTACGCGCCGATGGGGTTCATCGGTTCGAGCGACGTGCACACCGCGCGCCCAGGTACGGGGTACAAGGAGTTTGCTCGACGCCGAATGGCGGACGCCTCGGGGCCCAAGAGCGCCGAATGGCGCGAGCGGCTCGCCGGCCGCGAGCTGCCGGGCCCAAAACTGCCGGAGTCATACGACGTGGATCCGGTCAAGCTCGCGCAGCAGGGGGTTCCGCCCTTCGCCATCCCCAACTTCGAGCGGGCGGCGTCATTCTTCACGACCGGCGGGCTCGTCGCAACGCACAGCACCGGAAGGAGTCGAGGCGACATTTGGGATGCGCTCCAGCGTCGGGAGGTCTACGCGACGAGCGGCGAGCGCATCTTGCTTTGGTTCGATCTCGTCACCGACGCTGGGACGCGCCCCATGGGCTCGAGCCTGAGCCTCGGGGTGCCGCCCAGGTTCAAGGTGCGCGCGGCCGGCGCGTTCGAGCAGAAAGCGGGTTGTCCCGAATGGACCACCGCGGGCCTCTCCAAGGAACGCACGCAGCATCTATGCGCGGGAGAGTGCTACCACCCGAGCGACAAGCGGCGACCCATCGCCAAGATCGAGGTCGTGCGCATCCGTCCCCAAGTTCGCGCGGACGAATCGGTCACTGAGCTCATCGAAGACGTTTGGAAAACGCTCGAGTGTGAGAGTGGACCGGTCTGCGAAGTCGAGTTCGACGACCCGAGCTTCGTCGATGGAGCCCGGAACGTTTACTACTACGTGCGCGCGCTCCAGAACCCGACGCCGGCGGTCAATGCCGGAAATCTCCGGTGCGAACGCGACGCGTCGGGCAGGTGCACGAACGTGAAACCCTGTTACGGAGATTTCCGCACGCCTTACCAAGACGATTGCCTGGCGCCCGCCGCCGAGAGGGCGTGGTCTTCGCCCATTTTCGTACGGTTCGACGCCGAGGCCGCGAAAAAGGCGAAAGCGGAAGCGGACAACGACACCGACGGCGAATCGAAACCTTGACCCAAGGCCACCGTCTTCGGTCGGTCCTACGGGCATGAAGCGACTTCTGCTGCCTCTGGTGGTCTCGTTCGTCGCCGCTTGCGGCCCCCATTCGCCGAAGACGTCGGCGGAGCCAGAGTCGGGACAGACCTTCGAGCAGGCCCTCGGGCTGATGTGCCAGGTCGATCAGATGGCCGGTCTCGACGCCGACGACGATCCCATCGGCGTCGAAGGAGCCCGGGTCGACTGGATCCATCAAAACGTCGACAACGGTGACGCCATCGAGTTGTTCACCCTGATGCGCGTCAAGAGCCACACGGAGCAAGCGGAGATGATGCGGCGCCACACTCAGAAGGCGAACATTGCGGAGTGCGCCTTGGCAGATACGCTGACCGAGCAAGCCTCTGTGCTCGACTGAGCGGCGGAAGCTCGGATATGCTCGGCGCCCTTCGTCCGTGGGACGACCGGCAAAGGAGCACAGTGATGAGCAACGCCGAAAAGGCACTCGGGGTTTTCAGTCGGCTGATCGGAAAAGAGGAGGGCGTGAGCGATTGGTTCGAGTTGGACCAAGAGCGCGTCAACGCATTCGCCGACGCGACACTCGACCGCCAGTTCATCCACGTCGACCCTGAGATGGCGAAGAACACGCCGTTCGGAGGCACGGTTGCCCACGGCTTTTTGACGCTGTCGATGATCCCGTACTTGAGTGCCGGCATCACGCCGGCGGATCCGGCGGCCTACGAAGGCATGGTGATGGCGATCAACTATGGGCTCGACAAGGTACGTTTCCCGAATCCCGTGCGAACCGGTAAACGGGTCCGCATGCGTCGCGAGCTGGTTTCCGCCGATCTCAAGCCGCCGAGCCAGATTCAGCTCAAGCAGAAGTGCACGATCGAAATCGAGGGCGAGGACAAACCAGGCTGCGTGGCCGAGACTTTGTCTCGAATCGTCTACGGGTGAGTGACGAAACAGAAAGCGCCGGCCTCGATTTCATCCGCCAGAGGGTCGCCGATGACCTCGCGAGCGGAAAACATCGGAGCGTCGTCACGCGGTTTCCTCCGGAGCCGAACGGATACCTGCATATCGGTCACTCCAAGGCGATTTGCCTGAACTTCGGGCTGGCCAGGGAGCACGGCGGCCAGTGTCGATTGCGGATGGACGACACGGATCCGTCGAAAGAATCCTACGAGTACGTCGACGCGATCAAACGCGACATCGAGTGGCTGGGTTTCGAGTGGGACGACGTATTTTTTGCGTCGGACTACTTCGAGAAGCTCTACGCCCACGCGGTAGCCCTGATCAAAAAGGGGCTGGCCTACGTCGACAGCCTGGACGAAGCCGCCGTGCGCGAATACCGCGGCACGATCACCGAACCGGGGAAGCCGAGCCCGTATCGCGACAGGTCCGTGGAAGAGAACCTCGACCTGTTCGCGAGGATGAGGGCAGGCGAGTTTTCTGACGGAGAGCACGTGCTCCGAGCCAAGATCGATCTCGCGGCGGCGAACATGAAGATGCGGGACCCTCCCATCTATCGAATCCGTCACGCCACGCACTACCGGCAGGGAGATGCGTGGTGTGTGTACCCGCTCTACGACTTCACCCATTGCTTGAGCGACGCCTTCGAGGGCGTCACCCATTCGCTTTGCACTCTCGAGTTTCAGGACAATCGCGAGCTCTACGATTGGGTGCTCGACCACACCGACGAGCCGTGCCGGCCCCGGCAAACCGAGTTCGCGCGGCTCAGCCTCGAGTACACGGTGATGAGCAAGCGGAAGCTGTTGCAGCTCGTCGAAGACGGTCACGTCGACGGTTGGGACGACCCGCGCATGCCCACGATCTCTGGGCTTCGGCGTCGCGGGCTCACTCCCGACAGCATCCGCAGGTTCTGTGACCGCATCGGAGTGGCTAAACACAACAGCGAGGTCGAGCTCGCGCTGCTCGAGCACACCGTTCGCGAGGACCTCAACGAGCGCTGCCCTCGCGTCATGGGTGTTCTTCGGCCGCTCAAGGTGGTGATCGAGAACCATTCCGGCGCGGCCGAGAATCTCGATGCCGCTTACTGGCCGCACGACATCGACAAGGAGGGGTCGAGACAGGTCCCGTTCTCGCGCGAGCTCTACATCGAGCGCGACGACTTCGCCGAGTCCCCCCCCAAGAAGTGGCACCGCCTCGCGCCTGGCGCGGAAGTTCGGTTGCGATACGCCTACGTTGTCAAGTGTACTGACGTCATCAAGGACGATGCCGGCGAAGTGGTCGAGCTTCACTGCACCTACGATCCCGAGACTCTGGATGCGGCGCCGGCCGACGGACGCAAGATCAAAGGCACGATCCATTGGGTGAGCGCCAAAGAATCCGTCGAGTGCGAAGTTCGCCTGTATGACCGGCTCTTCTCCGTCGCGCGACCTGGCGCGGACGGCGTCGACTTTCTCGAACAGTTGAACCCGAGCTCTCTCGAAGTCGTGAAGAACGCACGAGTCGAGCCGAGCTTGCTCAGCACCAAACCCGGGGACCGTTGGCAGCTCGAACGAACGGGATTTTTCTACGTCGATCCGGATTCGAAGCCCGGGGCGCCGATTTTCAATCGAACGGTGGCGTTGCGCGACTCGTGGTCGAAGCTCACAGCGAAGAAAGCTGCGTCGGCGGCGGCGAAGCCGAAGAGTCCGGGGTCGAGCCAGAAAGCCGCGCCGAAGCCCCGCCAGGTGCTCGGCGACGAAGCCAAGGACCTCGTCGCGCGTCACGGCATCGGCGAAGACGAGGCGCGCCTGATTTCCGAGGAAGCGGTTCTCAAGACATTGTTCGACAGTGCCCTCCCGGCGACGTCGAATGTCACCGGTCTCGCCGCGCTTCTCGTCAACGACGTGCGTCGAGAGCTCAAGAAGGAAGCCAAGCTCCCGTTCGGGGGCTCGAAGCTCGCCGAGCTCCTGAATCTCGTAGAAGACGGGACGATCTCGGGTCGCACCGCCAAGGACGTGTTTGCCGAAATGGCTCGGAGCGGCGAAAGGCCCAAGAAGATTGTCGAAAGTCGAGGCCTCGCGCAGCTCGGTGACGCCGCCGAGCTCGAATCGGTGGTCGCCCGAGTGGTCCTCGAGAGCGCGGATCTCGTGAGTAGGTATCGCGCGGGGAATCGCAACCTTCTCGGGGCCCTCGTGGGGCAGGTCATGAAGGCCACGGGTGGCCGAGCGAATCCACGCGCCGTCAACGAGATGCTCCGCCAGAAGCTCGGCTGAGCGAACCGGAGGTGGCAGCGCGGAGAGCCGCGCCCGGGGCCTCGAACGATCACCTACGTCCTCCCGCTCGCCGCGTTCCAGTCATTGACGCACCTAGGCCCGAGGGCTTACTTTACGGAATCATGCGAATCGCCGATTGGGTGCCGTGCGACTCGCATGATGGGATAGACGGCGTATAGGCTCTCGCGACTGCTCGCTCCTGTGCCCGCCGACGTCAGGGGAAACCTGACGGTCCAGCGAAAAACCGCGTAGGCCGCAACATCCTCCAAGAACCGACCGACCAATGCGATTTCTTCCCACTTGTGCCGCGACGCTTTTACTCGCGGCAGGCACGTTTCTCGGGTGCTCCTCCTCCTCGTCGACCCTCGAGGGCAGCGGGGTTTCGGGATGCTCTTTTTCTCCTGATTGCGGGAGCTGTGAGAGTTGTTTCGACCGGTGCCTGTGCGGGGGGACGGACGAAGCGACTTGCCTCCAGGCTTGCGGCGACCGCGACAGTGGGGTCGGGCTACCCTCGAATGGCGGAAGCGGCGGTGGCTCTGGCTCGGGCGGGTCCGGCGGTTCGAGTGGGTCTGGCGGCTCGAGTGGGTCTGGCGGCTCGGGTGGGTCTGGCGGCTCGGCCCTGTGCACCGACACCTGCGAGACGCCCGACGATGGTGATTGCGACGACGGCGGCCCCGGCTCGGATTTTTCGGGATGTGAGCTCGGGACCGATTGTACGGATTGCGGACCCCGAGGAGGCAGTTCCGGTGGCGGCTTCTTGGGCCGCTCGTGCATCTCGTCGGGGAGTGACGAATGCGGTCCGGAT